>NZ_BDEL01000001.1:2860625-3182812 GCF_001685485.1 Formosa haliotis | reverse complement strand
AAGAATTATAAATTTTATTTAAGGAATCATTTAATACAACAAGAGAATCATTTGAATATTTATTTATTAATTCCAAATAGGTGTTGTATAAAATTCCTTCATAATGGACTTTATTATTAAAATTATCTAATATAAATTTAGCTGAATTATATTTTTTATCATCATTTTTAAATTTATTTAACACATCATACCTTAAACTCTCCTGTTTATTTTTTTGACAAGAAAATGCATTAAACAATACTATAATAATCAAGATTAATTTTAATTTAATTGCCATTTTTTATTCAAACTTCTGTTTTAAATTACCAACTTCATTAATCTATCCCAATTAAACTCATTCTCTGAATTAGAATAAAACACACATTGTACTTTACCAATAATATTTTTTTCTGGCACAAATCCCCACCTTCTTGAGTCATGTGATTCCTTTCGATTGTCTCCCATCATGAAATAATAATTATTTTTAAAAATATAAGTTTCAATTTTTTCACCATCCATATAATACTCTCCATTGAGGCTCTTAATCTTACATCCCTCCGATTTCCTAATAGCCCTTTCATATAATGCATAAGTACTAGGTTTTAATACAATTTCCATACCTTTCCTAGGTACAATTAATGGCCCCATATTATCATATGTCCATTTTATACTTGATAATTTGATAAACGTATAATCTGGGATAAAACTATCAACTTCAATTTTCACAGAATCTATTAACTTATTTTTCTTAAAGTAAGTAATTTTATCTTTTGTTAAAGACGACGCCTTATATAAACTATCAATTTCTTTTAAATAAATGTTTTCTGAAAATGAATCTATTACTTTATCAAATTTTGTTTTATCTTTGAGTATAAATCTATAATTGTTTTTAATTGTATTTGGCTCAACAAATAAATTATTATTTGTATATATCTGACCATTTTTTATATGTAGTTCTTCTCCAGGTAGTGCAATGCACCTCTTAACAATAATAAAATTCTTTTTCCAAGGGGAATTGAACACAAAAACATCTCCTCTTTTTATTTTTGTTAAACCTGATAAACGTATATAAGTCCACCAATCTTCATACATCCGCTTTCTTGCCAAGTCATTAAAATAAAATGCAATGTTAATCCAAGGTATATCAAACGGTGAGCGAGGCAACCTGGGACCATAACTCAACTTATTTACTAAAATAACATCTTCATTTAATAATGTGTTTTCCATTGAAGAACTAGGTATTTTATAAATATCAAAAAAAAATAATTTAAAACTTATAGCTACAAAAAAGGTGAAATAAACTATTAAAAACGGCTTAATAATCTTGACATACACCTTTTTTTTATTATTTAAAACACTAAAAAGAGTATAAAAAAAAGCAAATGTTAAGATAAAACCAATCAATAACCACCACAAACCTAAAAAATTATAAACTAGGCTGAACACTCTATACACGATAACAAGTTTAAACATATAAATTTATTCTTTGACATAAAAAACACTTGTACTTCCTTTACAAGTTTTGTGCTTTCTGTTTGTCACTTTTTTTTTCGAAAATAAATTTCTATAAGGACAAATTTTGACACTTTTATATTTATTTATAAAATTCATCAACTTTAGTCCCTAATAAGAAAGAAACAGTAGATTAAATTCATTCCATGAGCTGTAAACTACTCTTAAAACCGAACGATTTAAAGTTAAAATAATAATTTTAAATTGGAACAGTATTATGAAAAGAAGTAAGATTAGTCTGAAACAGATTGAAAAAATGGTAATTTACCGAAATACGTCTACTAAAAATTAAACCTATTCGTACTATACTTAACAATCTATTACAGGGTAAGTAAAATTGCCAATATTAAAACCAAACAAGGTTGACTTTACCTTATGGTAATCATCAACCTATTTAACAGAAAGGTTGTCGGTTAGTCATTAAACCATGACCTGACTACCGAAGTAACCATTATAAGAGCATGGAATATGGCCATTAAAAACACAACCCTGAAACAGCCCTTAATATTCCATTCTGACAGAGGCATACAATATGCCAGCCAAGGTTCGCTTCAATAATTAAAAGTTACAATGGCTTGGTAAGGCAATCCATGAACGCAGGACAATGCCGTAGCTGAACCTGTTTTTTAACCCTTAAAAGTAGAATGGGTTTATATGCTCCGTTTTAAATGGTAGTATCTCACTAAGTGTGTAAAGTATAAAAATATCGAGGGTTGCAACCCTCGATATTTTTTTGTTTAATTTTAAAATTTATACACTTATGAAGAAAGAAGATTTTCTAAACGACGATTTTTTAAAACAGTTTAAAACAGGAGACGAACTAACCGCCTTTCTAAAATCCATCCAAAAGCGAGGTATTGAAAAGATGCTCGAAGGCGAACTTGATGCGCATCTAGATTATGATAGACACCAACAATCTGATAACAGCAATACCCGTAACGGTTACGCTTCAAAAAAGATAAAAACAGCTCTAGGAGAGACTAATATTAAAGTTCCTAGAGACCGAGAAGCTTCTTTTAATCCTATGTTGGTTCCAAAACGCACTAACATGGTAGATGGCATAGAAAATGTCATTATCAGCCTTTATGCTAAGGGGATGAGTAATTCTGATATCGAAGAACAAATCCGTGAAGTCTACGATTTTGATGTATCTACATCCACCATATCCCGCATCACAGATAAGGTAACCAATGACATTGTAGCCTGGCAAAATAGACCATTGGAACCTGTATATTTAATTACTTGGATGGACGGAATTGTATTCAAAGTTCGGGAAAACTCAAAAGTCATTAACAAAACCATGTACATTGCTGTAGGATTACGTAGAGATGGTAAAAAGGAAGTCTTAGGGCTTTGGTTGGGTAAGAATGAATCGGCTGCATTTTGGATGAGCGTACTAACCGATATGAAAGCCAGAGGCGTTCAGGATCTGCTTATCACGGCCACAGACAATCTTAACGGCTTTACCGATACCATTAAAAACGTTTTTCCTGAATCTAAAACCCAAATCTGCGTGGTGCATCAAATTAGAAATGCTTGTCGTTATGTGGTTTGGAAAGACAAAAAGGAATTTACAAAGGACATGAAAAGTATCTATGACGCACCTACCAAAAGTGCAGCAAAAGCAGCTCTGGATGACTTTGCACAAAAATGGGAAAATAAGTACTCTTACGCTATTAAAAGCTGGAGGGACAATTGGGAAGAACTTACCGCTTTCTATGAATTCCCTATCGAAATCAGAAAAATCATTTACACTACCAACCTTATTGAAAACCTTAATGGAAAAATCAGAAAGTACACTAAAAACAAACTCTCATTCCCTACAGATGAAGCTGTTATGAAGTCCACTTTTTTAGCCCTTAGAGAGGCAACTAAAAAATGGTCAATGCCCATTAGAAACTGGGGCATTATTTTAAACCAGTTTTTGACTATATTTGAAAAAAGGGTTCAACTTTAAAAAAGCCAAACCCTCGATTTTTAACTTACACACTTTTCGGGATAGTGTCTTTTAAATTAAGATCTTATCCCAAACTTTCCACATTTCAATGGATAGTGTCATTTAAATAATATATTTACACCCTAGAACTATTTGAATATTCATTCAACTAATTGTCCAGTTTTTTATTGCAAGTTCAATTCGCCAATATCTGAGACTCCAAACCAGAATTGCGTACCATCATTATTAAAAGTAAAAACATTTTCTTCGTATCCTTTTGTTCTATTTCTAAGAAGATATAACCCATTCTTTTTGAAACCAGTATAAGTTAGAAACGTATCTTTTGCTTTTTTTACAAATATTGTTTTCCATTCCTGATCATAATTCATTAATTCATATAATTCTCCAACATTAATATGATTATCATCATTTCTTGCCTGAATTTTAAAACCTCTCACTCGCTTATCTGTTGGAATTTTAAAAATTAAATCCAAATTTCTAAAATCAATGTATGTCAAAGGATCGTCATCCATTAATCTTTTTAACCTCCCTTTTGAACCCAAGCTATTTTTTTCTATTTCAATTCCAGTAACGCTTTCACCTCTTTCATCACATAATTTAAATTCAGCTAAATGAATCTTTATCGAATCCACACCATGTAATCTATAATAGTTATAACTTTTAGTTGTATTAAACTTAAATATAATTTTCTGAGTGGAATTAAACTTTTCAATTTTAAATATTGTGTCAAATGAATTCTTTCCTAGTGTATTTGCCCCCTGTATAATACAATGATTTAGACTACTAATTCTTGACTTCTTTTTATTAATATGGGGAAAAAATGGTGGATACTTCCTTGTAATGATTGCATCCTTGTCAATAATTTCAATATTACTCATTTCTATTACTCTTCCTTTGAAGTCTAAATAAAAAGGGAAGTTAATAGGTTTTAATGAGTTATTTAATTCTATGCATATTGCATATAAAACTCCTCTACCTAGATTCTTAAATCTAATCATTCCGTTATCATATTCATAATTTTCATCAACTACAGCCCATTCATTTTTATTATCATAAACACATAATTTATAATTTTCATTCTTTCCTTGTTTCAAAATATCTTGAACTTCTATATCAGAGGTTAATCTATATTCACTAGTAACATCTTGAAGAGGTAATAATTCAATTTTGTCTTCCTTAAGCTTAACGAAATTGAATCTATATATTTTTGGAAAACTACCAACATTAAAAATTTCTTTGGATACTGAATTAGAATATTCGTCTACGCTTACCTGAATTGGTAATAATTCATTCTTAGTCTTTAAAAAAACCCAAGAATGTCCGGATGAATGATGAAAATTTCCCCAATGATTAGTATAATCTTTACCCGCTGCCAAACCTAGCGACCTTAATAAAGCAACAAAATAATTTACTAAATCATCACATCTACCAAACTTAAGTTTCTCTACCTGTGTTAAAGATAAAGCTCCTTCAAATTTAGTCAATACCTTCTGCCCACCTTCTAAATTTAAATCGTTATAAATTTTTTCGATAACTTTCTCAATAGTCATACTTTTTAAAGAATCATAAACCCATAAATATTTTTCATATAATTCTCTTCTTTTGGTAAACTCTAACGGCTCATTACTACATCTATATGGAACAACATAATTTAAAAAATCACTAAAATCTGATTGTAAATAATTGGGCAGTTTATTATGTGCTTCAAATGCCAAATCTATATTTTCAATCAAAAATTAGAGTTTAAAACATCAATATCTTTAATATTTTTTTTTAATTCTCTATTTTTTTCTGAAATTAATTTTGAGCTTTCGAAGAAATTTTCTCGGGTATAGTCTCTTATTTTTCTTGGTTCTAAATTTTCTTTAACCTGTTTTTGTCTTGTTCTTTCTAGCGAATCTATTAAATTATTATAAAAAAGATAGGTGTTTTTAAAGGAGTAAAATGGAATATTAGATATTAAACTTTTGGCAGCTTTAAACTTTAAAGAATCTTTATCCCTTTTACTAAAGTGATCTAAAACGGCAATATATTCCTCTTCATTAACACCCGCTATGTTTAATGTATTTTTAATTCCTTTGGGATAACCCGTAATAATATTATAAAAAAGATAAATTAAACTAAATAATACAAAACCACTAACTATATATTTTTTCATAAATTCACTTTATTAGCAATGATCTGGTTTAAAAATCAAATATGATTACTTATCAATTTTTATTTTTTATAATTCTTGTAAACCTAATTTGAAATATGGGCCTTAAGTTCCTTAAATGCCTGACTATTACCAGGAGATTGAAAGCCATATGATACCACTTTACCATCTTTCATTTCGATAATACACGGGTAAATTTTGTTCTTTGTTGGAATATCAAATAGACCCTTTTTATCTAAAAATATATTATCATGCTTATGGATATTTACACCTATTTTTTGTTTCAAAATTTTTAAGGATTCTATTTTTGTTAAAACAAACAATATATTTTTATCATTAATAAAATCTTTCATAAAAACCTCCCCTTCTTGAATACAACCTTCACAACCAAGACCAGGCAATATAACAATCCATTTATAACCTAAATCAACATTAATTTCTTTGATCAATGTCCCAATGAAATTAATTTCAACGTCTTTGATATCCTCTTTACAACTTGTTAAAAATAAAGGCACCATAAAATATATTATTATTTTAATTTTCATAACATGGCAATCTATTTTTCTATTTTAAAAATTTTTAAAATTAACGCTACTTCATTTATATCATCATGATTTAAAAACTCTATATTTAACCCTTCTTTTGTAACAAAACTATTTTCCCAATTCCAGTCCCCCCATTTCCCTATATTAGTCTCACCTAAATATTTAAAATTTTCATCCATAGCAATAATAGCTAATTCCTTATCCTTCCATTTAAAGTTTATATCATTTTTTCTTAAAGCCCTCCTTATAAACCTGTAGTAAACTTTATCATATTTATCATACTTAATAGCAGAATACAAATCCGTTTCTTCTACGTGTTGCATTTCTTTTCTTTCGGGGGTACTCTTACCCTTTGGTGTATTTACAGAAGTTATTGTTCCTGCAAAATTACTACCTCCATAAACTTTTCTATATTGATTAGTATTTAAATCTGATATATATAAATCATGAGAAATGGGAAAACTTAAAACCAAAAAATCTCTATCATTATTTAGGTCTGAAAAAACTTCCTTATAAATAACATGATCCCAATTAACTCCAAATCCATACAATTCTTGAGGGTAATAGTTTTTAAAACTTAAATTATTATCCTTTAGATTTACTTCTGTTGTAAACTTGAAAGTATCAATTAGACTATCTGGCATAGACCACATAAATTGTCCTGTTAGCAGTAATTTATCTTTATATTCAAAAAGAGGGGTTACTGTGCGTGGATAATATTGAGGATACTTTAAAATCCATTTGTTATTTTTTATATTAGAATTATTTATTAACGAAATTCTATTTAAAACTACGCCTTCGCGATTTGTTAAAACTAACTGATTTTGATGTTTATTATAAATAAATATCGAATCCATATTTTTTATATGGTACCCCATAGGCATGAGTATACCATTTGGCCCTTTCTTTTGATATTTTATTTTATTAATTAAATTAAGATTTTCATAGTCATAAAAACAAATAGAATTATCATACCTATTAAAAAAAGTAAAATACCTCTTCCCATAATTATCTAGATATATTTGGGAATATTTTGATTTTGGTGCAGTAGTACTATCCAAAATGAAACTTTTTTCACTCACCATTTTTATACTATTGGTTGACACAAGCGATCCTTCCTTCAAATTTTGAACCTCTATAACTTTTGAATTACAAGAGATCAAAGAAATTAGTGTTAGAATAAAGAACAAATACTTCATAAAATTTATTAATTAAACATATTGTTTTGGCTATAATCGATTAAACAAAAATTAAACAGAGGTATACTGCGTTGATACGTATCACCAAATTTACCAACCAATGACTTATAAATATTAAGTTAAATTTAAATGGTATCCTATTTACGCATTCATAATTATTATTACATACCCTCCAAATAATAATAAATCCCATGAGCTATAAATTTTTCCCAGAAAATTATTCGTTATATTTTTTATATTAAATATTACAAAGAATATATTTATTTAACCTTAATACTCAAAAAAACAATTTGTTAGGGACAAATTCTGACACTTTAAATTTTAATTAAATTTAACCAACTTATATCAACACATTAAACAATTTCTGGTTACCTCAAATAACCTTCTTTTTTATCCAACAAGTTTTTATATGATTAATTTCGATTAAAAATTCTTTTAAAGAGAATGGTTTTAATAAATGTGTCTTTTCTTTTTCACAAAAAATATAATACGAATAATGCCCTATTTCTATTATATAGATAACCACTAAAAGATTTCACTTAAAGGGATAAAACTCTTTAAAAATAATCATATTAATATTCTTTATCTGTTCGGAAATCATTAATGCGTTTGAACTGTTTATTTAAAATTTGTTACATTTTCAATCATTTATTATTTTTTTAGTTTATAATAACATCTAAACTCTATTTAAATTAATTTATTCTATCTCACCTTTTAACAACAAACTCAAACTCTTGCCGTCCTAATTGTCCTAGACCACTTACACCTTCCAAAACACCCAAAAATTTGGTGTTTATATCCGAACAATAAAAGGTAATTTGTGCTTGTCCGTTTGTATCAGTGATGATATTTGAGTTCCAATACAAGGTGTTTCTGTAATCTGGAAAACCGTTAATTTGTTCTTCCAAATCGTAAACGGGCTCGTAAAACACTTTTTGGGGGTAGATACCTTTAATCACGGCTAAATTAAATTTTCTTAAAAGCTCTGCTTCCGTTAAAACAGGGTATTTATATTTCATTTTATGAAAACCATAATATCCATCATTAATCCAATGCTCATCTAATTGACTCTCATACCTACTATGAAATACATTGTAAATTTCTCCATCAATTGGCCTAGTGCTATCTTTTCGGCCACACTGCCAGCAATTTAAAGCATGATGTGGATGAGCACATATAAAATCGGTATTCATATCTAGTTTTGCCAAACTATCCAAAGTCCCCATATATTTATCTCTAAATACGCGTTCTTTTTTAGCTGTTAGCATCACTTCGTCCAACTGATTTACATCTTTATAAGACGTAAAGTCTTCTAAGGCTTTTATGTTTATTGAATTAGTTTCGTAATCAAACGGGTAAATACAATCTTTCCGCTTTTTAATTGTATTGATGTTTTTAAAGGTTGGGTCGTTTATAGCTATACCTATATTTTTGTTAGGATGGTTCAGTAATAATTTTAAATACAAATAACCACCTTGGGCTTGTTTGATATATTCGGGCAATACTATAAATCGTCCTAAAGTATCCACTTCAATTAAATGCTTACCACTATCCTTGTCGGCTGTAAAAGCCATTACATACTGCTGCGATAAAAGAGCTTTGTCTTTTTGCCTTTTCGCACTAATTCTTCCTATTATCGTGTCGTTTACTGCAAATTGTTTTTTTGTGCCAAGCTGTTTTAAGTTATGCTCGCCCCAAACATAGGCCCGCCAGCCTTGTGTAAGCAATAACAAATTTAGGGCTTGCCTTCTGTTTTTATTGTGGTCGTTAAAATAATACCCAGGGTTGTATAAATTACCTTGCAATTCTTCTGTGAGAAGAAAATGAGTCTCTATAGTTTTAGTGTCTTTTGGGTTTTTATAAATGGCATCGTAAACACTTAAACCTAAATGAGCTATTTGCGGATTGCCATTTTGGTCTGTAACCTGTATGTTAAGTTTGGCCTGTGCTTTAGTGTCGTATTCACTTTTATCCAATATGGCTTTTATATGTAATTTTTGATCTTGTTTTATAAAGACCAAGCGTTCGGCAACGGGTTGTAAATCTTGATTAAACAAGGTGATCTCGGCGATGCCTTTAGGAATATCTTTAACAGGAATATTTACAATTTGAGTGTCCTCTAAAAGCGTTTTCGCAATGGTGTATACCACACCCCGAACTTGAACCCGCACATACACCATTTCTTTTCTTGCATTGGTGGATTTAGAAACTTTTAAAGTTATGGCGTCGTTAGAGTTGGTTATTAACTGTAACACTTTGCCTTCGGCCTTTATCTCTGGAAGTCCCACATGGGTTTGCGATAGCGAATCGTTTAAAGCAATGCGATAGGTTTTTGTACGATCTGGCGTAAAAACAAACGCCCCCATGCCTGCATGTGTGGTTTTAAAGTCGAGTAAGGGGTTGTCGTTTTCGAACAGGATTCCTGAAACTGCTTTTGGTTGTCCGTTGGCCTCTATAGCTTTAAAAGCCACGGTACTTTGGATACCAGATACTAAATAGCCACCTTCTGGAAACAGCTTAAAATCGAAATCGGTTTGCTTGGGTTTAGAACTAGAATCATTCGCTAAATCCGAAATCCGATCAACAATAATAAGCTTACGAAAGCTTTTAAAGCCCTGCTGATTGTTATAAAAGGAATGCGAAGTCAAGGCTTCTAATCTGTAATGTCCTGGTTTTAATGTGTCCTGAATAAATACATGCCCATCTACAAAACCTTGATCTATATGATATTTTTCTTGCCATACCGCTAAGTTGGTCTCTGCTTCAACCAATTGCACGTACAAGGTATTACTTAAATCTGAAGGTGTTAAATTTTGACTACGTAACAGATAACCTTTAAACCATACATCTTCACCAGTTTCGTAAATGTCCTTACTCGTTTGAAGATAAACAGTTTCTTGGGGGTAATTTATTGCGGGTTTTGTTATGTTATCTAATAAACTGGTGGGAATGTCTAAAGTTTGAGCATATAGAGCCCCTAAACTTCCAGTAAAGCAAAAGAAGATTACTATCCATTTTGTCATAAACTCTATTAATTTCATTGTTAATAATTGATTTACAAACAGGTTCTATAAAATTTGTAGAACCTGTTTGTAAATTCAAAAACAACTATACTTACCAAGTTGACCTATAAGTATCGCATTTTTGATCCTCTGGAACGGCTGTTAAAAAACAATGTCCACTAAATTGATTACATTTACCATTATTTAATGATGTTTCTACGCATTCGGCATTAGCTTGATTTAAGTTGATCAAACTGTTTAAATTTAACCCTTGATTTTTACTTATGTTTCCAGTATTTACAAACAAAACGAAAGCAAAAACTCCAGTCCCTATAAATCCTATTAATTTTTTCATCATTTTTAATTTTATTATTTAATTTCCATTATAAATATTTCCACAAAGTCTAAAAGAGGTATGCTACTTTGAGAAACATAATATTAGTCAATATTATTTTATCTAATATGCTAAATGTTTTAATTAAATTTTTAAATTAACTTTGAACAGGTTTTATATAGTTCAAAACTAAAACATCCATCCTCTAAATTATAGCAACAGTTTATTTCACAAGCATTCAATTTTATTAAACAATTATTGATTTCAATTTTTTTAAATCATGATTTATATGGAACACACTTATTTCACACTAACACTCAAATAAACAACTTGTTAAGGACAAATTTTGACACTCTACTCGTTATTTATAAAAAAATAATCTTATGAATTTTTAAAACAGTTTTTGAATGGATATGATGGATATAATTTCCTGAAGAAAGAAATAAACTCTAATGACCAAACAATTTTTAAATAACTATTTACTATATTTAATTAATACATCTAAAAATACTCTCTACTAAATGTTTCTAAAACTTAATATTAATTAACAATGGACAAATAAAGATGACTAAAGGAAGGTAAGAACACTTTATACGTGAATATGAAATACGTTAAAAAACTATAAATATGAAAAAATTAAAAATTCCAAAAAGCTAAAGCTCAAATGTTAAATTGGGATTACAAATTCAAAACAATACGCCTACTCCCCCGCTTCTCTTTTAATACTAATTCAAATTTTTCATTATCTCCCAAGGTAAACTTGGGCAACACATAAATAATGCGTCTTTTCGAACCTTTTCTGACCTCTGAAGAAAAATTATATTTATGTAGTACAGGCAAACTCAACTTCTGATAAGAGGATTTCCGTTTAGAATTGGAAGACACCCTATATAACTCCAAAGTTTCCAATTCAAAATCTATTTGGGATTTGTTTTTTAATTCCAGTACTAAATACACCTTATCCCTATAATATCTGGTGTTTAATAATTTCAGGATTATCCCATCATTTCGTTTGATTCGAATGGCTCTATGATCCTGATCCAATAAGTACCGACAAAACCTGTCATCATCCGAGCTTGGCCTTACGTTTAAGGCAACCTCTTTCTGCTTTTGGGTAGTCAGATAGCCATCAGGGTATTCGTTCCCAATACTCTGGGAGGAATCTATAAAATAATTAAGTTTGGTGATGCTATCCCTGTAAGTTAAAACATAACAATAGACTTGGCCATCAGCGGTTACAGCCAATAAATTACTGTCTGGCCCTGATCGTCCCTGTAATAGTCCAAAGGTTTGCCTTTTCTCCCGGTTATAGGTAAACACAAAATCATCTGAACCTGTAACGGCTTGGCGTATATCATCAGGAAAAAACAACGCCACATTCATATTATTGTTGACCATGATGGTATCTAAAACCACTTTATTCTGAGCCAAGCTTGCAAACCCCAATAAAATACAACTAACAATTAAACTAAACTTTTTCATTTTTCTTAGTGTTTGATTATTCATCTATTTTTAAAAACATCCTGTAATTATCCAGGATAGTCACTTTAATACTTCTATTATTTTGTTGGAACAGTTTTTTGATACCACTTACTTGGGGCACACCTGCGATATTGATATCCTGAACGATGTCCCCTATAACTTGGGTAGTTGCCTCCCCCTTAAAGCTATTTTTAATATAAACCCCCTCACTTCCATCCTGCCAATCAAAGGCCTTTAATTTTACTGGAATATGGGTAATGTTATGGATATTAATTAAAGTTCTATTAGGCATAAAATTTACAAACCCATATACCGGGGTATGTTTCCCAAACCATTGTCCATTTATCTTGGTATCCTGTAATAAGCGTAAATTAATGCGATGGTTCGCCTTAAGGGTTTGGGTGCCATCTACCGTCACAGGAATGTATTGGACAGCACCTTCGGACAAATCACTTATTGGTGATGAGGCAAAAAACAATTGATGCTCTAAGGCCATTGACTTGGTACTAATTTCTTCTTCAATGGGACTACCAAGCGTATTCCCTATGGTTTCACGGTTTCCATTCAAATCCTTTTGTTGAATTGATGGGTTTGATGGACGCTCCTCTGAATAATAAATCCTACTGCTCCTGTACACACTATCCACCAATTTGAGTTTTTTCTGACTTAGCAAACTTGTATCATACACCCCTAAGGAGTCCAAATACCGCTCATCATAAATACTGGGAGCATTGGTATGCTTGACGTCCTTTAAATCATTGATAGCCTCCAGTTTACTTTCATACTGTTTTTTATCTCCTTCAAGTTCAGGCATGGGTATTTGGTTAACATCTAATTTTGGTTCGTCCTTTTCCTCCATCAGTATAATTCCATAGGCACCTATAAACAAGAGAACACAAAGCAGCAATCCTGCAAATACGATTTTATTTTTTTCTATTTTCATAAGCCTCAGTTTTAATTATTTTCTATTTTTTTAAGGGACTTTTCAAAAAAATCGGTAATTAATAATCCATGGGTATTTCTTGGAAAATTACGCTCCACATGAATTAAATGTCCTGTAGTGGTTAATTCATACACATCCGTTATGGTGCCCCGATTAATTTCGAAAATGGTTACAGTTTGGAATGCATAGGGCTCTTTTTGGACATCTACGGTCGATGTTACGCTGCGCACCTTTTGAACTAGGGAATATTGCAACAAACGGTTGTAGACCCCATCCGCTTTCTTTTGGCGATACAATCCGTCCACCGAACTGTTTCCGAGCCATAAAGCCTTTTCTAATTGATGTTCATAATTCACAGCATCAATACCATAAAAGCCTCTATGAAACAATTCCAAATGAGAGAGAGCCTCTACTTCAAGGTTTTCCTGCTGGGATGCCACTTCTAAAGGGATGACCTGTCCCTGCGTACTTATGGCAAAGGCATGATCCAACATCTGCTGGTGTTGACGAACGACTAGAATAAGGGCGACGACACTTATTATGGTAGCCCCTATAATCACGGTCATAACAATGAAGCGGTTTAATTTTAAGGTATTGTAGATATCTTTATAAGGCGTTTTCATAACTGACTATAGTATTAGGTTATTTATCAATTGGTAAAGAGTCTAATGGTAAAAGTGGTGGCCTTGCGATACAGTTTGAACTTGAGCAGGACTATGAAGCCAATAGAACCCAATTCGATCACGGGTGCAAACAGGTGGCTTCCCCATTGGGTTCCGAATAAATTGGCCCAAAAATTGGTGTTGATTTCTGTGTACAGGGCGTTAATAAAAATATTAACGAAAAAGAAAGCGGGCACCAACATATACACGCCAGCATAGAGTTTGAAAAAATGATAGCCTAGGCTCCTAAATTTTTCAAATACAGAGAGACTGATCACTAAAGGAAAAAACAACTGCATTATTCCTAATAAGAAATAACGTTCGGCCAAAAACAGGGGATAAATAAACACATCCAAAAGCCACAAAAACAAACCGACTATGAAGGTGACCATTCTAAGCCCAAAAATGGGACTGACCAAAGCTTCGTGCAATAAGACCAGGGCCTTTTTGGCGGCTTCCATGGCACCCACATCCGCTTCAAGATCCAAGGCCTGCATCTGTAAAGGGAGGAGTGCCGGAGCCGTGTCTCTAAAATCCTCTTCTATGGCAACCAAAATCCCATCAAAGACTGCCAACACTTCCGTAGAGAACAAGACTACAATAACCACTGCAAAATTCTTGGCCAACTCCCCCGGTGTCAATCCCCAAGTATAGCCTTCCTGGTTTGCTATGCCTTCATTATACTTTTTTAAAATATTAATGAGGAAGAACAAAACGGCCAAAGCTTTCATACCCGCAATGGTGTAGCTGGCAAAATCACTATCCTTTATCGTGGTAAACACGGCATCCATATATTCTAAACCTATCCCTAAAAACATCTGTAATAATTCAATAATTACTATCCCTAGTGTTAATGCGCTCCTGTAAGTCCCTAAAGGCTATAATCTCCTTATACCGCTTGGTCTTTAAGGTGACTTCGGTCACCATTGCCTTGGATTCCTCTTCCTTTTCCTTTAAGAATGTTGCCCGTTCGGCATCCGTCATGTTTAAGGCATGACTGGTCAGGAT
Source organism: Formosa haliotis (assembly GCF_001685485.1). Classification (NCBI taxonomy): domain Bacteria; kingdom Pseudomonadati; phylum Bacteroidota; class Flavobacteriia; order Flavobacteriales; family Flavobacteriaceae; genus Formosa; species Formosa haliotis. Next base: position 3,168,034 of record NZ_BDEL01000001.1, on the reverse strand, counting down.
TTGGGTTACGAATTCCAAGTCTTCCAAAGATTTATTTATAATGACATCAAAAGATTTCGAAATCCTAACGACCTCTTCAGGCCGGATATGTGGCGAATTTAAAATCGCCCTTAAATCCTCTTGGACCAGATCATAAAGCCTTTGATTGTTTTTGTATAGCGCCTTAACGGCATTGAGTTGTTTTATGATGGTATTGACCTGCTCTATACGGTCCTTCTGCTGCTTTAAAAAGTTTACCGTTTGCAATAATTGGGAGGTCTGCTTGGCAGATTCGATAAGCGATTTGGCCAGACTGATAAAATTGGTATTGTCATACACCGGCATGCCCTGGGCATAGGTGGAACTAGGCATTAAAAAACTACCCAAAGCCAAAAGCACGGTAAATAGAAATTTAGTATACATCTTTTTTATTTTTTATGGTTGAATTAGTTACCCCTTGCTGGGTCAGATAAATCGTTATGGCCTTTTCCATATCCTTAACCTCATTATATATGGCCATGATATTTTCATGTTCCAGGCCATCGGTAAGGTAAGCGGCAAACACTTCCTGGGGTACTTCCAATCGGAACACGTTACTTTCCTTCCCTATTTTGATAAACATTTCGGTATACTTGCGTGACCCAGATAAATTATTCCGTATCGATCGCAATTGGTTCAGATCATGATTGGATAAGTTTAAACGCCGTTGGAGGTCATCGTACCCCTTTTCATTGTGCAAGCTGTAAATAACCTGTGTATTTTCAAGGATACTGGCAGAAGTCGCATTGTCCGGTAACTGGTTTATGGATTGCAGGATGATGCCGATGGCCCCGTTTTGTTTTCGAATGGCTTGATAATAAAATTCTACGCTTTCCAAAACACTTTTAAACTTAAGTTGTTTGGCAAACTCATCAAAAAGAATCATGCCCCGTTCTGCCTTATTCCTCCAAATCGTCCGTTGTATGGCTGATTTTATAAGCTTGAGCATGACGGACAGAATCTCTTTGTTATCCTTAACTTCATCAAGTTCGAACACGATAAGCCGTTTGTCCTCCAGCTTATAGGTTTGATCTGCATCTGTGTGAAACAAAAAACTGTACAAACCATCGTCCACATACTCGGACAGTACGTGTAAAAAATCATAACGATTGAAATAGCACTCTTGGATGCCCAGGTCTTCCAAAAGGGTTTCCTTGTTCTTGTCCACAAACCGATAGAGTCCCGACAAAGAATAATTGGTATCCCCTGACCGATAATAATACTGCCTTAAGACTTTCTTCATAGCCACTTCTTCGGCCTTTGAAGTGTCATCCCCATAGGCCAAGAGCTCCAATATAAACGTGGCTAGATCTTCCAAGCGCTCCGGTGTTACATCCTCTAGACTTTGAATGTAAAAGGGGTTGATCCCCAAGGTTTTTCCTTGTTCGTAGCGTAGGATGATATGGTCTTGGGGATACAATTTGGCAAATTTGGCATAGGATCCCCCAAGGTCTATGACCACCAATCGGACTTGGTTTTCGAAATACTGCCGTAAAATGTTATTGGCCAAAAAGGACTTGCCCTCCCCTGTGGGCGCAAAAATGGCAAAATTTCTGGCTTTTATACGCCGTTTCTTTTCATCCCAAACATCTTTGAGTATGGGAATATTAAATTGCCTGTCATTAAAAAGTACCCCTGTGGTATCAGATTTATAATTGGTATTGTTTACAAAAAGACAAAGGGCGTGTTTCAAATCAGCAACATATAAGTCTTCATTGGAAAAGTTTGAACTGTGGCAGAAATAAGAGTTCAGAAAATAATGCTTGCGTTCCTCACCTCTTGGATAATAGGGCTGGATATCCAAGGCCTTACACTCTGCTTTAATCTTAGAGGCGATCCCTTTTAATTTATCTATCCGTTCATCCCAAAATACCACATTGCAATGCCCCCTAATAATTCGTGAACTCTCATCCTCCTGGATCTGGGCTAGCACGTTTTCAATTTTTTTAAGCACTATTTTATTTTGGGTTCCAAAATTGATGCTCTTTTTTAAGGCTTCAATTTTCTGTTCCAATAGCTTACACCATTGCTGTTTATCATCAAGGTATAGAATATGGTTGAGGATATGATTTTCATTCAGGTTCAATCCCAGACCATCCATAAAACCTTGATGAAATACAAATTCATCCGAGGTAAATTTAGCGTTAGTCTTACTACTTTGTACCTGTTCCCCGAAACAGGCTTCATTATTTATGGCCATAACCTCAAAGTGATGGTCCCCGATCCCAATCCCTGAGGTATCGAGCTGCATATCGGTGAGACAATCGGTATTAAACCCATTAAAATAGTCTTGGGTCAACTGTCGAATAGTATGGGCTTCTAAGGGCAATACATGAATCTTTCTGCTATTATTGATATAGGCTATGGCATCGGTAACACCCGATTTAAAAGTCTCTATCCAGCGCTCCAGTCTTTTATGCTGGTTCACGCCTATGGGCTTAAATGGGTTTACATATTTCGGAATGTGCATCACCTTGTTTAACGGTAAGCTTATAAACAAATAGGATTGATGCTCCATGTAGTCCCTTCCTTCAAAATGCGATACCGTTGCCTTGGCCAGGAAGCTATCCTTAGGAAGGTGCCCAGCCGAAAACTTACATTTTTTGTAGACTTCCTGTTTGTGGATAACGCTACCCACAGGAAGTTCCTTGAAGGCTTGGAACCATAAGCCGTGTATGGTTTCAAAATCCTGTTCTGAAAGGGAATAAACTTCTGGCAATACGCATTCATAAGCTAAAATGACATTCCCATTACTGGCAAATACCATATGCTCCTGAATATCCAAAATAGGGTCATAAGCCCTGAGGTTCATCTGTTTCATAGGCGATTACATTTAAATATTTCATACGGATACCTTTAGGAAACACGTGTTTAAGGGATAATCTGGGGCCGTAACGGCTCCATTGTCCCAAACAAAAGAACAGTCCAAGGTTTAAAATCAATCCACACACCACCGTAATGACACTAAAGGAGAAAATGATGACCAATAAGGTAAAGACCACACTGGCCATGAGTATTCCGAACAGTGTTATAGGCAGTCCCATAATCACCGCTTGTTTTCTAATGTCCTTATAAACCTTGAACTGCTTCATGGATCTGCTATTAATCCTTAAACCACAATACCAATCAGGTAGGTAAATATGCCTACTACCGCACCTGCTATCAATACAAATACCAACACCCGGGTAATTCCTTTTTTTAAATCGGAGTTCTCTCCAAAGAAATGTCCGGCGTTGAAAAGAAAACCAATCAGAAAGATTACCCCTAAAATGATGGGAAATATGGATCTTATCGTATTGGACACATCGTTTACGGACTGTTCAATGCCACCAATCTGCGCAAAAGTGCTAGTGGAGATCAGAAGGCTTGCCATGGTAACATACATTGCTTTGTTCATTTGAAAATTGTTTTGGTTAGTATCTTTTTTTACTTCAATAAAATTACAATATATTTACATTTAATTACTTGAAAATCAATTATTTATATAAATAATATTATTTAAATCCAATTGATTTGAATTGAAAACAAACGCCTCCAAAACGTATGAATTTCAGCCTCTTAAAACATCAAAATCATGAAAACACATGCCAAATTCATTCTCAAAAACGTCAGTTTTCTTCTTATTTTTCTAAATATGGGGATATTAACTGCCCAAGAGAACTCTTGGAAAAAAGTGGTGGTAATTGATCCAGGACATGGCGGTACGGACCCTGGTGCTATAGGGGTATACCATAATGAAAAAGAGATTACTCTAAATATTGGGTTGGAACTGCTAAAATGGCACCAGATCCTTTTTAAAAACAAATTTGATGTGTATCTCACTAGGTCTAAAGACACCTTGATATCTCTTTACCAAAGAAGCCAAATGGCTAAAGCGATTGGAGCAGATGTGTTTGTTTCAATCCATTGCAATGCAGGAATCTCTACTGCCAAAGGATTTGAGGTATTTATTCCCCAACGGCAAAACCAATATAGTAATCAATCCTCACGCCTGGCGTTATCCATTATAAAAGAGTGCAACCAACATCTAGGGTTTGCATCCCGTGGAATAAAAACAGCTGATTTTAGTGTCCTGAGACAATCTATTTTGGACTATCCAGCCATATTGATTGAATTGGGATTCTTAACCCATTGTGATGAAGGCCTCTATTTTTCACACCAAAAGCATAATAGTGCCATGGCCCTAGCCATTCTCATGGGGTTGGTGCATTTTTTAAACTTATAACATATGGAAACGGCATGTATTCAACTGATCAAAATACTTAAAACCCTTTTGGCGTCGCTTTTTAAATTCTTTTATGACTGGTCACGATCAAGGCCATAATGTGCTTATCGTCGTTTATCCTTGGTGGCCGAGTCAAAGGCTATCAAATTGAACAGTTCCCGCATTCTCGAGCGTACACGATTACCATAACGCTCTTCGAGTTCCTGGGCATTAAGATTAGTGGTTATATGTGTTTTTACCTTATGGTTTAAAAACAGTTCATAGCGCGAGAGAATGACCTCTCCCATCACGTTACAATCTTTACCATAATGTCTTCCTAGAGGTTCTATACCCAAATCATCAAAACACACATAGTTCATATCGCCATAATCCTCTATGGTTTTATAGCCCAAATGGTTAAACCCAAACACGACATTTCGCGCCGGTATGATTTTATACGGTTTTTGATGTGGTACGATATGGCGCAATAATTTCATCAAACTGGTTTTGCCACAGCCCACAGGGCCACTAAGCAAAATGCCTTTTTTTAAATCAATATTCAAGCGTCTGCAGTTGGTTTCATCTTTAATAAAATAATTACAAAGTTTGAATAAAATATCGCGATCCTCCTTATGAATTCTAAACTTGGTACCATACTCCTGTTGTCCTTTGTCTACCAAATACTCCAAGATACTCTCAAAATCATAAGTAATTTTTTTGCCCTGGAGATTGCCCAATGTGTATGTACGATCTCCTTCTGTGATGATATGTGGTTGGATCTGTTTCATAACGGTTCATGATAGTTTTTATTGGAAGTCACCTTCAAGTGGTCCTGATATGGGACACTGCTGTTTCGTTTGTTTTGTCCTGAAGAATTTTTAAAATTTAAATGCTCCTGTTTGTTATCGTTTTCTTTGTTTTTTACTGTTTGTATATGTTTTCTTTTAGATACCACTTCTTGTCCACTTCTTGTCCCACTTTTGGTACCGATAAGGTCTACTTCTTGTCCACTACTTGTCCCAAATTGAAACATCATGATTTGACTCCCTTTAAACTTATTTTTTGAAGGACTATACAACAAATAGCTCCAATGTGATAAATCTTTAATTGACCTATGGTAGGTGGATTTTGATCCCAATTTCGCCAGCATCATAACCTCCTGCCTATTGATATAAAACGTCTCTGGAAAATGATACATATTCCAGAGTTGAAAAAGTGCCACATACAAACTGATATGTGTGGGATTTAAACGCCCATCTTTTGAAAATTGTATAAATACAGCATTCAAATGTTTAATATAATTGATCTCTTCCATAACATTTGGTTTTAGTATGTATTATGGATCTTATGATTTTCGATGACCTTTATAATATCATGATAATCATAATACAATACACCCCCGACTTTAGAGTAAGGTAAAGTGCCATTGATTCTTAAATTTTGTAATGTCCCATGGGAGATACCTAATAGCTCTCGGACTTCTGGGGATTTGAGCCATTTTTTAGATTTATACTCGGCCTCTTTGGACAGTAATACTTTCAGTTCTTCTAGTAATTCGAGCTTAAATTCTCTAAGCTCATCGGTAGTAATGATTCGTGCTGACATGTGCTTTGTTTTTTAATAAACAAAGCCGTCATAATCACCTCATAAATAACTATTGAACGGCTTTGTTCTGATTTGACTTTCGTTGTACAAAGCTGTGAGGTTTTAATCAGTATATTACGGTAGACAGTCGTAGTTACGTCAAACTTTAACATCATAAATTCTGACCTATTTTAGGATGTTTTATTAGTTCGACCTGGTAATTATGAATAAAAATCAGTGTGTTTTAAATAAAATAGAAGAAAAACGGAATGGACGTAAGGTGGACGTAGTTACGTTCTAAATTTAGGATATTAAACATCAATTATAGAGCGTCGTCCCTATCCATTTTGTAATTGAAGCGCTGGATAAGTTCTTCCAGAAACCGAGCCCTAAGCCCCTTTCGCGCCTTGATCTCTGCATAGGTTTTATAGATGTTGTCCAAGGGCAAATCAAACAGGTGTTCAAAAATGGATGCCAAAGACTTGAGATCCTCGTTTCCATGATTGATCACCTTAGATTCGTGCAAGGCATAAATGAGTTCAATGAGCGCTATTTTTGAAGACGTCCATTGTAGGGGCTTATGTATTTTGTTTTGGGGTAAATAGGCTGCTTCCTGTTCTTCAATGGCACGCCTAATATTCTGAATGTAAAACACAAACTCATCCATACCTTTTATGCGTGCCCATAGCATATCATGGGAGGTAAAAAATTTGGGGTCTAAGTAAGCTGATTCTGGGAGTGCATATTTTGGAAAGACCTGGTAGGATCGGGTGAAATATTGTTTGTCTAGGTAATTCAGTTCCTGGTCCATATAATCCACAAAATCGCAATGCCGCTTAAAAAATTTATTTACGCGGCACATACGCTTATTGAGAAAAGTTAATTTATTTTGCTTCCCCAATTTAGGCATTTTGAGTTGACAGGACCTGACTTCTGAAAAATACACCAAGAAGCTCAGCGGAACGACTTTAATCTGTTTAAAAAAATAGATTTCTTCATCGACGGACTTAAATCCGTGTCGCTCAACCTTTTTCTTTAAATGGTACAGGGCATCATTGCACAACAATATGCCTTGGTTTGCTGTACCAAGTGACGTAATATTGCTATAGTTTAGTTCTTCGAGTTTTATTTTAAACCCTTCAACCACGTGTTGATAATTGCTGTCCATGCATTAGATTGTTTAAAATAACCTTAGGGAGGATATTTGATCCTACTTTAATTCTATTAGTTTACACTTTGTTAGTCATAAGTTCCAGTGATTCCATAGAGAAATTGTCCTTCGCTTGTAAATAGGCTACTTTTTGCCTAATTACCGCTCCTAATTTTTTCTTTTCAAATGCTGCGGTCATTCCAAGGTCTATATTTTGAAGTCCTAATTCTCCTGCCCTTTTGATGGTTTGATACAATAGTTGTCTATATACTTGATGGCTTTGCACATAGGCATAATCCATGCCTACAAAAGCAGGAACATAGGTGTTTCCTACGTTTTTATAGCAAAACATGACACCCACAATAATTGGTAGTTCATTCCTTGTATAGTCCTTTTTTAGAGTGAGAACCAAAAATTCCCAATAGGGATGTGATGACATCTTATCCAATATATCAGGTGGGTAGGCAAACGTATTTAGTCCTTGATTATTTTGTCTAACCTGTTCCAATAATCCATAACATCGGGACTGCATTTGGGGTGATAAATGGGATGTAATATCCACGTCAAAAAAAGGTTCAAACGGTTTAATATCTTTTCTAAAATGCCTTCGAGATCGGGATGATAAGCTTTTGACATAATGATCTGTATCTCGCCATTTTAGTTCTGAAATATAGGCTGATTCGGGCATAGACACTTTAAAAAAGCCATGGTTGTGAAAAAACTCATTAAGTACTTCATCCTCTTCAAAATCCCGAAAAACAATCATGGCAGGTTTAAGGGTCTTGTCCAGTTGCTCTATTTGATTTAACATCAGTTGCATGGCACTGAGCCATAAGGGATGGGATGTATCGATAAACAAATGATCGCCTTCAGTAAACAAGGATCCCATACTGAGGACATATGATGTCATATACAGTGGTGCATTCATACGTTTTGACTCGATTTCCCTGGACACCGACTCTGGTGCCAACATATCGTCCTTCCAAAGTCCATAGGTAAAATAACTGGCAAGAATTGGTTTTTGCAGTTGGTCCCAAATGATGATGTAAAAAAATTTCCATTGGGACTCCCTCGATTGTTGGGCATTAAAAGTCTGCTCCAAAAATTGTAAGCCCTGATAATCAAATACACCATGACTCCCAAAGATCTCATTCCAAACCTCCTGATCCAAATCCGCTATGGTTTCGTAAAAACCCATAGTGAGGCCTGGAACACTTTGCTTGTATTGTTCCTCTTCTTTTCTATTCTGCTTTAGGTTAAAAGCATGGAACACCTTTTGTGGGCTTGTAAATGTGGCCTCCAGTGCCTTTGGAAAATGATAATCCATAGCATCAACTAAGGCTTTAATTTCTTCTGGTTGATTATGTCTTGAAATGGTTATACGCACGCCCGTATTTTTAACGGGAACAGCAGGAAATAATCCCAGATTTACAAAAAAGCCTTCTTTGAGTAAGCGGTTTACAAAATTATACCCGGTGATGGGCATGCCTGTTCCGATATAAAATACAGGGGAATTATTGCGTTCTACTAAAGGCAAATCAGTTGCTTTGAGCAACTCATTACATAGGCTTATTCGTTCTTGAAGCTCCCTTTGCAGTACATAAATCTCATCCGACAAATGAATATCGGCCGATGCTATGGCTGCACCGACTGAGGCTGGTTCTAGCTGTGCAGAAAACGTTAATGGACCTCCAAATGTTTTTATTTTACTATACATTTTTTTATTCGAACAAGCCAGAACCGCTCCACTGGCACCAAAGGTCTTGCTTAAGGTTCCAAACACCAGAATGTGCTCCGGCAGCTCCCCTAGCTCCTGCATGACATACCCTGAACCGTGTTTTCCTGCCCAACTCATTCCATGGACATCATCAAAATACAGATGCAATTGCGGATATTTTTTGGATAAGTCTAACAACTCTTTTACAGGTGCTGCATCTCCAAACATGGAATAAAGACCATCTGCCATATACCATATCTTTTGATGTTTAGAAGCTAACTTTTTTAATTTGTCCTCCAACATATCTAAATTGTTATGCCGGATCATTTCAATGGGAACACTCCGTGTTTTTAATACTTTGGCGGCATTTTGAACACTCCAATGCACTTGATGATCTAAAATGATGGCATCACGATCGGAAACCACACTCGGAATAACACCGATATGGCCCAAGGTGCTATTTTTGGTAATGATTACGGGATTGCTGTACATTTCTGAAATCTTTTCCTCTAAACTTTGGTATAGCGGATGGGATACATAGGTTTTAGACAAAGGAAACTGCGTACCATATCGTAAAATGGCCTCGACGGCCGCCCGTTTTAAACGTTCATCTTGTTCCAGTCCCAAATAGCCTGTTGTTCCAAAATGAAATAGGGATTTACCATCAATCCCAATGGTTCTTCCTGAGAGTGATTCGCCATCGGCATACAGGTGTATGACACCGTGCTTGGTAGCATCGGTAAAGACTTCATCGACAATATCCAAAAAATTGTTGGGTTTAATTTTAGCCATAGTGTATTAGGTATTAATTAGTGAAATATGAATGGTTTTAGATCCTAAAAACCTTAATTCCCATTCAAGCTAATCAAAATCGATCCAAATTCAACTAAAACGCATGTTCTGGGATTCAATTAATCCTTTACAGACCAAAAAAAATCCCTTACAGATATGTTTTAGGATTTTCTTACATTTTTTAAATACACCTATTAAAAAATAATGTAACTTAAATAGCTAATAATCACTTAAAAGTACCAGCAAAATGCATTTAGAAAACAACTACGCCTCCACTTGGCTCAGGAATGGTGTACTCTATGCTATCTATAAAGAAGGTGTGGAGATCAACCTGTATGCTGCCAAATTGATCATGGAAGACCGCCTTAAATTACAGCAAGGTAAGGCCTTGCCCATTCTATGTGATATCCGAGGGGTCCGGAATTTTGATATGGCCGCCAAACGCTTTTTTTCTACTGATGGCTTTGCACTTATTAAGGCTCTTGCTTTAATATCCAACAATCCAGTTTCCCAAGTATATTCTGAAATGTATATCAAAGGAAATCTCCCCTCAGTTCCCATAGATATTTTTAAAAATGACACTGAAGCATTAGCTTTTTTATCAACATTTACTGAATTGCAATAAAGAAAATACCAGAAAAGATTACCTCTCCTTAAACTAAATACCAACTCGTTGCCATGGATTCACAAGATCAAATACGTTTAAAAAACATTCATAATCAATTATTGGAAATAATAAATGGTAATTTTTCATTTCAAATAGCCCGTACTGATCACAACGATGAATTGGAAGCCCTTTCCGCATTGGTCAATATGGTAGCTGAAGAAATCAAGGATTCGTTTTTACACGAAGGCTTTATCAATTCCAGAAACACCTATAAACATACCAACCAATTCACCTTGGTTTTAGATCTGCAACATATTATAATTGAGGTGTACGAGGGTACTATTACATCTTTAGGATATGCCCCCAAAGATCTTATCGGTCACTCCATTACATCCTTGTTATCAAAAGCATCATTAAAAACTTGGACATCTATTCAAAACAAACTGCTCTATAATAAATCACTCCAATTGATCTTTAATACAAAACAAGGCCTGGAATTTAAAGCCAAGTGTTTTGTAATCCGGTTTCAAAATAATGAACGACTTAAAGATCTGATCCTGCTAACCACATTTGACCTTGTGCAAAGGGATCATTCAATAAAATTAAACCTAAAAAAACTCAAAATAAACTCTCAAAAGGAAATTTATAAACAATCGCTTTCCAGTAAAGACATCGATAACATTCGTCGAGCTGGAACATTTATAATAGATCACCTAGAACATGACCTACCTTCCTTAAAAGATTTTGCTCACAGCTTTGGCATTAATGAATTTAAACTCAAGAGAGGATTCAAAGAATTATACGGCATGACTGTTTTTCAATATTTAAAAATAGAACGTCTAAAGAAAGGACATGTATTAGTCAAACATACCAAAATGACTTTCAAGGAAATAGCAAAAACCGTGGGCTTTAAAACACCCTCACATTTTTCACGGGAATTCTATACATATTATAATTACCGCCCCAGAACGCTACGCAATAACTCATAAAACATGCAATTAATCCCTTACAGACCAGAAATACTCCCTTAGAGAACATTTGCCTTTCCTAACTTTATACCATTACAAATCAAACAGGTATAAATAGTATGAAATGGGTGCAAAAACATAGAAATTTTATAATTGAAATAATTTCCAATCTTTTGGTGGTATTGTTCCTTTATGCAGCAATTTCCAAGTTGATCAACTTTGAACATTTTTCATGGCAGTTAAGCCAATCCCCATATATTTCACCGCTTTCTAGTTTACTCTCTTGGTTAATTCCTGTTGTTGAAATATTAATTGCCATAACATTAATTTCAAAAAAATATAGAACATTAGGTTTATATAGTAGTCTAATCATACTGACTGCATTTACCCTATATATTTTTAGCGTTTTAAAATTTAGTGATAACATTCCATGCTCCTGTGGTGGTGTTCTTTCTAATTTAAGTTGGAAGAACCATCTTATTTTTAACCTTGCATTTATACTATTTACAATCTTTGGAATTCTATTTCAGAGCTATAAAAAAACAATTGCGCGATTGCAGGAGAAGACCGAAAACCTGTAAAAAAGAGTAGGTCATTAATTTTAAATTTTAATTATTATGAAAACTTCATTTTTTAAATTCATTATGCCAGCTTTTGCAATATTATTAGCCGTAGGCTTGGCCTTTGCATCAAACAGTACTGAATTACTAAACGTTGGTTACATTCAAGGACCATCTGGTCCAATTCAGGTTCAGGTAGACTGTGAATCAGAAGTTGAGGAACCTTGTACTTATCTTGAGCAACAAGTTTTTAAGGATCAAAATTATAATGAACCTATGACAAAATCACTGCCATAGATAGGCGTTTGATTTAATTGAAAAGGTGCCTTACTAATTGGCACCTTTTCTCAATTAAATCAGAAACATGAAACAATCTTAATCTTCCAAACCTAGATATTGTCGTATTAAGGGCTCCAAACGCTCTCTTCTAGCATTTTTATCTACAATAATGCCTTCTTTATTTAACAGCCATACTGTTGGGTAGCCTTTAATATTTAATAACGAATGATAACTTACAACCACATCTTTACCTTTATCCAAAGATTGTGGCCATGTAGCTCCTTGTTTTTTTATAATTTCAAGTACCCGATCCTTTGAACTATCACCATCAGCTGCCAGACCAATAACCTCAAACCCCTGATCTCGATATTTATCATACATTTCTTGTATATGTGGCATTTCTGTTATACAAGGTGCGCATACTATCGACCAAAAATCTATTAGGACTACTTTTCCCCTCATATCTTTAAGATTTATATTATCGCCATTGATAGAGGTAAATTCCATTTCCAAGGGTTTGGACAAATCAATACGCTCTAATGCCTCTAGGTTTATTTTTGCCATTTCATGAATGGCTTTAAAACCTGCATTATTAGAAAGGGGTTGACCAATAGCCGTTAAATCTAAGAAACCCTCCCAATACGATTGTGTTAAGTGCGGTGTTATCGAGGTCATTAAGGAATTAAATTGATTAACATAATCTGCTATTATTTCGGTTTCAGAATATTTTTTTGTGAGATCAAACATCTTTAACAGAAACCACTCCCAATAATATTTATCAAAATCACGCCAGTACTGAGCTTCTAAACCCTGCTTTTTTATGTTGAGACCTTTGTGTTTTCTTAGTGCCAAACGAAAATCCCGAGCCATTAATGCTACTTCAACATTAAGCTTATCCTCTATAGGTGCATCTGTTTTTAAAAACTTTTGAGCTAACTCATGCCCTTTATTCAACCATTCACTTCTTGCTTGAATATCTATAGGTAATGATCTACGTCTTTTATAGTATTCTAAAGTACCGTATTTAATTTCTTTAGATAAAAATAATGATAAACTATCTGGTATTACTTCCTGCAAAAACCAAGGCTCAAAATTTAAATTAAAGAAAAATTTTAATACCTCGAAATAGTGTGGATCATTGGGGTAAGAATCTAAGAAATTAAGAGCCAATTGTAACCTATTTTTATAGACTTTCTCTTCAAATTTTCGTTTCTCTAAATATGTTAGTTTCTTATAACGTTCACATTCTTCTGGATAATCACAAAAATAGGATTTTAGGGTATCTAAATTCTTAAAAGCATTTTCTGCCTCAATGTTGCTGATAGGAACTTCTACTTTGGCCATAGTATTCTTGGATTGTTCTTCTTTAGCACATGACATGCTTATCAACAATATAAGTGCTATCACTCCTACTGTTTTTAAATAAAAATTCATTTTCATAATCTTAAATATTTTTAACTTTAGTATTTTAATAGCCTACGTTTTGAGGTAATAAATTCGGGTTGATTTCTAGTTCTGATTCTGGAATGGGAAATAACGCATCGGTTTCTTTCCAATTTGGTTTAAGAACCTCTAAAGCTTTACCTGCCGTTCCTGTTCGTTTTAAATCAAACCAACGTAGTCCTTGCTCAGTAAACAATTCTACTCTACGTTCCTTCCAAATGGCCTCCAATAAACTATTTTGTGAATTTGCTGAAGTATTTTGCAAACCCGCACGGTTTCTAATCCTATTCAAATCGTCCTGTGCACCTGAAATATCACCGAGATGAGCTCTTGCCTCTGCTCTTATTAAATACTGTTCTGCCAAACGGAAAACGATAGAGTATTCCAATGACTGTGTTTCTGTTATATAGGCCTTATATTTGTACGGATAGTAAAGCGTAGTAGTACCATCAGAACTTGAAGCACTACCAACCCAGTGACTTAACCTTAAGTCTCCTTGTTCAAAGCCATTTAAAAAAGTATTGGTTAAGGCAAATTGCTGCCCCGGGATGAGCTGTATAATGAACTGGTTGGCCTCCATGGTGTTTTTAGGGTTGTCTCCCGGTTTAAACTGCCAAATTGTTTCTGATGATTCCTTCAAAAACACCTTACTTAAGTCTGGTTCTAAAATATATGCGGCGATAAGGTCACTTGATATTTCTTCGGCTAACTCCCAATTGTTTGTATACAAATACATTCTAGCCAATAAAGCTTTGGCGACAGATTGATTAGGTAATACACGTTCACTACTACCCACATACCCTTCTAGCAAATCTACGGCCAAATTAAGGTCTAATATAATTTGTTCGTTTACACTAGTTATTGGTTGTCGAACTACTGAATCATTTTCTAAGTAGTCGGTTGTAGTGATATATGGAATTTCACCAAATACATCAGATAAAAGACTATGGAGATAAGCTCTTACGAAAAAGGCTTGCCCCTTATACTGTGCTTTTTCATTTGGATTTAAGGTATTTGAATTTTCTACACCATCTATTACATCATTAGCTGCATATATCAAATTAAATGCATGGCTCCACCACTGCAAAAGATAACTATTAGAAGCTGAAACATTATGGTAAAACATTTCCATGCTATTGGGTTCAAATCCATAATAATCCAGTTCGTCGCTATAAATACCCATCATTGAGGTCAACCCGAAATTTCCAGATACCATTCCCTCTTCACGTAGTTCATAAAAAATATTTGCCAGGGCCGATTCAACTGTTGCAGGATCATCGAAAACGGTTTCCGAGATTAATACATTTTTGGGAGGATCAACTTCTACAAAATCACTACATGAAGTGTAGCAGATAAAAAGGAGTAGTAAAAAAAATGTATTTAAAGTATTAATACGGTATTCAATCGAGTCAATACTTAACTCTTGAATACATCTATGGTTAATTTTATAATTCATAATATTGTTTTTTTTAGATTTAAAACCCTACTTGAACACCAAGTGTAAATTGTCTTAAAGGGGGTAATACAGAACTATAGGGTTCCTCAGGATCGGGTCCATCATAATTAGTAAAGGTCAACAGATTCTGTCCTTGCAGATATAGGTTTACCTCTAAATTCCTAGTTGTGGTTGGTACCTGATAATTTAAAGAGATGTTACGCAGACGGACAAAAGAAGCATCAGAAACCGCTGCATTACTTTCCTTTATATTCCAATCAATAGGCCCGACGCTTGGAGAAAGTCCACCAGAAACCATTTGATATGGTTTTAAATCTCCTTCCTCTTGCCATCTATCAAGCAAGCTTACTGGACCATTGCCTCTAAGACCAGGTGTTGCTTTCCATCTCAAATTATTAAATGCTCTTTGTTTTTTAAACTGAAAGAAAAAGTCAAGAGTAAAGTTTTTATAGCTTATCGTATTCTGAAAACCACCATAGAATTTTGGTGAAAAATCATCTATCACCTGATTATCAAATGGTTTACTAATAACACCATCAGCATTTAGATCTTCAAATTGGTAAAAACCAGTTTCAGGACTGACCCCAGGAGCATTATAAAGTTTTATAATGGTAATAGGTTCTCCTATAATATATCTATTTACAAATGCAGAATTTTCTAAATCATCAAACTTCAATAACTCATTTTTGGGGATTGTAATGTTAAAGGTTGTTGTCCATTTAAAATTCTTGTTTTGAAGGTTTATGGAACTAAAATCGAGTTCCACTCCCCTATTCTCAACCGTAGCGTCAAAATTACCTTGCAGCTCAGGAAACCCTGTTGTAGCAGCCAAGGGAATTCCTATTAATTGGTTTGAAGATCGGTTTTGATACCAAGAAACGTTACATAAAACCCGATCATTAAAAAAACCGAGTTCCAAGGCTAATTCTAATTTTTTATTTACTTCCCAACCAAATAATGGGTTAAAAATTCCAGTAGGTTTCAGTATAGTTGTACCATCATAATCGAAGCCTGTTACATTGTAAGTATCTAAAAATGCATAGTCACCAATGTTATCACTACCCGTTGTCCCATAACTTCCACGTAATTTCCCTAAACTTAATAAGGAGCCGTGTTTAAAAATAGATTCCTCCGAAAATATCCACCCTACTCCAATGGCTCCAAAATTCCCAAATTGATTTCCTGGACCAAACCGGGAAGAACCGTCCCGACGTCCTGTTATATTCAGGATAAGTTTATCTTTTAAGCTGAAATTAACACGACCAAACACCGCTTGGTAACTATACTCACTATCGGCATCCTCTAAAATTTCAAGAGTTTCGGCGGCAGCTAAATTTTGAATCAAGTTATCATTTGGAAAGCCAGTGCCCTTTTGGATTAATTGCTGAGTGTTTTCTTTTTGAAATGTAGCACCAAACAAAACATCCAATTTTATATTGTTCCATATTTTTAACCAATTTATTTGTGGTTCTGCAATCCATGAATATCGTTTAGAATTATTGTTTGTTAAGGATGAATAGGTTTGTGGTGTAAACCCGAATCTTGGATTCCTCGCCGATGATGGAAGTATTTTATTGGAATTTAAATCAGAAATGTTATATCCTAAATTGGCTTTTAACTCCAAATCAGGTAAAACATTATAAGAAAGTCCCAAATTACTTATTAGGGTATTAATAGTTACCTCATAGATTTCTTCTAACGAGGCCATCGGATTGTCCCAAGTATTATTTTCCCAATTGATATTACCCTCATCATCATACAACTGCGGGGCATTAGGCTCTAAAGTATAAGCATTATATGTAAAATCTGTTCTTGGTAATACATTTTTTTCATTAGTATAAATGGTTGAAAAATTTAATTTAAAGCGCCCAGAGCTTGATTGGTGGTTTAAGTTGTTGTGTACACTAGCCTTCTTATAATTGGCATCACCAGGGAATACGGTTGTCTCTTTTTGATAGGTTCCACTAAGAAGAAACTGCGTTTGCTCGCTACCACCAGAAACGGAAAGTTGAATATTATTACGGTAGGCTGCACCTCCAATTAATTCTTTTTGCCAATTTGTATAACGGGAATTATCCCAACTCTTAACA
The DNA here is from genome assembly GCF_001685485.1 of Formosa haliotis. NCBI lineage: Bacteria > Pseudomonadati > Bacteroidota > Flavobacteriia > Flavobacteriales > Flavobacteriaceae > Formosa > Formosa haliotis. The sequence goes on along the minus strand of NZ_BDEL01000001.1, from coordinate 3,151,166 downwards.
TCCGGCCAGAAAAAATCAAAAGCAGACCCCTCTAAGAAAGAACCATAACCATCATTGGTAATTCCCTCCCTTCGCAATTCCAAATACTGTTCGGTATTTAAAAGATCCAGAAAATTGGAGACCTGACCTATTGAGCTACTAAAATTGGCATTGATTTTTGTACCTCCACTCTGCCCTTTTTTGGTTGAAATAAGCACAACACCATTGGCTCCTCTAGAGCCATAAATTGCTGTAGCATCTGCATCCTTTAACACTTCTATACTTTTAATATCATTGGGGTTAATCGCATTTAATGGGCTTATATTACCAAAAAATATTTCCCCAGATACATCATTAGAGCTTAGAGGTTGTGAACTGAATGGTACACCATCTACGATATAAAGGGGGTCGGTTCCTCCATTAATAAAATTCTTTCCTCTTATTTCTATATTGTACCCGCCTCCAGGAACACCTGTGTTCTGTACAATGTTAACACCTGACATATGCCCTTGCATTGCTGCTAAGGGGTTATTTACTGGTTGTTTTTCTATAATCTTGGAATCTATCTTGACGATATTTCCTGTCCGCTGCTTCTCAGACACCGAATAATAACCTGCATTAATAGTTACAGCTTCAAGATCTGTTACAGCTTCTTCTAAGGTAATTGTAAATTGAGTTTGTTGTCTGACTTCAACTTCTTTCGTTTGAAATCCTAGGTAACTTATTATAAGTACGTCTGTAGAAATTACGGTAATGGAAAAATGACCATCTTCATCTGAATAAGTGCCCTTATGAGAACCTTTAACCATTACATTGGCGCCAAAAATAGGCATGCCATAATTATCTAAGATTTTTCCAGACACTTGTTGGGTTTGTTGTAATGCACTAATATTATAGACATTAGTAACTGGAAGACTCCAGACCTCATAAGACTCTAGAGCAAAGGCGAGAAAAAGAACATAAATAAGCAGTCCCTTTACCTTGTTTACAAAGGTATTTTTCATAATTTTGAGTTGGTTTAATTAAACGTTGTTTTAATTGAATTTGCCCTCCAGATACTTTGCACGGTGAATGGAGGGTTCTTTTTATTTTCAGTTCCTTTAACTGTTTTAATTCTTAAGTAAGTTTACCCCATAAGCAATTTTTTAAAAAATTAATAATTAACATCATTTTATAATAACTGGGCAGTCTACCAGTAAACACCCTAACCGTAATTTAGCTGGAATTACGGCCACCCAGCTGTACTCTAACTAATTCAAAGGTTTAAATTCATAGGCATAGTTTTTTTAGTTAATACAAAGCATACCTTACCCTCGTAAGGGCTATTAATACTAATTAGGGAATATCGTTTCATGGCTGGATACCATGATTATGTGGAATTGTAAATTACAGGAGAAAGAAGTTGTACCGTTCCAAAACTGATTTTAAAGTAGATTTAAAACCATCATATTCATGACGTCACTCCCGTAAGAAAAAGTGGATTATATAGGGCATTTAGGCTTTTTAGGGTAAAGGATAAAATACACCGTAAGCTCAATATTGTATTGTGCCTTCTTTATTTTCAATTGCTTGTATCCTTTACTCTTTTTCAATAGGCTTAAAGTTACCCGTTATATTGTTAAATTTTATTTCTAAACAATTTTATACTTAAGTATTAAAACATGCTCACACCAATTTAGTGTGAGCACTTCACTTATCATCTCAATTTTAAAAGTACCAGCTTTAGATATCGAGAATTTAAGTATTTGATTCCTTTTTAAAAAATACACCAATAAGTGTATTAATATCAATGCAATATACTAAAACAAATTGTTCGATACAAATTTGTAACGAATAAATATTCTGAATTTTTCAAAATTTACATTATGAGAAATTACAGTGAATTTGAGTTATCAATTTTAAACATACAAATAGGATGTGAGCTCAAATTAGCAAGGCTTAAAAAAGGACTTTCACAACATCAATTATCATTGATTTTAGATACAAATTCAACAAGTATAGGAAGAATTGAACGATTTGAAAACTCTTGTAGTTGGGATAAATTATATTTACTGAGTCAAAATTTAGAAATTGAATTTTGCAATTTATTCAAACTTAAAACTCTAAATGAATTACTTTTCATTGTTAATGAAACCATTAATCTAGAAGAAAAGCTTACCCAAACCAAAAGGGAGTATTACACATCCTTAAAACAATTGATTAAAGAAAAATTTAAACAAAAAAGTAATGGTTAAGAATTATTCAAACTAGAATAGCTTGTAACCCATTACTAAAACATAAACAATTTTGTTTACATTTGTATTATGTATCAGTTAATAGAAAAATACAAAGGTATACACCCGGGGTTTGTTATTGAACACCTTTTAAAAAAGCGATTGCTTCGCCAGCGACCTTTTGCCTTATCTATTAACGAATATCCACAGACTTTAAATGCCATAACAAAAGGCAAGCGAAGCCTAAATACGGCACTAGCCTTAAAAATTGAAAAGCAATTAGATTTAGAACAAGGTACACTTGCCCTATTACAAACGTATTTTGATATCGATCAGGAAAATAAAAAAACAAATCATCCTACACCTAACCGCTCTGTTTTAAGAACCTCATTATTTTGGGATACCGATATAAAAAAAATAGACTGGAACAAACAGTATAAGGCAGTAATTAGGCGTGTTTTCGAACGTGGTAATGCATCTGAGCAAAATGAAATCAGACGCTTTTACGGGGCAAAGAAAATAAAAATAGCTTTACAAACTGATATACGAAGACCTTATCGACCTTCTCATAAATAGAGTTATTTTTATCACATGTTATATTATAATACGGTAAATGAGTTACTAAAAGACAGCTTACTAGTTCTAATGGCTGCAAAAGAATTTGAAAACTTTCGTTTAGTTGGCGGAACGGCTCTAAGTCTACAAATTGGGCATAGAGAATCTATAGATATTGACCTCTTTAGTGATGCCCCATATGATTCCATAGATTTTGATAACATTGAAGCATTTTTAAAGAATACCTTTCCTTATTTAGATCATCTTGAAAACATTCCGGTTGGTATGGGTAAATCCTACTTTGTAGGCAAGGATTCTATCAACTCCATAAAATTAGATCTGTTTTACACAGACAAATTTATAAAGCCTCCCGTTATGGTAGATACCATTCGAATGGCATCTCTAGAAGAAGTAATCGCAATGAAACTAGATGTTATTCAAAGAGGTGGAAGAAAGAAAGATTTTTGGGATCTTCATGAGCTTTTCAAATCCTTTGACCTTGCTAAAATGTTAGAGTTGCATGAGCAACGTTATCCATATGACCATGATAGGTTTCTAATTTTGAAAAATTTTATCGACTTTTCACAAGCCGACGATGATTTTGACCCTATTTGTAATTATGGAAAGTATTGGGAGTTTATCAAGGATGATATTACAACAAGAATCAACAATTATACTGAAAACAATATTAATTAGCCTCTAACCTGATTTTATAATCATAGTTACGTCTCTATAAATTTTCTCATAATTAAATTTTAATTCTTGTTCCGAAATGGTCCCATTTAACTGGGGCATTACTTTTTCAATATTTTGAAGTTTAAACCTAACTTTTCGATCCTTGCCATCGGCAAAAGCAATAAACTCCCCTTGTTTCAATCTAAAAAAGATGCTAGCACGACGCTTCGAGACTTCTCTCTCGCCTTTTGTTATCCGGCTCTCCATGCTTAATCCACTGTTTTTACTGATACTTCTTGTTGGTACTTTAATCATTTCAAAAAACTGTTCATAGTATCTAGCTGTATCTGGATCGTTAGCTTTACCAAAAAACTGGTAAGACAAATTAGATAAAATAGCCTTACTAGCCTTATCCCCATAAAGGATATCATTCTGAATTTTGTCTTGCATTACATAAATGGTAGCGATATCAAAACTTCTTAATGTGGCAGGAATTCGCGGCATGTTTAATAACTTGATTGTAGGTGCCTCCTCCATTAAAACAAAAGCCGGTCTGCGATTCCTTACACTCATTTGTTTTACAGCGGTATGCATGATCATAGCAGAAATGGGCGCATATGCAGTTTCATATTTCGGATTATTAACTACTGAAACCACCGAAGGGTGGTCAGGATGATTGAGATCTAAAGGCACTTCATCCTCTGATAATACCATAAAGATGCGTTGAGAACTCATTTTCTTAAACGCATTAGATAATGTACTCTTTACTCCTGCTGTTTGTTTTTCAGATTCAATTCCATTTATAAACGCACTAGCCATACTTTTAGCAGTTATGTTTGTGCTTAAAAAGGCTATTAATCGCTTAGTCGGTAAACTTTCAAATAAAGCAATAATATGTGGTAAAGTACATAATTTGGGATAGTCTGTTTTCATTTTCCATATCATCCCTGCCAAAAGCCCTTCAACAGCATCATTAAAAAATCTGGAGGTCGCATTTGTTTCTCCGTGAACTTCTAATAAGTTTTCTATAAGCACCCTAGATAATTCATTAACACTTTCCTCGTTTGGTAAATATCGCGGAGCAATTGGGTTTACCTTACTATGGATATGGTCAAATGAGATTGTATAGAAGTGTAATTCCTGTTGCGCTTTAAACAGCGGATACGCAATTTCAGTTAACTCAAAATGTTTATAATCGTGAATAATACCACAAAACTGGTACGCACTAAAATGTTGTAGGAGATTGAAAACGACGCTTTCCGTTTTTCCACTCCCTGCAGAACCAATAATAGAAACCCCACGTTTGATATTATCGATAGTTAATCTTCCACTATTCAATTTAAAACGTACTTGATATCGTTTATTTAAATTTTTGGGATCGGATTTAAATATCCCACTTGCTATAACTATAAAAATCACCAGAATTGGGATGACGATATACAAAATAATATGTGCTATTGTAGTTGTCATATAGAAATAGATCCTGACTCTAAAGCTTTAACCATACCTTGTTTTAATTTATTTATCGCTTTTAAGACTAATTGGGTTTGAGATGTTGGTACATTAAGCATGGTTGTCGGAACGCCTGCTTGGGCCAATAGTTTAAATGCTATTGCTTTTTCATTTTTGGGCAATCCTAAAAGATTAGCGTAATAGTGATGTGGCTTTTTAACCAAAAGTTTTCTGGCCCTATAGGTTTCCACAAAATTTCGATTGTATTTAAAGCGTTCATCAAAACGTTTTTCGGCATTCGTGATAAATTGATCTCTATCAAACCCACGCTTTACCCTCTTACCATTAAACTCTACCTCTGAGGCACTATATTTACTCCCAGGTGACAAACTATAACGGTTAGATTGATCTTTTCTACTTACAATAATATGGATGTGAGATTGCACACCTTCCTTAGCCATTCCTTGTGTAATCATTTTTCCATTAATCTTATGAGGTGCTTCAAACTCCAGTCTTTTAATTTGGTTTTGTTTTTTACTTACGTCCCCTACCATCTTACCACTTTTAATTTTCTGAATCTCATTTTCAAGCCTAACAATTTTCTTATGAAAAGGAGCATTTTCTTTAATGGCTTTATCTGTGCCTTTATATAGTCTTTCGTGTTCCAGCTTTGCATAGTATTTAATATCCTTAACTTCTATTGCTCGACCTTCTATGTCTCGATGAAACGCCTTAGCATAATCTTCCATAATAGCCTTTGTATATGCCTTTAACTTTTCACTATCATTTTGAATATGCTTTAATTCCGATTTACTAGGATTCACAGTTATGGAATAAAATCGGGGCTCACTTTTTTTAAGTTTGGCAGTATTTCCATCAATATCCTTAATAACATCTTTAGCTCGAAACTGTTCACCATCCTGGTTAAAGAAATGCTCTATTTCATCCAATGATTTATCTTCATTCTCTTTCTCCAAATAAGACACAAAATCAGCAACCGAACTATTATAACTGTTACCTAATTTCTGAGGAGTTATCGTGATGTACATGGTCCAAATTGTTTTTAATGCGTTGTATATCTTCCTTATTTAAATTGAGTCGGTAATACCCCATCCCAAAATTGTTTCTGATATATTTCAATTTTTTAAGTATTAATCCAGTGTCGGATTTCAGTTGGAGATATCGTTTCTGACTGTCTCTAAACTGATTCTGATAATACTCCAATTCCTCATTTTCAGTAATCAATTCTTGGGGTGTAAAATCAATATGATTTTCGGCTTCCTGCTGGGCGCTAACCTCAAACAACTGTTTCATTAAAAATGCGGTAGGTTCTGTTTGATGTTTTTCAATAGATTTAATAATAGCTATTAAAGCATTAAACCTTCTTTTCATCTGAAACTTCAAACTCGTTATTGTTTCTCCAAATCGTTCTGAAGGACTAATCTCATTGGTCTCAAAAAACAAAATCATATCCAGTAAACTAAGCGATTGGGATTTCCCATAATGCTTACAGAATTTCCGAAATTTCCTAGCGACTGAAGTCTTTATTCTTAAGCCTGCAAATCCCTCTTTTTCGTATCCATTATCCATTTTTTCATAAAAAATTTGTTGATTTTACTGGTCTGAGCCACTTTTTTCATAAAAAACACTCCACAAAAAAAAATCCATCAACCATAATAACCCTATAAACAAAGGGATGACAGCGAAATCGAACCCTGTAACACCGCGCAGCGTGTTACCCTCTTGCTATTCGATTTTGTCCCGCAGGGACAAAAATTCTCACACCATTTTACCGCTTAATATCATTATTACTGAGCTGCTCAATGACTAGTTTCAAGGTATAACAATAGGAAGTAAATTGAAAAACCGGATTGATTTCAAATGTATCGATTTCAATACAAACGTTATGAAATTGCCAAACACTATAAATATTAAACGCTAATTTCGATTGCATTGTGAAAGAAAAAAGACCTCTGAAAATTCAAAGGTCCTAATCTCTATTCATTTGATATATCAATTATAATATGCCACTATCGGCAAAACTAAAAAAGTCGCCATTTGGTATAATGATTATATGATCCAGAACTTTAACATCTAAAAATAAAGCTGCTTGTTTAATCTTATTTGTAATTTGTTTGTCAGCTTCACTAGGCTTTAATTTTCCGCTGGGATGGTTATGAGCCAAAATAATAGCCGTACTTAAAGATTTTAATACAATCGCAAAAAGTATGCGTAAATCGACTAAAGTACCTGTTATACTTCCTGATGAAAGTTCATAGATTCCTTTAACCTTATTTGAATTATTTAAAAGAATTATCTTAAAGGATTCATGTAAACTTATCGTATCCTTATTCCAATTATCATATAATACATTGCAAGCATCCTGAGAACAACCAATTGATAAAGTAGCTTTTAATTTCTCTTTATAGCGTACCTGAATTTCATTAACTTTGCGCTTCATACGTTTTTGATTTAAATGTTTAAACGTTAATTAAAAAGGGTGCTATAAATAAAGGGAGCACCCTTTTATTTTAATATTAGTTACCCAATAACAAGATTTCACTTACTGTAATCTCCGTAACATAGCGCTTTACACCGTCCTTATCATCATAGCTTCTTGAGCTCAGTTTTCCCTCGATTGCAATTTCCTTGCCTTTGGTCACATAGCTTTCAATGATATCAGCTTTCTTACCCCAGGCTATTAAGGTGTGCCAACTGGTGTTGGTTTGCTTTTCACCCTTTTTGTTATGGTAATGCTCATTAGTAGCCAGTGATATACGGGCTAACTTTTTTCCGTCTTCTAAAATGGTCATCGTTGGTTCCTGTCCTACGTTACCGATTAACTGCACTCTGTTTTTAATTGTACTCATGATTAAAACATTTAAAAGGTTAATAATTCCCCTTAGGTTTTCTGATTTTAATGTGATTGAAATTTTAAGGGGTGCTTTGTATACTTCTCTCTAAAAGAGAACCATGTTTGAGGTGGAGCTTGTCAAGACTTTTAGCAAAAATTCAGGAGTGTCTGCGACGTAGTAAAATCCTTGGATTTTCAAGGACGTAGAAACCTTAAGTTTGGCTAAAATTTGCATGGTCTTTACAAGGTTCACAATAGCCTTTGGCCTTCTTTTGAAGCCCATAATGAAGTGCGTGTACGGGAAGTTAAACAAACGGAGTTATGGAGGTTCAAAATAGAAGCGCCTTAGGCTATGCCTGGTTTTTGCTGTACCAAAAACCAACAAAGGCCTCAAACATTATAAACCCCTTAAAATGTTTTGACAAGACCGGAATTTTTACGAGGGAGCGCGGAAAGCCCAGAGAAGGCTTTCCCGATCCAGCGGTTAAGAAAATTTGGGGATTGGCTTTCCTTAAAAAAAAATGAGAACCTACCCCACAAAAAATCTATAAATAATATAACTCTTAATAGAATTAGTTAAGCACTTTGAAGACTGTCTTTAAAATACAGGCAATTTTATTATATTGCTTAATTTAGCTAAAAAAACTAACTCAAAGATTTTTTAAATTGCGATTATTACTTCTATAAATGATAAGAATCGAAACCGAATTAAACATTTTGCCTGCTAATAATGGAGACTCCATATTAATAAAAACATATGACAAAAATAGGAATGAGGTCATTATCCTCATAGACGGAGGAACACCAACAACATTTAAATATTCTTTAAAGAAACACCTAAAGGAAATTGCTAAAATCGATTTGCTTGTATTAACACACATAGATAATGATCATATAGGTGGTTTAAAAAACTTTTTTAAGAATGGTTTAATTGAAAAAATAGAAATTGGTGAAATTTGGTATAACCAACCTGATGCGGAATTCTATGAATCAAGATCTGAAAAAGCTATTATTAGTGTACCCCAAGCAGAAGATTGGAAGGCTCTAATAAAAGAGAAAAAAAATGGTGTAGCAATTAAAGAAATTACCACAGAAAATAGAATTATAAATATTAAAGACTTAGAGTTTACAATACTTTCACCTACTTCTGAAATTATAAACAAATTGTATAAAGCCTGGCTTAAAAAAAGAAATAAGCCTATTGAAAAAGCTATAAAATCACAGATTTCCATATGTAAACCAAGCTTTTCAAAATCTCTTGAGGAACTTAATAAAATAGACTTTAAGCCAGAAAAATCAATTGACAATGATATTTACAATTCCTCTTCTATTGCTTTTTTATTAAGATGTCCAGATTTAAGCTTACTTCTTTTAGCAGATTCAAGAGCGGAAGTTATTATTGATAATTTGAAAAATATGGATTATAGTGAATCGACCCCAGTGGAAGTTGATTTCGTAAAAGTTTCACATCACGGAAGCTTAAACAACACTTCACAAGATCTATTATCTTTAATTAAGTCTAACAACTATATAATTTCAACCAATGGAGGCACTTCAAAACATAAACATCCGTCAAGAGAAACCATTGCACGAATAGTATGTAAAAAAAATCGTAATGATGATATTTTAAATATTTATACCAACTATAGTTTAGATAGGATAAAATTAAGAATCGGTGAATTTATAGCAGATGAAGATTTAAAAAATGGCAATTGGAACATAGAACATAAAAATACATTTACTAAAAATGACTTATAATAATGCGGAAAACTATTGCGTAAGAATTAAATGTAATGGAAAAATTGGGAGTGGTGTTTTAATTGCGGGATGTGATACTTTTTATGTGTTTACAGCTGCTCATTGCTTAGGCGATGAAATGCCCATTATTAAAGAAATTGAAATACAAAAGCAAACAGATTACCAATCTGAATTTAAAAATATTTCAGTTGTCTCTATAAAGGAATTTGACTCTGAAAAAGACTACGCACTTTTAGAAATAGATTTTGAAGACGAAGAAAAATTGCTTTATCAATATAAAATAGCACATAGCTTTTTACCTAATACTACTGTTGAATTCTGTGGGTATCAAGGCATAAACAATGATGAATATAGACCTTTTCCCTGTAAGCTTATTACTAGTAGTGATTCAAATCATTGTTTCAAGATTACATTATATGATGGTGAAACTTTTCAACAGGCTGGTAATGATGGAGATTTAATCGCAGGCGGACTCTCAGGAAGTGGAGTTTTTGTTTATAGACATAAAACACCTTTTCTAATTGGAATATTAAATTCAGTTGTTACAGAACAAGCTTATAATAGTGACATTAATTGTTGTTCTGTCCACCATATTAAAGACTATTTCGAAGACTATATAGATTTATCTGATTTTGAAAATCTTATAAACTGGGAAGAGAATAACAGAAGAGAAAGAACAGAAAGTGAAATTTTAGCATTTAAGAAGACCGACAGTCAATTCTTCAATTATCTATATAAAAAAAATAAAGTTTTATATCCCGATTCTATTTTATGTGATGAAATAACTGTAAATCAAATTAGAAGTTATCTATCTATGAAAGAAAATATCGATACTTATTCAAGAATTTATCCAGATTTATTTAGTGAGTTTAAAACAAAAGTTTCAAAACTTGTAAATCAAGTTAAGACACAATACTCTTTATCTGTTGATAGACCAAACGAAGCAAAATTATCTCAAAGAGATTTACAGAATGAATTAAAATCTATTTTAGAATTTATGCCTTCTACGACAACATTTGATTTATCAGAATTTCAGTTAATTGAATGGTTAGGTATTTGCACATTAAATTTCACAAACAATGATTAATATAATATTAGACGAGAAAAAAACATCAGTATCTATAAGATATAATGCGTATTTTAAGCTGGTAATCTTACTTGCTATTATTAATCACTGCGGAAGCAAAAATAAAGCTGGTTTACAATTAATTCATTTAATGTTTTGGGCATTAAGAGATGAAAATAATTATCAAATACTGTATGATTTAAAAATGAGACTAAGAAATTCATTAACACCTTGGTCTTTCGAATTTGGACTTGAGAAAGTGTTAGCTATTGGTTACATCGAAAATTATATAGAAAAAAAAATCATCTCAAAGCAATTAGAAATTGCAATAACGAGTAGTGGGTTAGAAATTTTGAAATCAATTGAAAATTATGATTTATTTCATGATGAAATAAACAAAATAAAAGAAATAGGTTGGATACCTAAAACAAAATTGCAAAAAGCAAATAATAATTGGAAACTATTATAAATTCAATATGTTTAAAATAAATAGATTAAGAACTGAAATCCTAACAGATAAAAGTGAAACTATAGATGATTTATATGGCTTTGACTTCCCTTTTAAGCAGGGACTGAACATTGTAGCAGGAGAAAATTCAAGGGGTAAAACAACAGTTAATACTTGTATTTTTTATGCATTAGGCATGGAAGAGCTATTAGGTGGGCATAATAACAAAGCTTTGGATAAAGCTTTAAAAGATAGCTTTATTATTAAAACAGAAAGTACAGAAGAAGAAAAAGATATAACATATCAAATTATTTGGTCTAAAGTTTATTTAGAAATAGAAAATATAGATGGTGGTTATTATAGTTTAGAACGTGTGATCAAAGGTGCTGATGGTGACGAAAAAGAATCTAACATTACAATTTATAAATCAAGATTAGGGCAAATTAGTTCAACAAAGGACGAAGACAAAGGTGTGTTTTTTGTAAATGGGCAAGGTAATAATGATAACCCAAATGGATTTTATCAGTGGTTTACAGATTTCATCGGAATCGATTTACCTGAGGTCAGTAGTAGTTCTCGCACATCAAACTATAGCCCTCTATATCTTCAAATGATTTTTTCTGCTATATTTATTGAACAAACCAAGGGATGGTCCGATTTTTTTGCTACAATGCCATACTTTGGAGTTACTAAACCTAAAGAAAAAATAATTGAGTTCCTTCTAAATTTAGACGAAATTAAAAACTCTACTAAAAGAGACGTTTTTTATAAAAGTAAAAATGAAATTTTAGATAATTGGAATAAAATTATAAAGGCATTTTCATTTTTAGAAAAACAAAATAATGCAATTATTACTTCTATACCTGAAAACATAACTACAGACAAAAAAGAAATAGAAAAAATATCCTCATCTTTTCAAATTTCAGAAGAAGAAATAATTACTTATGATGAATATTTAAATACTAAATCAGAAAGAATTGCTGAACTAGTAAATAAACCAATTGCAATTATTGAAAGCAGTAAAGATGAAATACTTTTACAGTATGAAGTTAATAAAACTAAATACAATGATTTAATTAACTATGTGACTACCTTTGAAAATAAATTGAATATTGAAAAACTACAACAACAAAATATCAATAACCAATTGATAGTTATAGAAAAAGAAATCAAAGATCATAATAATTTGATTAAAGTATTCAATAATAATTTATTTAAAAAACATAATGAAGCAAAATGCCCTACATGTGCGCAACCTGTAACTCAGGATATATTATCTCGGCCAGATTTTAAAATTCCTCAATTATCACTTGAAGAAAATAAAGGCTTTCTGATAAGTCAAAAAAAAATAATAGAAACAACTCTTAAAAGCCTAAATGAAACTATTGAAGAGAAAAATACATTATTGCAATATTTAAAAAACAATCTAAGAAATCAAGAAAGTGTTATTAAGTCTTTATCTAGAGATTTAATTGCTGATGATAGAGCTTTATCAGAGACTGAAGTTGTTAAAAAAATACAGCTACAACAAGAAGTAAAAAATCTTGAACAGTTTAATGTTCAAATCGTTGAATTAAAAGAAACTCTTTTAGAGTTAGCAAATAAATATTTCAATGTAACAAAAGCAATAGAAGGACTAAAGCAATCTGATGACGAAAATACTCTAAGTTCATTTGAGAAAAATTACAAAAAATTATTGTTTGATTTTGGATATGACAGCAATAGAAATTACCAAATTTCAATTAATAGAAAGGATCCTTTTAAATATTTTCCAGTATATAAAAGAGGTAAAGATGATACTCAACCCCAATCTATTAGAATCAACTCTTCCGCTTCTGATTTTGTTAGGAATATTTGGGCTTACACATTAGCATTACGTGATAATGGAGTTAAACACCCAGGATTAATTATGTTTGACGAACCTGGTCAACATAAAGCTAAACAAAGCAGTTTAAAAAAATTATTCCATAGATGTTCAGAAAACACAGTTAAACAAACTATAATTTTCTCATCAACAGAAAAAGAATTAGATGAAAAAGAAAAATTTGATTTAATTGAATTGGTTAAAGATTTAGATAAAGATTCTTATCAATTAATAAATTTAGGTAGTGATAAAGTAATTAAACATTTCAGTTAAAATAATTTGAAACTTTTGGGATTTTAAAAAGTAATCAACATGAATGAAAAATATAAAATTTTATCACTTGATGGAGGAGGTAGCTGGGCAATACTTCAAGTTTTAGCATTAAAAAATATTTTCAGTTTAAAATATCCTAACAGAGAAATAAAAGGCCATGAAGTTTTAAGACATTTTGACCTAGTTATCGCTAATTCTGGAGGCAGTATGGTATTAGCTGGTTTAGCTTGCAATTGGTCTTTTAATGAAATTATTTCATTGTTTGAAAATAAATCAGTAAGAGAAAGTATTTTTAAAAAATTAAATTTCAAGCTAAGATATTTCCCCACTAATTTCATGTCCTTAGCGGGTATAAAGTCAATAGGCACTCGTTATTCTACAACTTCGAAAAAACAGGCATTAGAAGAACTCTTATTAATTAACAATGAAACAAAACTCAATGATTTCACGCTTTCTGAACTTCCAACGATAATAGGAAAAGAGTCCCTAGAAATAATTATAACTACTTTTGATATTATAAATAAAAGAGCTAAACTTTTCCGATCCAATGAAAAAAGCAAAGCTAGAGCTGAGATTATTGCAAACATAGACCATTTTGAACAAGTTAGCTTAGTTGGAGCTGTTCACGGTGCATCTAATGCACCTGTAAATTATTTTGACTTTCCAGCGGTTTTAGTCCCTAAAATTAAGGGAATTAAAAATACCAGAAGACGATATTTATGGGATGGCGCTTTAGGAGGATTTAATAATCCTGTCATGGTAGGAATCACAGAAGCTCTAGCAAATAATGTAGATCGTAAAGCCATTCATGTCATTTCTATAGGCACTGGAAGTAAATTGGTTTCTGATGAAGATAGTGATAATTTCAGAGATGAATATTACACATGTCTTTTAGGAAAAAGAGTTGTTAGAAATATAGATGGACATATTGATTGGCAAAAAACTAAAAGAAAAATTGGTTTGTTTTTTCGTTTATTTAAGGGGGCGAAATTCTATTCTTCAACTATTTCTAATTTATCTCAATCTATTTTATTCGAACCTCAAACTTGGGCTTCTTATAGTGCTTACATAAGTTTATTTTCTGGCAAGGATGACCCTAGTAATGATAAAAGATTTTTAAGGTTATCTCCCCAAATTATAAAAAATAATAATTCAAATGAATTAATAAACAAATTATATAATCTAGACATGGATGTAACTGAACAGAGTGAAATAGAATTATTAAAATCATGCTTTGAAGACTGGAAAAATGGAAATTTAAAAAATGAACCTGTTCAATGGACAAAGACAATTAATGGTGAATATATATTTGCAAAAGGTCATCAAACTTTTGCAAAAGCAATGAATGACTTAGATTGGATTTAGAAATTTTAATAATTTCAAATATTAATTACAAAATAATATTAATCTTAAAATCAAAACTATATAACAATATAAACTTTCATAATTTAAAATAGAAATAATAAATAATCTGATTATTGGCTAACACGGTTCGATTTGTACCACTGATTTCGGTATAAACAGTGCCACTTTTTACGGTTCGATTTATGCCATAAAGAAGTACAATTTATTCAACTTTTAACACACCAGAATCTGCATCGTCAGGTATATCAAATTCCTTTCTAGCTTTATAAAGCGCATTATCTTTCAATCTGGTGACGTACCAAATGGAATTATTTGTAAAAGCTTCATACTGCGTGTAATCAATATACCCTTGGTCAAAGGTCATTATTGAACCGGACGGCAGGTTTTGAGCCTCTTTCAAAAACATATGATCATGTTTGGCGGCTTTACAATAACGGATTAAGCAGGGTACGTTCTCATCTGCCTTAATCAACGTATGAGCTTTGATTCCCCCTTTCTTTCTACCGTTTTTTGGATTTCGTCCAACACCTTTTAGGATAACCTTGAACAGTGATATCGTTGATGAATCTATAATCTATAATCTATAAACGCTTTAGTTCTATGTCTTTTAATCGGCTGTCGCTAAACTTGAAGCATGTTTTCTATATACTGCCATTTAGATATCTTCTAAAACCTTACTCCTACGACGATTATTAGCCTCTGAAAAGGTACTGCGCTTAACCAGATAGCTTAAACTCGAGTGAGCTAATTTATGAGCATTCGAAAGTAGCCCAAGAATTACCTCTCGTATGGAATGATAGCCTTCAAAGGCTACAAATAACATAACAACCAGATGATTATAATTAGTAAACTTCTTTACATACCGCTCACTGTTGTGTTTTTTCGCTATTTTTCTTATCTCACTCTTGTCAAGGAACATTAATAACTGATTAAATATAGGCTGTCCGTTAAAATTTTTACTTTTACCAATGTCTTACTTTTTTGTGTCGTAACTCAAAAGTAAACATACCTGGTGGTTCTTTAAAAGGTTTTTCTCGGTAATTTTTTACTGGACACTAATGATACATAATTCAGATACAACAACTCTATAGATAAATATGCTCAATCACAAAACCTAATTCATTTTCAATTGATAACGATTCTAAATCAGGATCTATATCTACTTCATTTAAAACTAATTTAATACTTCTATCGTCCGAATAGGAATCCATGGCAACGGGAAACTCCAATCCAGTAATCTCCTCAACAAGAGATACATTAACTTGATAAGTTGCAGAATCATCGAACTGCATAAACAACAAATCATCTCGCTCTAATTCTTCTATAATACCATCATTTAATAACAACTTATTTTGACTCATTATGAAGGCTACTCGGTAAAGATTACCATCTTCTTTTTGAAATACAACCACTTTCCAAAAAAGTGAAGGTATCTGAATCTGTTCATCATTAATTGCCGTAACAAAATATGGGTTTTGTCTAGACAAGACGGGACCAGTGAATACAGACACCTTTAATTCATTTGCATTTGTTTCGGTATGTAAAATATAATCCTCCAAACTCCGCCAAATTGCACGGTTAAGATCTTTATGTTGAGGAACTGAATTAGTATAATAAAAAGTAGAATCAGCAGCATTTAGAGCCAAGCCAATAGATGCTCCCCATTGAACATCTTCCCTTTTTGTCATATGACCGCGGTCAAAATTACTTTTTGGAGCTCTATACAATTCGAGCCCCCACTGTAGGTCTTTACGAATTCTAGCATCTTTACGCCAATTATCCCTTCTTGGAACCTTTTTAAAATTCAACCCATCTATGTTGGTTGCTGTATAAAATGGGAATTTGTGGATGGCAGATAGTTGCAAACTATAATTTATATAATTAATTATACTATTATTGTTTTTATCCAAAACTAAATCATCTTTTTGTTCCTTATTAAGAATTGGTAAAGGAATTGTTTGACCCGAAATAAAATTCTCGTCATAACCTTTAAATAGAATTTCGTTATTCATTTTTTAAATATTTTGATGGTTTTCTGTAAAAAATTGGATTATGTTATTAATAAAAATACCTTCATTACGTGATTTAATTCCAGATGGTAGTGCAGGCTCCCCTGGCCTACTACCTCCCCCACTATGATGCAAGGCAACAACTTCCCAATCGGAATTAAATACTGGAGACCCCGAAGATCCTCTTTGAGTATCGGTAAGATACTGAACCACTCTTTCATCTTTATGTGTAACGATATTATGATAAAGAGAAATCTTTTTCATTTCACCTTTCGGATGCTGAATAATATTCACAAAATCATTTTTAGTAATCTCAATTTCTTTTAAATCTATCCAACCAAATTCCGCCAAAGTACTATCCTGATCAATTAGTTTAAAGATTGTTGCATCATACTCTTTTATTTCTGAGCAATACCATGGGCCATTGGGGTCAATTTTAAAACTTCTAGAAGGCAATGAATCACCGTTTATATCTAATTCAAAATCAAATATAATTCTCGTCCGTTCTATATCCTCTCTATTATGTATTACATGATAATTAGTTATAAAGAATACATCGTCTATTCCACTAATTTTAAACAGAAAACCCGTACCAACGCTATAATTACTACTTCCTATTTTCACCTCAACCTTGCCAACGGATTTACTCTTTAATACACCCTTCGCTAAGAAATTTACAGGTAAGAGGGAGCTTTGTTCCATTGTCAAAACTTCCAATGTATCGTCTGAAACCTCTTCCCAAAATGATGTCTCATCAATATCAGGACTTAAAGAAAAATCAATTTCTCCTGAATTTAAAGCTGATTTCAGAAAAGAATTATCAGGATAAGTAGTTAGCATTGATCGAACTAAATTATCAACCTTACTGTTTTTTTCTGCCTCTGATATAACATTACTCCATACATCCATTGCATTACCGCTAGTATCTATAAACTGAGGCTTTAAACCTGCATCTCTTACATATTTCGTAATCCCTTCTTTATTGGGAACCAGATCACTGAAAATATCGTTTAGCTGTGTATGTTTTTTAGTCCAGGTCATAATTAGTCAAATATTTGTGGGTACTCTACTGCAACCCTATCGATAAGATTTTCTACTATTCCTTTTTTAATGCATACATCTATAAGTTGTGACAGCATATCAATTGCAGCTCCTTCCTCTATTAATGCAATATTCAAACCTACATTTTTAACTAAAGTTTTAACCGTTGCACTTGATTGATAAAATTGAGGTAATTTTATCACCAACTGATCAATCGATTGTTCTTTAAAATAAGTCCCCCTGATTCTTTCATAAAGAATATTCAACTTAGCCTTCTCAGCTGCCCGAACTAATTCGATGGGAGACATGTAGCGGGATTGAAAAATTGGATTTACTAAATTTGGATTTAAAAGATACTGACCATTTCTTTCTTCTTTCCTTGCGTAATCTTCAAAAAATCGTTCAATTTTTGAAATGCCATTTTCTAGTTTACTATCTGCCGTTACATATACAAAGTCATAAAAAAGGCTGTCTTGATATTCATATTCCATTATAGAAAAAGGATGATAAGCCACTGGAAGGTCTCTTTCTATGACTTCTATTTTATCAATGGAATCAATAACCATATATCCTCTTGGCATTTTTTTGGTAGAAGCAAATTTAGATGCCCAATGTACATCCATAGCTTGCCATTTTGCCCTCTTTATAACCACACAATCTCCCTGTCTAAGATTTAGTTGATCATAAACTTCAGGAAAACATAACATAGGAATACCAACAGATGCATTACACCCAGCACTTATCGAAATAATATTTTACCATCCTCCGCTGGAGGCAACATTAAAGTTCCAATTCCCCCCATCACCTTTCTAGATTTTCCTGGAGGATAAAACTCTACCCAATGTTTACTTTGGAGAGCTATTTCTTCCTTCTTGTGCTGCCTCATTACATATGAAGAAGGCTCCCAATAGAGACCAGGAACACGAGCTACCCAATCAGAAACAACAAAACAATATAAATCAATCTCTTGATTCCAATATTTATCAGGATCAGTAATTACACTACTCCAAAACTCCTCATCATTAGAGAACCAAAAATATTCACTATTTGAATCCTTGTCATTTAGAGGTTTTATTTCTTCAGCTAAAGCATAATTTTCTATAGTTTCAATTAGCTTTGTTCCTTTGTATAGCTCTATTAAACTCATAGTTGGTTATGTTTTTATATAGTTTTTTCGCAAATCATATATTATTTTAAACTTCTGGTTTTCCCCATATTGTTTTTTTACTTCTTTAAGTAAATTGTTCATTGTTATTCCTTTGAAGTGCTCCTTACGTAATTTATAAAACACATCACTCCAAATTTCGCTTGGTGTTCCTTTTGCGAGTAGATCAGATTCTTTTCCGCCTGCCTTTTTCCAAATGGTTGTTAATGAAGTTCCATTTGGATATAATTCGATAATTAATTCCTCTGTATTTTGCCACCATTCATCTTGTGTAATGCTAGATGACAATTTATCTCCCGAATTTGGAGAAAACAATTTTGTCCAAAAATCCAACAAGTCATAGCATTCTACCAGTGCAAATCGCCAATTATTATTTTTAGAGGACTTAGAATTAATGGTATGAGCAGAATTAAAAAAACGTCTTCTTGCTATCAGTCTCCCTAATTGAGTAGCATCAATAGCATCAATTTGTCCTGAAAAATTATTTAGATAATTCCGAAGGTTATTGTCACTTAGTTGAGAAAATTTTTCAAATACTGGGATTACTGATTTAATATTATTTCTATTATAATATAAAAAGTCGAAAACACCCTTTCTACTAATATGATCTAACAAAACAGTATCGTTCGGTATCTCAATGGTTGAATTTTTACTGAGTTGTTCAAGTAATTCAGCTGACGTTTTGATTAAGAAATTGCCTTTTGCAGACAAAGAAAGTTTCCCCCATAAAACAGCCCTATTCGGATATGTTAGTAGATTTCCAAATTCGGATTGGGAAATTTTATCAATAAGTCTTTCAGAAACCACATTGCCACCAATAAGATGGTCAAACAATTTATGTATTTCTATTTCAGGCTCTTTTAAACCAGTATCGACTTGATTTCCATTTTCAATCGCCTCTGCCCAAATTAGCTGCCAATTGTCATTTAAAATATCCATTCTCATCAGATGCTTAGGTATATTATGGCAAGATTTACCGGCAATTTTAATCATTCGAAGTTCACTAGTATCAACTGCATAATCAATAACCGAGTCATCATCTTTTCCTGCTATTATCACCTCAATAGCTTCAAAATAATTTTCATCCTGATCAATTTTGAATAGTTCTGTTAGAGCAGTACCTAATTCAAATTGCCTATCCAATAGATGGGCGTACAACCTTAGCCAATTATTGCTTATCGAGAATTTTTGTAATTCTTCAATAAGTTCCTTTGAAGTTTTCTTAGGTAATTTTTCAATAAAAAAGCTTTCAGCATTTTTGGATTTATCAATAAAAGATTTAATTATGGGCAGAATGTATGGCGATTCCATTAACCAAGCGTAGACAGCAGCAATCTTGGAAACTTGAACGGTTCCTAAGTAGGATTCAAGCTCTTGAATTATTACTTTATCCCACCAACTCAGATCACTCTTTTTTATTTGTTCAAAAAACAAACTATAACCCTCTGAATTATTTTCAATTGAAAATATATTTTTCTTCATCCAGGCTATTAATGCATATGATAACGTTTTTTTGAGTTTTTGAAACTTTCCGTTTTGAAATTTCTTAATACTATTAAATCCGAAAAGTTTACTGATTCAGCTAATTTGCCAATTATAGTTAACAGGTGGTTCTTAAAATCCATCCCTTGCTCTGGCAAAGGAGAATATTTTGCGATAATGTGGGAAAGGGTATTTAGCTTTTTAAGATCTTTACTATTTTCCACGTGCTCAAAAGTATCAATCCCTTTCGCTATTAAGGCTATATCTTCCCTTAATAATGACTTTGATTCAATCGCTTTTTTGAAACGATTAATACGCTTCTGAACTGACGCATCACCAATCAACAATTGTTCCAATAACTCCGTAGGTTTATGGTTATCATTCTGCCGTACAATAAAGAAGTCTGATTTCACAAACTTACTTTGCACACTTTCAGGTACAGCAATTAAACTTAGCTGGCTTGTTCCCTTATTTTCGTTATTAAAGGCAATATCAAAGCAAAAATCTTGTCTCTCAGCAACATTTAAACTTCTCCACAACTCTATAACCGCCATATCAAAGTATTCCTGCCCTATCCAGATCAACGTATTATTATATCTATTTCTGTTGATATAACCATTGATGAGTTTGTTGAATTTCCCTTGAAACTTATCTATTACACCGGTAGTGTTGCTTGATGAAATTTCTATTGAAATTGGTTCCAAGAGTATATTTTTATTTATTTCTTTGGACAGTAAGTCGATAATTGGTTCTAAATTATCAATGCTTACAATCTCATTTTTAGGCAGCATCAAAACATGAGAAAACTTCCTGCCTCTTCTAACATCAGAAGCTGTATCTTCAAATGTTTTCATAATTAGGAAGAAGTCTCCTTCTGAAAAGCCACGAATAGCTGGCTCCCAATTAATGCCACTGGTTTGATCTTGTAAATCCGTTCTAAAGGCAATACTCTTAGCAATATTAACATCAGGCAAGGTGGTTTTTATTAAGCCCCATGCTTTATTTACTTCTCCGCAAATGGATTGATGTATTGTTACTTTCACAATAATGCTTGCTCTATTAGTTCTGTAATGTCATTCGATCGAGTGCCATCAGGCAATACTAGATAGCCAAATTCCTCTGGTCCTTCAATTTGATATTTTTCTTTGTTCTCTGGTATTGTTAGAGAAAATCCCTGGGCGGAAAGACCAATTATGTTTAGATAATTTTTATCCCAGTTAGACTCCAAAAAGTTTAATAAGAGTGGTAATTGGGATTTCAATACATCATAAGGCTTTTCTTCTGTATTCATTTCATCCCAACAGGTTAAAGCAATAGTCAGCTTTGGCTTATCATTTACCCTATGGTAGTTTGTTCCTTTTGCATGTAAAAGGATTTGTAATAATTCGATAAAAAAGCTTTGGTCCGATATTTTATACTCGGCATCAGACACCAGTTCTTTCGAGTTTTCATGATATTCTTCAGAATAGGTTACATCACTGATATCTAAAGGCTTGTTCACATTATTTAATCTGACAAACAAAATCTAGCTATCACTTTCGTTTATAGAAATTGTCCATTCCTTATTTAACTCCCGATTCTCAACAATGGTTAAAACCTGTTCTCCTCCATATTCCGGACATTTCAAATCAACCTCTTTTTCTGCTACCTGAATGGGCAAGTAAAATTTTACGCTTTTTTCTGACGGAGTTGTCTGAGGTTCTTCTCCTGATGCCAGAGCTTCTCTTGCTCCTGCAATAGGAGACAAATCATCCACTGATTTATAAAGTTTTAGTTTACTCTTATTTTGCTGCAATTTTGAGTAAAACTGTGAAAGGAATACCGTCTTGGATGAATGAGGTTTTCCAATTAGTAATATAGATGTCGCCATTTACATGCTTTTATAATTTAAGAAAATATCATTTCCCGTATTATCATTCTCAATCGGAATCTCTGAATTTTGTAAACAAAACACTTTGGAAAGTAGCCAATCCAATACAGCTATATTGTTCTTATGAACTAATATATCAGGATCATCCGTTGAAAAGTTGCTAATATCTAACTCTTTATAGTTATCAAAATCTCCATTAATTCCCCTTGAAGTTTTTCACGAATTACTGGATGCACTTCGCCTTTTTATCACTTTTTGACCAAACAGCAATCACAGGTCGGTTTTTCAAATCGTACTTTAACATTTGTGCCATATCCACGATGTCAGTCTTTGCCTGAGCCTTTCTATTTATCAAATCTTCACAATCAATAAAGAGTATGAATGCATTAGAATGCTCATAAACCCATCTTGCATTATCCGCATTTACATCATTTCTATTTTTTGACCATAAAGAAAAAACCTCACCTGATGCGTCGGTTATTAAAATGTCTTTTAATTTTTTTGATTGATTTCTCAGTGCTAAATGTAATAAGCGGATGTATTGGGCTGGAGTAGGATCAGGAAAGGTAACAACTTGTTGTTGAACTTTTAGTTTTTGATATAATGCATCCCACGTATTTATTGTTTTGGTACCACAAAAGTCAAACTCTTTAAGTTTTATTCCTCTAAGGAGCAATGTAAAAAGCATAGCCAAGTATGTTGTTTTACCTGCATCTGCTTTTCCTATTACCCCAATAATTACAGGAGTGCTTCTATAAGTTATTTTAGATAGTTCCTCTGTAGTCAAAGCATCTCCAGTCCACGGCAAATCTGATTTTCTTTCCTTTTTAGACGTAGATTTCGCTTTAGACTTTGAAATATTTGTCTTATTCCAAAATTCACATTCCGTATGTCTTTCTTTTCCTTCATGACAACTAATTGGTGCAGCACAATCTGGGTTTGAACACTTTCCAGTCATACTATTTAGTATTTATAATTTTAACTAATTGAAAATCGTGGAACAACCAAGTTGTCAGTTCTTTTGAGGACAGTTTTATATCTAGGGGGATCCCCAAAAGCTCTTCAAATTGAGCTAATTCATTTTTGTTCCATATTAAACTGGTTACAAAGTTTAATAGTGTTGATTTATCAACTAATGCTTCCTCTTCTGGTAATATAGATTTCAATTCCTCGGTATGCTTTTGAATAGTCTTAAAAAATTCCTCAAGAGTTAATTCTTCCGTTGCATTTCCTTTTAGTCCTTTATAAGTCTCTTTTAGAAAATAATCAACGCTTTTCGGATAAATTAAAGGAATAAAAAATGAGTAATCATTTGCCAATACAATTCCCAAAATATTGTTATCTAGCTCATCATAACTTTTATCCATAGAGGACGAATATCCTGCCTCTTTCCACCATAAAAGTTCTGATCTTAATTGCAACGAACTAGTTCTATTTGAAATCTCTGTTTGCAATGACTCTAGTGCTTTATTTAAACTGCTTTGAACCGTGTTTTTATTTTCATTTACGACGGCAACAATTGCTTTTAAGGAAAGATCGATTGCAGTTTTAATGCCCTTTGCAGCCCTCGGAGCAAATTGATGTGACCAACTTTGTCCTGAATTTGGCCAAACTGAATTTGGAGATTCAAAATTTTTAACGCCCGTGGAATTTGTTGGACCCGAAGCATCTTCTAAATATTTTTTTAAAGTATCATCATTAAGAGCATATCTTGAAACTTCCTTAAGCTCAAGACTGGTTTTTGGCAAAGTATCATTATTTGACAACGCCCATTCTTTATTAGCATTTTGATTGATATCATTACCCAATTTTACCATGAATTCCAAAAGGATTTCCCTTTCTTTACCAATAAGTTTATGGTACTGAACAATATTTCTGGCCGAAAACCAAATAAGTAACGAATGGTTAATATCGGCGCTTATGCTACTTAAAGCCTCCAGAATGACCGCCCTAATAAATGTTAGAGGCGTGTCTTTGGCATTAGCCGTAAACGTTTTCCAATTCTTCACAATGATAGACCTTGCCTCCTCAATAACAGAGCTTTCAACACTAACTTCAGGATCTATTGCAGCTAAGGTATAAGAAACGATTTTTGATCTGTCCTTAATTATTTTTTTGGAAATTTCAATAGCAGATTTTTCTAATTTTTTAAAATCACCTTCATCAGTAATTGATAAAAGCATTGAGTTCAAGTAATCTTGCAGCATAGTATTTTTTAAGTTAATTATTAAATAGAAGAGCAATAGGATGTTACTAGATCTTATATCTTAAAATAATTAATAAGACTCTTTAGTAAATAAATATACAATAAAGTCGTTAAAAAAAACTCAAAATTTAAAGTGATTCAGCTTTACTATTTACAATAGTAATTCTATCCTTTTTAATTATCTATAGGCACCTTAATAAACTCTTGCTTTAATTTTGTCATTTCCTAAAATAGTTTGACTAAAATTAAAACTTTTAGTACCATACCAAATGAAAGACGAATTTTAAATGGATCTAACCTTAAAGTATTCAGCACACGATAACAGAGCTAAAAAATGCAATTAAATTATATGCCAAAATAAAATTACAATTATTTTTGGATTTTAAAACTCCAAATATAGCATATCAAACATAAAAACAGACGGGTAAATCATCTGTTTAATAACTAGCTAAATCTTTAACGATTTTTTCAGACGCGACTGTTTAAAAATCCAGTTTAAGGTACTGGATTAAACCTTCGACTTAGATTAAGCCATATCATAAATATCTTCAAACAATCTTCTATCGAGACGTTCTTGTTGTCCAAATCCTTTTTTTAAAGTATTGTGCAATACGGCATTGAAGGCATTATACCCCAACCATAAATTTGGTTCTTCATTAAGTAACAGAGCTTCATAATTCAGTATCTCTATTACTTCTCGAGATTTTTTAGATGGATCACTATTCTTATCACTACATTCATATCTGAATAGTTTTGTTCGGTCTAAAGTAGCTTTGACAAATTCTTTGATATCAAGGATTTTAAAATTTCTCATTTTATCGAACTTTTGGGTTACTGTATAAAATTCATTATCCATAAATTTTTCGAAAAGATTATTTAGCTTCGGCATAATCATCTGCACACTGTTTTTATTATGCTTTATAGAAAACTCAATTTCAGTCTGAGAAACATGGAGACCATTCGAGCATACTTTTCTGTAAAACCCAAAATGTCCTGAGGTCTTCTCACTACCATCATAAGAATTTTTAAATCTTAACATAGGTAATATCAGATCCTCATGATTTTTGACCGTAAATTGACTTTGATCATCAATTATAAAGTCAGTAATAAAAGATCTGTCATCCCTATTGATGGTTCTGGTGTGATAATTCAATTGCGCATCAATTAACATCTGTTCCGCTTTCCTAAAAAACAATTGATTCGGTATATGGCCATAGCTATTCGAAACCACATTAACAATTTTGCCATTAGAAATAATAGCATTCTCCAATCCTCTGCGGGATTCCATCTGTGTCATTGTTTTTAAGGATTTCATCTCTGATGGCACATAGATGTCATCCTGTTGTAAATTTTGTAAATACATAGCTTTTGAATTTAGATTAAACAATATTTGAGCAATTCCCAAACGGAAGTTAAATCTCAGCTCAAAAGGAAACGGAATAAATAAGCTTTACAATAACACGCGCTTTATGCCGTAGTCTTTTGATGGGAGTATTTTACGAGTTTACCTTTGTACAGATATTGATTATATTATTAACCTATCCATACGTAATTGATTCGCTTTGGTATTTCCTATTGCAAATATTCAAAAAAAAAATCCCTCCAAAATTTGAAGGGATATCATTTAATTTGATGACAATACTAGTTTTTAGAAGCCTCTATAGACAGTTTTCTAAACGCTTATTTCAAAGTATTAGGATGATTCTTGGTCATTTCATTTCTCTCTAGATAAAATCTATCTTTTAATTTTTGCATGTCCTCCCATATTTTCTGTTCTACTACTCTAGCATATATTTGAGTACTAACGATTTTGGTATGTCCTAATATCTTCGATACGGTTTCAATAGGAACACCGTTACTAAGGGTTACAGTTGTTGCAAAAGTATGTCTGGCCATGTGAAAAGTTAGATTCTTAGTAATACCACATATATCTGCAATTTCTTTTAAATAGCTATTTAATTTTTGATTAGACATATATGGCATTAAGCCATTTAACAATTTAGTTCTTGGATGATTTTCATATTTACGGATCAATAATTCTACTGTAGGCAGTATTGGAATCTTAACAGGTGTTTTAGTTTTCATTCTTTCCGTTATTATCCAACCACTATCATCTACCCCTGGTATTATATTATCCTTTTGAAGTTTCATAATATCAACATAAGACATACCTGTATAGCAGCTAAACAAAAACAAATCCTTTACAACTATCAATCTTTCTATTGAAGAGGAAAACTCTTCAATTCTTTGAAGCTCTATTTTCGTTAAGAATTCACGTTCCTTTTTCTCCAACTTCGGTTTAAACTTAACAAAAGGATCTCGATTAATCCATTCTAGATTATAGGCTAGTGTAACCATTTTTCTAAGTCTTTGAATATGTTTCATAGCTGCATTGTTGCCAATAGAACCTTGTGAGGGTCTTGATTGGTAAGACCGAAGAAAGGCTTCAAAACCAATAACGAATTCATAATCTAAATTTTGAAGATATATATCGGAAACTTTATATTTATTAGAGAGAAATACTAATATATACTTCTGAGTGGTTTTATAATGACCCATCGTATCTGCCTTCAATTTAGAAATCATAGTATCATTATGAAAATTAAAAATATCTCTAAGAGAATAATTTATTTTATCTTCCCCTAAATATCTCGACTTGATAAGACCAGCCGAAAGCACTTTATTTTCAGATTTAAGATCTCTATAACATTGAATAATATCCGATTTCACCTCATCAAGATACAAATTCATTTGTTTGGCTGCCGGGCTATTCCCTATAACTTTTTGGCTTTTTGCATTCCAAGCATCAACATCCACCTTTTGCCTAAGGCTGATATTGACCTTTTCACCATTCATGGTAATTCGGGCATAAATATTTGTTTGATTATTTTTGGCTCTCTTCGAATAAATCCAAAACAAAACCGAGAATGTTAAAGAAGTACGCATAGTTTTCGTCTTTAAATTGTTAAAAATTTTAATTCAGACGAAAGTCAAATCAACTTTTAATAAAGTTTCTATTTAGGATCTTAGACAATTTTTAAAGCGTTGACGATTAAAAATTATCTGTTGACGTTTTGTGAATTATTAAAGTTAAATATTAATTCTCAAAAAATATTTCCAAAAATGATAAAACCCTATTAATCATATAATTAATAGGGTTTTGATTCAAATTGTTACTTAAAAAGCGGTCTGGACGGGATTCGAACCCGCGACCCCTTGCGTGACAGGCAAATATTCTAACCAGCTGAACTACCAGACCGTTGCATTATTGCGAGTGCAAATATACACCCTTTTTTTATTATACAAACAATTTAATTACACAATATGTGTAAATTTTAAAATATTTCATACAAACTGCTTTAAAACAAAAAAGCATCCCAATCTTCTATAAAGAAAAAAGGAAAGCCTTTCATTGGTTTAACAACTTAAACCATAGATAAACACTAAGTTTATCTAAACAACACAACTAAATTTATATGCAAAAAAAGCTCCAAGTTATTGGAGCTTTTAGCAATATTGCGGTCTGGACGGGATTCGAACCCGCGACCCCTTGCGTGACAGGCAAATATTCTAACCAGCTGAACTACCAGACCGTTGCGTTATTGCGAGTGCAAATATACAACACTTTTTTAATTGCACAAGTATTTTTCTTATTTTTTTACTTTATAAAAATTTACTGCGTTCTACCATAAAGGTAGTCAGTATATTATCGAAATTTTTATTTATGTCCGCTTCAACATATTTTATTTGATATTGCCCACATTTTAATTTCAAGGCCTCAAAATAATTCAAAATTTCTTTTTCATAATTCACTTTAATATTCTCTGCATAGACATTTATATAGTCTCCGGTTTCCACATCTACAAAGCGCCTAGGCGTATTATCGAAATTAAAATGCAACTCTTTATCTTTATCAATCACATGAAACAAAACCACTTCGTGTTTGTTATACTTTAAATGACGGAGTGCCTCAAACAATTGATCCTCGTTAACCGACTCCTGAAACATATCTGTGAATAAAATTACCAAAGACCGTTTATGAAGTTTTTCTGCTATATGATGCAAATAGGTATAGGTGTCTGTTGTTTTGGTTTTTGGTTTAGACCTCACTACCTGCTCCAATTCATTTAACAGCATATGTCTGTGCCTATCACTTCCTTTTTCGGGTGCATAATAATCGTAAGTATTACTATATATACTTAAACCAACCGCATCGCGCTGACGTTTTAAAATATGCATGATAGATGCCGAGGCTAGTGCCGAAAACGCTATTTTATTAAGTCGATCTAGAGAAAAACTATCGTACTCTGGATAATGCATAGAGCTACTATTATCTATAATAAGATGACAGCGTAGATTGGTTTCTTCGTCGTAACGTTTGGTGTATAATTTATCGGTTTTAGCAAAAAGCTTCCAATCTATATGTTTTGTGCTTTCTCCTTGATTATAGATTTTATGCTCTGCAAATTCGGCCGAAAACCCATGAAACGGACTTTTATGCATACCTGCAATAAAACCTTCAACCACTTGTTTTGCCAACAATTCCAGATTAACAAATCCGCCTACATGTTGTAATTCTTCCTTTAAATCCATGAATTGTGTTTAAAAACTACACATACCTAAGTTAGGCATAAAACTCTAATAGGTATAAAAATAAAAAAGGTTTAGCATTAAGCCAAACCTTTAATTACATGTTATATGTTTATGCTATTACAAAAGTTCATCAATAGCATCTGTATAGGCTTTTTTAGGTGCTACACCTACTTGACGTCCTACCACTTCTCCATTTTGAAATACTAAAACCGTTGGGATATTACGTACACCATATTTTGATGCAAAATCTTGGTTTGCATCTACATCTACTTTTCCTACTACAGCTTTACCGTCGTATTCTGTACTAATTTCATCAATGATTGGTCCTACCATACGGCAAGGTCCACACCATGCAGCCCAAAAGTCTACAACTACTGGCTTATCACTTTTTAAAACAGTTTCTTCGAAATTTGCGTCTGTTATTTCTAATGCCATTATTTTATGTTTTTATAGTTTCACTTCGTTTATAATACAAAATTAGTCAAAAAATATTCCAAAACTTACATCTGTGGTATATGTTTTATTTATTGTCAAATTGTCTCACTTTATGACAATAATTAAAACAGATTTAATTCAATTTATAATACACCTGTTGCGCATCTAGAGCACTTAGTAATTCCTGCGAAATCGTAATTTTTTGCGTTCTACTTACCATAGGAAGTTTTACCTTATCTTCTTGGTCGTACACTAAAAAATTTAAAGTTTTGGTTCCGACATGACTATCTAATAATTGCTTTAAATGAGCCACTTTAGAGTTTGTTAAGTCCTTTATATTAAGCTGAATTGACAATTTTTTCGCGTATTGATCCATGACATCATGCAACAATTGAAAACTATTAAACTGAATTCTTGGATCGCTTTTCTTTCCTGTGTCTTTATTTACCCAACCTTCGCGAATAAAAGTTTTTACGTACACAAAACTATTTACCACAAAGAAATGTCTGAATTTTAGATAATCTTCTCCAAAAATTCTAAACTCAAAACTGTCATTATAATCTTCAATAGTAAATAATGCCCAACCTTTTCCTTGTTTACTTACCCGATGTTGCACATCGGTAACCACGCCGCCAAAAGTAAGTTCTGCATTTAAACAGGCTTCCAAATTTCTAAACATGCTTAAATTGGCATTGCAGAAACTTTTCATTTCTACTCTAAAATCATCTAACGGATGCCCAGAAATATAAACGCCTACCACTTCCTTTTCTCTGGCCAGTTTTTCCATGGTTCCCCACTCTTCTGCTGGTGGCACTAAAGGTTCTTCTATTTGCACTTCGCTAGCATCTCCAAACAGACTTACTTGGGCAGAATTCTCGTTTTCCTGATGTTTGTTTCCGTATTTAACCGCCTTTTCTAAAAAGGTAATTCCGTCTCCTTCATCTTGAAAATATTGAGCTCTGTGTGTATCCGAAAAACAATCGAAACCTCCTGCG
Organism: Formosa haliotis; assembly: GCF_001685485.1. Taxonomy (NCBI): domain Bacteria; kingdom Pseudomonadati; phylum Bacteroidota; class Flavobacteriia; order Flavobacteriales; family Flavobacteriaceae; genus Formosa; species Formosa haliotis. The sequence continues at coordinate 3,120,868 of NZ_BDEL01000001.1, read as the reverse complement.
AGAGCAAGATTTTCAAATGCTTTTTTATTCGCCGCTCGCAAATCGATACGTTTTGCAAAATCGAAAATAGATTTATAATGTCCATCCTTTTTACGATTATCAACAATAGTCATTACAGCACCGTGCCCCACGCCTTTTACCGCTCCCATACCAAATCGAACAGCATTATCGTCGTTTACAGAAAATTTGTAAAACGATTCGTTAATATCTGGCCCAAGCACACTTAATTTCATACGCTTACATTCTTCCATAAAAAAGGTTACCTGCTTAATATCGTTCATATTGTTCGATAATACAGCGGCCATATATTCTGCTGGATAATGTGCTTTTAAGTATGCTGTTTGGTAAGCAATCCATGCATAACAGGTGGAATGCGATTTGTTAAAGGCGTAACTAGCAAAGGCTTCCCAGTCCTTCCAAATTTTTTCTAATTTTTTAGGGTCATGACCTTTTTCGCTGGCTTGATTAATAAATTTAGGTTTCATTTTATCAAGTACAGCAATTTGTTTTTTACCCATTGCTTTACGCAAAACATCGGCCTCACCTTTAGTGAAATCTGCCAATTTTTGCGATAAAAGCATTACTTGCTCTTGATACACCGTAATCCCGTAGGTCTCTTTTAAATACTCTTCCATCGCTGGTAAATCGTATTCAATTTCTTCCTCCCCGTGCTTTCTTCTAATAAAACTAGGAATATACTCCATAGGACCAGGTCTGTACAAGGCATTCATGGCAATAAGGTCATCAAAAACCGTAGGCTTTAAAGACTGCATGTGCTTTTGCATACCGGGTGATTCGTATTGGAACACCCCTACCGTTTCACCACGCTGGAATAACTCGTAAGTTTTAACATCGTCTAGCGGAAAATTCTCAGGATCGAGATCGATATCATGTTTTGCTTTTACAATTTTAACGGTATCCTTAATTAGGGTTAGCGTTTTTAACCCTAGGAAGTCCATTTTTAGTAGACCCGCATCTTCTACTACCGAGTTATCAAACTGGGTAACGTATAAATCGGAGTCTTTAGCTAAAGATACCGGAACGAATTTGGTAATGTCGTCTGGAGTAATAATTACCCCACAGGCATGAATTCCCGTATTTCTTACAGAACCTTCAAGGCGTCTTGCCAAGTTTAAGGTATCGGCCTCTAAATTCTTACCATCTGCCAGATTTATTAGTTCGTTAACTTTTTCTAAATCTTCAGCTCTAAATTTATCTTTTAGTCCTTTTTCATCTAAGCCGAAAATTTTATTCAGCTTTGACATATTCGGAATTAATTTTGCTATTCTATCGGCTTCAAAAAGCGGTAAATCTAGTACACGCGCCGTATCTCGGATAGACGATTTTGCGGCCATGGTACCATAAGTAATAATCTGCGCTACTTGATTACTTCCGTATTTATTGATTACATAATCCATAACTCGACTTCGACCTTCATCATCAAAATCGATATCGATATCGGGCATACTTACACGATCTGGATTTAAGAAACGCTCAAAAAGCAGATTGTACAGCATGGGGTCGATATTCGTAATCCACAAACAATACGCGACTACCGATCCGGCTGCCGAACCACGTCCGGGCCCCACAGAAACATCCATCTTTCGGGCTTCTCGAATAAAATCTTCTACAATTAGAAAGTACCCTGGATATCCAGTATTTTCAATTACAGAAAGTTCAAAATCTAAACGTTCTATAACCTCTTCTGAAAGGGTTTCTCCATATCGAATTTTTGCACCTTGATAGGTTATATGTCTTAAAAATGCATTTTCCCCTCGTTTACCACCATCGATTTCATCTTCTGGATGCTGAAATTCTTCTGGGATATCGAATTTTGGCAACAGTACATTCCTTGCTAATTCGTAGATTTCAATTTTATCTACAATCTCTTGAATGTTACTAATAGCTTCAGGAACATCTTTAAACAAAGACTTCATTTCATCAGAAGTCTTAAAGTAATACTCCTGATTTGGCATACCATAACGGTAACCACGACCACGACCTATGGGAGTAGCTTGCTTTTCTCCGTCACGTACACACAATAAAATATCGTGTGCATTGGCATCTTTTTTATCTACATAATAGGTATTGTTTGAGGCGACTAATTTTACATTATGCTTCTTAGAAAACTCAATAAGCACCGGATTAACACGATTTTCATCTTCTTGATTATGACGCATTAATTCGATATACAAATCGTCTCCAAACTGGTCTTTCCACCATAGCAAAGCTTCCTCTGCCTGATGTTCTCCCACATTTAAAACCTTACTAGGCACCTCTCCATATAGATTCCCGGTTAACACCAGAAGATCTTCTTTATATTGGGCTATTAATTTTTTATCGATTCTTGGCACATAATAAAACCCGTCTGTAAAAGCAGCCGACGATAATTTTGCGAGATTATGATACCCGTTTTTATTTTTTGCAATAAGCACAACCTGGTAACCATTATCTTTTCGAGTTTTATCTGTATGATCTTCGCATACAAAAAATTCGCAGCCTAAGATAGGCTTCATTTCGTTTAATTCAGGCTGCTTACCAGCGGCAATAGCTTCTTCATTTTTTGCCTTAACCCCTTTATTATGATTTATAACAGCGCGAACAAAATGAAAAGCCCCCATCATGTTAGCATGATCTGTTAAAGCAACTCCCACCATATTTTGTTTGGCTGCAGCTCCTACCAAATCTGGGATACTAATAGTGGATTGTAAAACAGAAAACTGAGAATGATTATGAAGGTGCACAAAATTTACATCAGATAATTCTGAAATATTCTGTTTAATTTCGGCAGCAGAAAGATCTGTAGACTGTGCTTTTTGTAAACGTTCGTTAATTTTAGCACTAGCCTTTTTTAAATTGATATGTTTTAAACCAATAAGCTGAATAACGTCTGGATTGGCTTTATTAAAACGATCGAAATAATCTGGCTCGACATCTAAGGTTTCTGCAGGAAATTGTTGTCTTCTAATTAATTCGAAGAAACAACGCGTTGTAGCCTCCACATCGGCAGTAGCATTATGCGCTTCCCCAAAAGGTACATTAAATAAAAACTGGTGTAACTCGGTTAATGTAGGCAATTTAAATCGGCCACCACGTCCTCCAGGAATCTGGCAAAGTTTAGCCGTAAGCTCTGTACAGGTATCTAAAACGGGGAGTTCTTGTAACACATTGGCAACATCTTCTCTAAAGAATTCTGCCCCCATAATGTTTAAATCGAAACCTACATTTTGTCCGACAACAAATTTGGTTTTACTTAATGCAATATTGAATTTCTCTAAAACTTCGCTTAAAGCAATTCCTTGCTCTTGGGCCAATTCTGTAGAAATACCGTGAATTTTTTCGGCATCGTAAGGAATATTAAATCCTTCTGGTTTTACTAAATAATCTTGATGTTCTATACAATTACCAAGCTCGTCGTGCAATTGCCAAGCAATTTGTATACATCTTGGCCAATTATCTGTATCGCTAATTGGGGCATCCCAACGCTTTGGTAATCCGGTGGTTTCGGTATCGAAAATTAAGTACATAAAATCTGTTCTGCTAAAAAAATAGGGAGGATAAAATTAAGAATAATAAAGGGGTTTTCAAGTTGTATTAATAACCTTTTATTAACAGTTACTTATTGTCCTGTCGTTATTGGCACTTTATAAAACACACCTCGATTAAAATTAACCGAATTCTCATTATTCTGGTCGAAAGCGGTAAACCAAAACGAACCACTTACATAGCCTTCTGCAGTATTAATTTCGTCAATTACAATTTCTCCATCAGACAGTTCTATAAGCTCTGTACCACTAAATGCAGTAGAAAACTCATTCATACTATTTGTATATGTAGCAACAGAGGTTTCTCCAGCTCCTAACTGAAACGTATCTAGTGTAGCCGACGGAATTTCTAAAGTCATAATCTCATCACTCAACTTCGCATTAACAACCAACCTAGACCCTGAAAAATTCGCATTTTGTGTTGTCGATTTCCATAACACACCTTCTTTATTTGCCTGAAAGGCAGGATAATTAAACTCTACATTATCGTCGCAAGCCATAAACATCACGCTAAGCAAAAGTATTGTAAACCAATGTTTCATAAGTAATAACTTAATATCTATTAAGTACCAAAAATAAAACAAAAAGAGCACAACATTTCATTTAAATTAAGTTGTTTATACTTAAATATTTATAGTATCTTTGCACCCTCATTAATAACAGAGGTCGAGAACCTCAAATAATTAATTATTATGCCTGTAAAAATTAGATTACAAAGACATGGTAAAAAAGGGAAACCTTTTTACTGGATCGTAGCAGCTGATGCAAGATCAAAAAGAGATGGTAAATACTTAGAAAAATTAGGTATCTACAATCCAAACACTAACCCTGCAACTATCGAGTTAAATGTAGACGGTGCTGTAACTTGGTTACAAAACGGTGCGCAACCAACAGATACTGCTAAAGCTATTCTTTCTTACAAAGGAGCTTTACTAAAAAATCACCTTGCTGGTGGTGTTAGAAAAGGTGCTTTAACTGAAGAGCAAGCTGAAGCTAAATTTAATGCTTGGGTAGAAGAAAAAACTGCAAAAGTAACCTCTAAAGAAGATACTTTAGCAAAAGCTCAGGCTGATGCAAAAGCAAAAGCTTTAGAAGCTGAAAAAGCGGTTAACGATGCAAGAACTGCTGCTGCCGCTGAGGCTGAAGCAGAAGCAAAAGCTGCTGAAGAAGCTGCTAATGCTGAAACTGCAGAAGAAACTTCTAACGAAGAAGAATAAAAAATTAATTTTTTATACTTTTAAACCTGGCACATGTTGTCAGGTTTTTTTATTTAAAATATTATGAAAAAAGAAGATTGTTTCTTTCTTGGAAAGATTGTAAAAAAATATAGTTTTAAAGGCGAGTTATTAATAAAACTAGACACCGACGAACCCGAATTATTCGAAGATATGGACTCTGTATTTGTCGATTTACGAAACAATTTGGTTCCCTTTTTTATTGAAAGCTCTCAACTTCACAAATCGGAATTATTGCGTATAAAATTTGAAGACGTAGATACAGAGGCCGATGCCGATGCTTTAATGAAATCGGATTTATATTTACCTCTAGAGTTTCTTCCAAAACTAGAAGGTAACAAATTCTACTTTCATGAAATTATTGGGTTTAAAGTTGAAGATGTTAATTTTGGAACTGTTGGCATAATAAAATCTGTAAACGACTCTACCGCACAAGCTCTTTTTGAAATCGATCGCGATGGTATTGAAATTCTAATTCCTATGAACGATGAATTTATTGTAAAAGTAGACAAGCCTAACAAAACCATTCTTGTAGAAACTCCAGAAGGATTAATAGATCTATATTTAGAGGAGTAAATATCAATTCTAAAATTCCAAAATCAAATTTAACGTGAAACCTTTTACATTCAAACAATTTGAAGTACAGCAAGATCGATGCGCCATGAAAATTGGCACCGACGCTGTGTTATTGGGGGCTTGGACTAGCCTAGAATCTCGACCTTTTTCTATACTCGATATTGGAGCTGGCACCGGCGTAATTGCACTTATGTTAGCACAACGCAGTAATGCCGAACTTATTGACGCCATCGAAATTGACGATGAAGCTTACGAGCAATGTGTAGATAATTTTGAGAACTCACCTTGGGGCGATCGCTTGTTTTGCTACCATGCATCATTAGAAGAATTTACTGAAGAAATTGAAGACGAATATGATGTTATAATTTCGAACCCACCATTTTATTCTGAAGATTATAAAACAGACAACAATCAGCGTGATCTTGCACGATTTGCTGATGCCCTTCCGTTTGAACATTTAATAGACAGTGCTTCTATATTACTATCTGAAGCTGGAGTTTTTAATGTGATTATTCCTTTTAAAGAGGAAGACTATTTTATTCAGTTAGCGGCCAAAAAACATCTGTACCCAAATAAAATACTACATGTTAAAGGCAATCCTTCTTCCGAAATAAAACGCAGTTTAATCGCGTTTTCCTTTTCAGAATTAGGTCCAGAAATTAACGAGCTTATAATAGAAACCGAACGCCATCAATACACCGAAGATTATATTAATCTTACCAAAGATTTCTACTTAAAAATGTAATGTTTTAATATGGAATCATTAATTTAGAGAGGTTAAATTGATGATTTTTCAACAAAAGATAATTGTACCTCACTTTTATCTAAAAACATACATTTGCTATGAAACCAGATTTATTTCAAGCTCCCGATTATTACCAAGTAGACGACCTATTATCTGACGAGCAAAAACTTGTTCGCGATGCCGCTAGAGCCTGGGTTAAACGCGATGTTTCTCCTATTATAGAAGACTATGCGCAAAAGGCAGAATTTCCTAAACAAATTATAAGTGGTTTGGCAGAAATTGGTGCCTTTGGTCCTTACATCCCAGAACAATATGGCGGTGCTGGACTAGATCAAATTTCATACGGTTTAATCATGCAGGAAATAGAACGTGGCGATTCTGGTATTCGTAGTACAGCCTCGGTACAGTCGTCTTTAGTGATGTATCCTATTTGGAAATACGGTAACGAAGCGCAACGCCAAAAATACCTTCCTAAATTAGCTACTGGCGAATGGATGGGCTGTTTTGGTTTAACCGAACCCGACCACGGCTCGAACCCTGGCGGCATGACTACCAACTTTAAAGACATGGGAGACCATTACCTTTTAAACGGTGCCAAAATGTGGATTTCTAACGCGCCATTTGCACAAATTGCTGTGGTATGGGCGAAAGATGAAAACGATAGGATTCACGGATTGATTGTAGAACGTGGTATGGAAGGCTTTTCTACTCCCGAAACGCACAATAAATGGTCGCTTCGCGCTTCGGCAACTGGTGAATTAATTTTCGATAATGTAAAAATTCCGAAGGAAAATTTACTCCCAAATAAATCAGGATTGGGTGCACCGTTAGGTTGTTTAGATTCTGCTCGCTATGGTATTGCTTGGGGTGCTATTGGTGCTGCAATGGACTGCTACGATACAGCTTTACGTTATAGTAAAGAACGCATGCAATTTGGGAAACCTATCGGTCAGTTTCAGCTGCAGCAAAAAAAATTAGCCGAAATGATTACCGAAATCACAAAAGCCCAATTACTAACTTGGCGCTTAGGAGTTTTAAAAAATGAAAATAAAGCGACTTCTGCACAAATTTCTATGGCTAAACGTAACAATGTAGACATGGCCATACATATTGCTCGTGAAGCCAGACAAATTCTTGGTGGCATGGGGATAACCGGAGAATACAGCATTATGAGACATAGTATGAACCTAGAAAGCGTGATTACTTATGAAGGTACACACGATATTCATTTATTAATAACCGGATTGGATATTACCGGTTTAAGTGCGTTTAAGTAAAAAACCCTATTTAGAACTTATATCTATCACCTTCAATACGAAACATTCCATTTAATGCATGGGATTTTTATGTATTTTTACTTTATGTTTTCATCTCAAAAAAGGCTGGATAGAGTCTATAAGAATGCTAAAACTATTGAATTTGACGACACCTCTAAGTTTATACTTTTTAGCGATTGTCATCGAGGAGACAATAGTTTTGCCGACGATTTTGCACATAATAGAAATATTTATTTCCACGCCCTTCAACAATATTGTAAGCATGGCTACCATTATATAGAATTAGGTGATGGCGATGAATTATGGGAAAATTTAACCTTTAAATCTATTTTTGAAGCCCATAAAAATGTGTATATGGTAATGAAAGCCTTTTACGATGATAAACGGCTTGATTTAATTTGGGGAAATCACGATATGGTATACCGCGATCCAGAATTTGTAAAAAAACATCTATACTCCTATTTCGACCCTAAAACAGGACTAGACGAAGACTTATTCAGAGATATTGAGTGTCAGGAAGGCATTCTATTAAAACATAAAACATCAGGCCAAAAGGTATTTCTTACCCATGGTCATCAAGCAGATTGGTGGAATTACACCTATTGGAAATTGAGTCGGTTTTTGGTGCGGATTTTATGGAAACCACTCAATGTTATGGGCATTTCAGATCCTACGAGTCCCGGAAAAAACTATACAGAACTTATAAGGATAGAACGCCGTATTAAAAAGTGGATAACCAACAACAACAACCTCATCACGATTACCGGCCATACGCATCGTCCACGATTCCCAGAGCCTGGACATATCGCTTTCTTTAACGATGGAAGCTGTGTGCATCCGCATAGTATAACGGGAATAGAAATTGAAAATGGCGAAATAACGCTTGTAAAATGGGACACCGCGACAACCGATGAAGGCTTTTTTAGAATCGTAAAATCGGTGCTCGAAGGACCTAAAAAGTTAATCGATTATAAAACCTAAAAAACAATACCCAAAACAACTCAATACACAAGTTATTTTGGGTACTATTAAATGTATAATATTAAAATGGATTTTAGCTTTCTGGTGCTAATTGCACTTCTAAACCTTCCATACCTGGTGTCATTTGAATCTGACACCCTAAACGGCTATTTTCTTTCACATTAAATGCTTCTGCTAACATAGCGTCTTCATCGTCTTGCATTTCTGGTAATTCATGATCAGATAAAACATAACATTGGCAAGAAGCACACATGGCCATACCACCACAAATACCAATAGTACCTTCTGGAGCTAGCTCGTAAGAACGCACCACTTCCATTAAATTCATTGCCATATCTGTAGGCGCTACTACCTCGTGGATAATACCGTCTCTATCTGTAATTTTTATATTTATATCTTGTTCCATAGGTTGTACTACAAGATTGGCTGCATTTTTAACCACAACCAAAACTTATTATTTATAATTTATTTTATTGCTTTAACAACAGCTTTAGGCGACTCTTTTCTGGTACCATCAAACCCATCAATTCCGCTTACCGTGGTATACTTTAATACGAATTTTTTTCCAGGGTTAATAATTTGATACGCCGCTTGGCACATTAATGTAGCCTCGTGGAATCCGCATAAAATCAGTTTTAATTTACCAGGATAAGTATTTACATCGCCAATAGCAAATATACCAGGAATATTGGTTTGGTAATCTAAAGCATTATTAACTTTAATAGCATTCTTTTCTATCTCTAATCCCCAATTTGCAATAGGTCCTAATTTTGGCGACAAACCAAATAACGGTATAAAGTGGTCGGTTTCTACTATAAATTCTTTTTCAATATGTTGAGACTGCGCAACCACTACGCCTTCAACCTTACCATGCCCGATTACATTAATAACCTCGGCAGGTGTAATTAAGTTGATTTTTCCTTTCGATTTTAATTCTTGAACTTTTTCTACTGAATCTAAAGCCCCACGGAATTCATTTCGTCTGTGAATTAATGTTACTTCTGAAGCGATATCAGCTAAAAAGATACTCCAATCTAAGGCCGAATCTCCTCCACCAGAAATAACCACACGCTTATCGCGATACACTTCTGGATCTTTTATAAAATATTCTACCCCGTTATCTTCAAAAGAAGCAATATTACTTATTAAAGGCTTTCTTGGCTCAAAACTTCCTAAACCTCCGGCAATAGCAACCACAGGTGCTTGATGTTTTGTACCCTTATTTGTGGTAACAATAAACGATCCGTCTTCTTGTTTTTCAATAGTTTCTGCACGTTCTCCTAAAGTAAAACCAGGTTCGAATTGTTTAGATTGCTCTAAAAGGTTTTTTGTTAAATCGCCTGCTAAAATTTCTGGAAAACCTGGAATATCGTAAATAGGTTTTTTAGGATATAACTCCGAACATTGCCCTCCTGCTTGAGGTAAAGCATCTATTAAATGACATTTTAATTTTAATAATCCGGCTTCGAAAACGGTAAATAATCCTGTTGGGCCTGCCCCTATGATTAGTATATCTGTTTTAATCATCTATAATTCTCTTCTAAAAAGTATTGCTACTTTTTTATTCTACATTTATCACTTGCTCAATTTGTGGGGCATACTTTTTAATGGTCATTTCTACACCCGACTTTAAAGTCATTTGGTTTACGCTACATCCTACACAAGCCCCTTGAAGTTGCACGCGTACTAATGTGTCGTCTTCTATAGAAATAAGGGAAATATTGCCTCCATCGCTTTCTAAAAACGGACGGATTTCATCTAACGCCTTCTCTACATTTAATCTTATTTCATCTGAAGTCATAACTTATTTTTTAACTGCTGAACACCCAGCCATAGTCGTAATTTTAATTGCTTCGGTAGCAGGTAAATCTTCATTTCGCTTAACTACCTCTTCCACGATATTTTGAGTTAACTTTTCAAAAGATTTCTCTAAAATTGTCGCGGTTTGTAAAGCTGCCGGACGCCCAACATCTCCTGCTTCACGAATACTTTGTACCAAAGGTAACTCGCCTAAAAATGGCACTTTTAAATCTTCTGCTAAATGCTTTGCACCTTCTTTACCAAAGATATAATATTTATTATCTGGTAATTCTTCTGGTGTAAAATACGCCATGTTTTCAATAATTCCTAACACCGGTACATTTATACTCTCTTGCTGAAACATGGCAACACCTTTTTTAGCATCGGCCAAAGCCACATTTTGCGGTGTACTTACCACAACAGCACCTGTAATTGGCAAGGCTTGCATAATGCTTAAATGAATATCTCCTGTTCCTGGAGGTAAATCTAATAATAGAAAATCTAGTTCGCCCCAATGTGCATCAAAAATCATTTGGTTTAATGCCTTTGCCGCCATTGGCCCTCTCCAAACCACAGCTTGATCTGGTTTGGTAAAAAATCCAATAGACAATATTTTTACGCCATAATTCTCTACCGGTTTCATTTTAGATTTACCATCTATAGTAACGGCTAAAGGGCGCTCAACTTCTACATCGAACATAATTGGCATAGACGGTCCGTAGATATCAGCATCTAATACGCCAACTTTAAATCCCATTTTTGCTAAAGATACCGCTAAATTTGCTGTAACGGTAGATTTTCCTACCCCTCCTTTTCCAGAGGCTACGGCAACGATATTTTTAATTCCAGGAATTTGTTTTCCTTTTATTTCATTTTTTGGTTTCCCAGCCGGAGCATCTACTTTTAAATTCACTTTAATTTTAGCTTTAGCATAAACTAAATCGTGAATAGTTTTTAAAATATCTACTTCGGTTCTCTTTTTTGCTTGTAAACTCGGGTTTGTAATAACTATATCTACAACAACTTCATCTCCAAAAACTACTACATTTTTAACCGCACCACTCTCAACCATATTTTGTCCTTCGCCGGGTACTGTTATTGTTTGTAATGCTTTTAAAACATCTTCTTTTTGTATCTTCATTTTAATTATTCTTTATGAAATTATATTGTGCCGTTGGCTCTTTAGATGTGCTAACAATGAATCGCTTATACAATTTCAGAAATTATTTATTTAGATTAATTCTAAGACACAAATATACTGTGAATTGTTTAGAAATTGAAGCACTTATTTGGCAAAGATTTGTTAATTAGCCCCGCCAAAGGAGGTTTGTTTTCTCTTTCCGTACAAAATGGTTTTTACTATCGTTTATTTTTTAATCATATATTGATAGCGCGCTAAATGATCTGTGGCTTGTAGAATCTTAGCTTTTAATTGCGGATTCAAGTCTGGATGACTCGACAAATACGCCGACAATACCGCTTGGGCTTCTTTAGACTGATATTGCCCAATTGTAGATTCTAACCATTTCTTCGGAAAAAACAAATCGCTTGTATTTTTAATATCTTCTAACAAATCTAAACTTAGCGGCACGTAATGAATAGCCTCTTTTTGATGCAACGGGTGATGAATAATCTGGTTTGCTGCGCCTACCCAAACCGAATTTGTTCTGTTTTCTACCGCCTTAAACGACAAAAATAAGGCTTCGCGATCTTTAGGGTTCGAAGATAATGCCGGTAATAAAAATGCAAACCTATCTTGGTCATCCTGACTAGAAATTTGCGTTGCAGCTACTTTTAAAATCTCATCGTGTTTAGGATGGTTGTACAAGGCCAATTTCATGGCTAAACTTGTAAAATCTTTTTCGTTTAATTTTAAGTTGTTAATGTTAATCGATTTATCCCAAATACCATACAACTGATTTAAACTTTCACCTTGATACGCTAAACTTACAAAGGCCGTATACACACTCTTTTTGATGGCCGTTGGCAAATTATCGTTTAATCTGTTATATAACACTTTTGCAACTTCTGGCTGAAGGGCATTGCGATCCGATTCATTTAAAAAGTGCCAAAACAAACTCGTAAAATCTGTAGCAAGGGTACTAATAATTAACTCATTGGTTTCTGTTTCTAAGCCCAACAAAAAGGCTTGTAATCCTGTTTTAACAGAAAGCGTTCCCGACAACACGTTCTCGTAAGTATTTATATAATTTGAGGCACGAACTACCTCATCTTTCAATCTATAACTCTGTAGTGCCGTTGTGCTATCTATAGGAAAAACACCGTAGCCATAACCGTTGCTATTATAGACTATAGACTCTGGTTTTGACATACCAATTAAGGCTTGAAGGTCTTGAGAATTCTCTTGAACGTTAATAGTGCGTTTCACTATAGAATCTTGATAAACCAAGGCCAATTCCAGTTGCTGTGGCCATATTTTAGAAGAACCATCTTCTGCTGCTTCATGAAGTTTTAAAGATGTAATGACATTATTTTCGTATTCGATAGCATTTGTGAAGACAGGGCGCCCCGATTGATTAACCCAAACGTCGCTCCAGGTATGAATATCGGCATCTGTTTTGGCGTCAAAAATGGCTATTAAATCATCCCAAGTTGCATTACTATTGGCATAGGTTTTTATGTATTCTTGAAGCCCTAACTGAAACTGTTTTTCTCCCAACAACATCTCTAACTGAGTCATCATTATTGGTGCTTTATTGTAAATAATCGCACCATATAAACTTCCAGCATTATTTAAATTATCTAAGGGTTGCCGGATGGCATTCGTCCCTTTTGTTCGGTCTACATTATAAGCGCTAGGTGCTTTTGTTACCAAATTTAAAAGCTGATAATTAACTTCAGGAAAACTAGGATTAACAACTTTAGCAGCCATGAAATTTGCAAATACTTCTTTAAGCCACACATCGTCAAACCAGTTCATGGTTACTAAATTCCCGAACCACATGTGTGCACTTTCGTGAGCTATTAAATTTGCACGATTCCAATGGGTTAGTTGTGGCATATAATCTTCAAAGAAAAGGGAAGATTCTTTATACTGAATAGCCCCTACGTGCTCCATTCCTCCAAATTGAAAGAAAGGAATTGCTGCAAAATCTAGTTTTTTAAACGGGAAATCATATTGTGTATAATCTTCTAAAAAAGCCAAAGACCGGTTGTGCATATTAAAAATAGGATCTAAACTTTCGTCAATTTTAACGGTATTTTTTTCACGGTATAAAAACCTGTGATTATCGCGAGTTACTTCATCGAATTTTCCGGCAACAAACGAAAATAAATAAGTACTCATAAGATTCGAAGGCTCGAAAATATATGTGGATTGTAGGTCGTTTTCGTCACTTACTTTTGCATATGTCGAGCTTAAAACCGTCCAATCTTTTGGTGCCGTAAGTTTTAAATTAAATACAGCTTTTAGGTTTGGCTGATCGAAACACGGAAATAAAGCTCTAGCATGATCTGGAACTAATAGGGAATACAAATATTCATCGTTTCTATACAAATATTGATCGCCTGCTTGGAAGTTTATTTGAAAAACATTTTCTCCAGGTTTTAAATAGCGCTCTGGAATAATCAGGTGTTCGTTTTTATAAATACTTTCAATACTATCTGAAGCGGTAAAAACAGTAGGAACACTAGTATTATTAGGGTTAAAATCTAAAACCAATGGTGCATCAGCCTTAGTTAAAGTAACATGTAACTCTAAATTCGCATCTATGGGTTGTGTTTTATCTTTAGGAAGATTAAAACTTAAATGGTAATTAATATCTGAAACTTGTGCTTTTCGATTTTTGGCTAATTTCCACGACACCCCTTTATCGAAATCATAGGTGTTTTGGGCAGATTTCTGGCAGGCTGCCAAACTTAATATGGCTAAACATATAACAACATATATTTTCATAGAACTCATTTAATTTAAACGAAATTTTAACTCACAAGCATTTAACTATGCTCAAAGGGTGCAAGGGCTTCATTAGGATCCCAATAATAATCTTTTAAAGGTACAACTTGATTATTTTTAACCACCACACCTTCTTCTTCCAACATCTGCTGCATTACATTAGTCCCTTCAAAATGAAATTTCCCTGTTAGTAAACCGTTTCTATTTACCACGCGATGCGCAGGCACATCGTTCATATAATGAGAGGCATTCATGGCGTAACCTACGATACGAGCACTTTTAGCCGCTCCTAAATAATTTGCAATAGCACCATAGCTAGTCACTTTTCCGTAAGGAATTTGTTTAACGACCTTATAAACCTTATCAAAAAAGTGTAGAGTTTCTGGTTTCATTACATTTCTTTTACAACTTGAATTAAAGTAATAATAGCGACAACAGCGGTTATAACACCTATACTTCTATTCATATTTTTTTGCGATTTAAACCGCTTACTTTTTATTTTATCGAAAAAGAACATATAAATATAGAGGGTTACGAAGGTTCCTGTAGCTGCGCCAAAAACATACGCTATCACGTTAGAGCGTTCGAAAGTTAGCCACCCAAACGAGGCTAAAGTAATACTCATATAGGCCTGAAAAGGAATAGGAAATATGTTTAAAATAGAGAGCAACATGCCCTGAAAAAATCGACTTTTTTTACTTCTAAATTCGCGTTGTTGCTTAACATCTATTTTTCCTTCGCCCTTTGCTACAAATAAAAAATAGATAGATATAAGGATAAATAAAACCAAAGCAACACGTTGTAACACATCGATAATGTCGGGGTGTTGTGTTAAATACCTAGCAAAAATTACGGCTAAAAAAGTTTGTAATAATACTACCACGCAAGCCCCAATAGAAAACATGACACCACGATTATGACCTTCTTTCAGACTAATTTTAGCCGCCGTCATATTTAATAAGCCCGGTGGCACAACCCCTATTAAGGCTACAATTAATCCTAGAAAAAAGACAAGGGTAATATTCAAAACCTATTTTAATTTAAAACGAATGTATGTTATAGCCTTCCCTTTTAAAAGGTATTGCGACTCGTAGAATGTTTGTATTTCGGTAACCTCTTCCGGGCTTCCTTCTTGCTTATACACATCGTGATTAGCATATAACACCTCATGCCCTTCACCATGTAATAAACCTAAAGTGTATCCGTGCATAAACTCGCTATCAGTTTTTAAATTTACAACACCATCGGGTTTTAAAATACGTTTATATTTCTGTAAAAACTCGGTATTGGTCATTCTATGCTTAGTACGCTTGTATTTAATTTGAGGGTCTGGAAATGTAATCCAAATTTCATCAACTTCATGATTAGCAAAAGCATATTCAATAAGTTCTATTTGTGTTCTTAAAAAAGCGACATTAGGAATCCCGTCTTCTACGGCTGTCTTGGCTCCTCTCCAAAATCGTGCGCCTTTAATATCGATACCTATAAAATTCTTATTCGGAAATTTCTTAGCTAACCCAACAGAATATTCACCTTTACCACAGCCTAATTCTAAAACTAAAGGATTGTTATTTTTAAAAACTTTTTCATTCCAATGTCCCTTTAAATCGAATGCTCCATTTACTAATTCTTCACGAGATGGTTGAAACACATTCCCAAAGGTTTCATTTTCTCTAAATCGCTTAAGTTTATTTTTGCTGCCCACTTTTAAAAATTTTACATGTAAAATAGCTGCAAAAATACGGCAGTGAGTTTTTACTTTACAATTTTTTTGCCTTTAGTTTTAAAAATTAATAATTTATAAAAGGTTTTATAAGTATTTAGACATATTGTATTGAAACTTTTTTTAGATATTTAATACGTTCTTTTAAACAGAAAGGATTACGAAATTTAATTAGAAATAGGAGCGGATTACGTCTTAATATGAAAAAACGAATACTTGTTGCGCCACTAAATTGGGGGTTGGGTCACGCTACACGATGCATCCCCATTATTAATCAGTTATTACGTTACAACTATACGCCTGTTATTGCCAGCGATGGTATAGCTTTAGCCTTATTAAAAAAAGAATTTCCCGACCTTGAAACCATAGCTCTTCCCGCATACGATGTGACCTATGCTAAAAAAGGCCATTTTTTTAAATGGAAATTATTAAAGGATTCTCCAAAACTTATAAAAGCTATTAAAGCTGAAAAAAAAGCAACCAAGGACCTCATTGAAACCTATAATATTGATGGTATTATTTCTGACAATCGCTTGGGGGTACATAGCAAAAAAATCCCTTCGGTATTTATTACGCATCAATTGCAAGTTTTAAGCGGAAACACCACATGGCTTAGCACCAAAATGCATCAGCGCATCATTGAAAAATTTAATGCATGCTGGGTTCCTGATCATGAAAACGAACCGAGTTTAAGTGGAAAACTAGGACATTTAGATGGCATTGAAATCCCTATTCAATACCTTGGTCCATTAAGCAGGTTTGAAAGAAAATCTATAGAAACACTTTACGATATTACCATACTCCTTTCTGGACCAGAACCTCAACGCACACTTTTAGAAACTCAGCTTTTAAATGCATTTAAAACAGATACTAGACGTATATTATGTGTACGTGGTGTTATAGAAGACGAGCAAACCATAACCAAAAATGGTAACATAAAGGTGTACAATTTCATGACGGGAAAAACTTTAGAGCACGCCTTAAACTCTAGTGAGTTTGTAATTTCTAGATCGGGATATACTACGGTAATGGATTTATCGGTATTAGGAAAAAAAGCATTTTTTATTCCAACACCTGGACAGTTTGAGCAAGAGTATTTGGCAGAACGTTTAGATGAATTAGATTTGGTTCCGCATTGCAAACAAGACAATTTTACGATAAAAAAACTAGATCAGCTTGAGTTATACAAAGGCCTAGACGGGCAAAACACAGAAATAGATTTTAAATCGTTATTTAGCCTTTTCTAAAGTAAACGAAAATTCGCTACCGACTCCAAAATCACTTTCAATGTAAATTTTTTCGTCGTGTGCTTCAATAATATGTTTTACAATGGCAAGCCCCAGACCCGATCCCCCTTCTTTTCTAGATCCACTTTTATCGACGCGATAAAAACGTTCAAACAATCGCGGGATATGGTTTTGAGTAATCCCTTCGCCATTATCTGTTACACGAACTATAATTTTATTTTTTATTAAATTTTCTATACTCACCTCGGTGGTTCCTTTGTCATGCCCGTATTTAATAGAATTTACTATTAAATTGGTTAGCACCTGCTGAATACGCTCCTGATCTGCTTTAACATAAATCGGTTTTTTATAATCTGTATCGAATGTTAAAGTAATTCGTTTTTTAGCAGCTTTCATTTCAAACATTTCAAACACATTCGAAATAAGCTCTACTATATCGAATTTTTCAATTTTCAGACTTAAATCACCAACTTCTAATTTCGTAATCATATCTAAATCGTTCACGATATAAATAAGGCGCTCTACCCCTTTACTGGCCCGATCTAAATATTTTTCACGTATATTTTTATCATCAATAGCACCATCTAACAGGGTTAAAATATAACCTTGAACAGTAAACAACGGGGTTTTTAATTCATGAGAGACATTCCCCAGAAACTCCTTTCTATATTCTTCTCTAACCTGCAAGGTTTCAATTTCAATCTTTTTATCTCGAGCATACTTATCAATCTCTTGAGTAAGTGTGGCCATGTCTGTATTTATTGGCTTTTTACGTAAACTTGTAGATTCTAGCAGCGTTAAATCGTCGTATATTTTTTTTACTCTTCGATAAATAAAACGCTCGACACGAAATTGAATTACAGCAAAACAACCTAAATAACAAATGATTGAAAACAGTAAAATTGGAAGAATTTTAAAGGTATAAAAGGCATATAAAAAAAATCCCATTACCAACGTTAAAAATAACGTTATATAAAGGGACGTTTTTATTGCAAACTTGTATGTTTTTTTAATTTTATTAGGCATTAATCTACAAACTTATAACCAACACCTTTTACGGTTTTAAAACAATCATCGCCAATTTTCTCTCTAAGTTTACGAATATGTACATCGATTGTGCGTCCGCCAACCACAACTTCGTTACCCCAAACTTTATCTAAAATTTCTTCACGTTTAAAGACTTTTCCTGGTTTAGAAGCTAAAAGTGATAACAATTCAAATTCTTTTCGAGGCAAGACTATTTCTTCATCTTTTAAAATAATTTTATACTCGTCTCTATTTATGGTTAAATGACCAATTTTAACAATAGAATCGTTATGAGACTCTTCTTTTAACCGTCTCAATAAGGCTTTAACTTTACTAACTAAAACTTTTGGCTTAATAGGTTTCGTAATATAATCGTCTGCACCGGCATCAAAACCTGCAACCTGAGAATAGTCTTCTCCTCTAGCTGTTAAAAACGTAATAATCGTATCTTTTAATTCTGGAATATTTCGGATTTGCTCGCAAGCTTCAATACCATCCATTTCTGGCATCATCACATCCATAATAATAAGTTGGGGTTTTACTTTTTTAGCTTTTCGTACGGCTTCTATACCATTTTCAGCTGTAAAGACTTCATAACCTTCTGATGATAAATTATAACCTACTATTTCTAAAATATCTGGCTCATCATCAACCAACAAAATCTTTATATCCATATTTCCTTTTTTAAAATATTATAACAATCTTCAAAGATAAAACATATAACAATCATTTATAAAATACCGCATACAAATAACATTATAGTAACCTGAATCTTACACAAAGATAATTTAAGTCGAATAAAAATACGGTTTAACAATTTTAGGAATAGAATTTGAGACGATTTTGTTACCTTTATATATTATTTTAATGCGATGAAAAAAAACTACTTATTTACTATACTTTGTTTTTCTTTGTTTTTTGTAATATCGTTTAATTCACAAGCTCAGGCTGTAGATAAAGATATTAATCAAAACATAGAAGACCTTTCTATTTACCCAAATCCGGTGAGTAATGGCAAGCTATATATTGTAACAAAAAGTAACCTTACCAAAGAAATTGAAATTTTTAATGTTTTGGGAAAATCTATTTTCCAAACCACGCTTTTTGGTAAAGAATTAAACATTTCTAAATTAAATGCTGGTATTTACATCATTAAAATTAAAGAAAACAACATTTCGACAACTCGGAAACTTATAATACGATAACGAAAATTTTAAACAGATATTGTAAAAAATTTAAAACAATTATTTACACACCTATTTTATAAGCATTGCTCTTGGCAATGCTTTTTTATTTTAACTATTTTTGCTTTGATTTTACTCCATAACTATGATTGATACCCAGGCTATTTTTACGATTAAAACCGAAGACGACTTTAACGAGCAAGCCATAAAGGTGTTTCAATTTCAGTTTAAAAACAATCGAACCTACAGGTCGTTTTGCGATTTACTTTACATTCACCCAAGCGATGTTAAACACTACAAAGACATCCCCTTTTTACCTATAGAATTTTTTAAATCACGCGATATTTTAAGCTCTACAGAACCTGTACAAACAACTTTTTCCAGTAGCGGTACCACAGGAAGCATTACTAGTAAACATTTAATTACCGACCTTTCGGTTTACGAAGATAGTTTCAGAAAAGGTTTTGAAGCGGCTTATGGTGAAATTACAGATTTTGTGGTTTTAGCCTTACTACCCTCGTATTTAGAACGAGACGGATCGTCGTTAATCTATATGGTTAACGACATGATTAAGCAATCTAACCATCCGGAAAGCGGATTTTATTTAAACGATTTATCGGCATTAAAATCGAAACTAACCCAATTAGATGCACGCGGACAAAAGGTACTTTTAATAGGGGTTTCTTTTGCCTTATTAGATTTGGTTGAAGCTCATAAATTTCAATTAAAAAACACTATTGTTATGGAAACTGGAGGCATGAAAGGTCGACGAAAAGAACTTATCCGTGCAGAATTACATCATATTTTAAAAACAGGTTTTGGTGTAAATGAAATTCATAGCGAATATGGCATGACCGAATTACTAAGTCAGGCCTACTCTAAAGGGCATGGTGTTTTTAATTGTCCGCCTTGGATGAAAATTTTAACAAGAGATCCAGAAGATGCCTTAACGATACAAACCACCGGAAAAACTGGAGGGATTAATGTTATCGACTTAGCGAATGTAAATTCTTGCAGTTTTATTGCCACTCAAGATTTAGGAAAAATTACAGGCGAAAATGCTTTTGAAGTTATTGGCCGCTTTGACAATTCTGATATTCGTGGCTGTAATTTAATGGCGCTTTAGATTTTTCTTATTTATCTCAGCTTTTATTCAGCATAAAAAAAGCCTCTTTTCTTCTTTTAATAATTTTTACATTTCTAAACAACAAATAACTATAAAAAATGATTTTTAAAATTACACATATAAGTCGTTTCTGACAATAGAAACAACCCAAATACACTTAATACATATCTTATTGCTTTTCAACGACTTAATAATATTTAATACTGAATTTTGATTAATATTACTCTACGAATTAATATCTCCCAATAGTAAATAGCATATTTTTAAATAATTACTATTAAATCAAAATATGAAACTCATATACAGTTTATTAATTCTTTTATGTTTATATCAGAACGTAAAAGCGCAAAGTATTCGAAAAAGTTATTTGGAAATGACAGAATACGAAAAAATTGAATTAGTGGATGCTTTTTACGAGTTACGAAATGGTCCAGATTTATTTAATGATTTGGCTGTATTTCATAGCCAGTTTTTTAATTTTGATAACACTATAGACCCCACACGTTTAGATCTCCACTTTAATCTTCCAGACGAACCTGAGCGTGAAATATTTTTGGCTTGGCACAGA
Organism: Formosa haliotis; assembly: GCF_001685485.1. Lineage (NCBI taxonomy): Bacteria > Pseudomonadati > Bacteroidota > Flavobacteriia > Flavobacteriales > Flavobacteriaceae > Formosa > Formosa haliotis. The sequence goes on along the minus strand of NZ_BDEL01000001.1, from coordinate 3,099,919 downwards.
CGTCAAATGTTCGAAATGGAACAAGCCGTACAAAATATAAATCCAAAAATAAGCTTGGGATTTTGGGAAAGCCAAAGCGACCAAGCATTAGACTCTCCACTATGGAACGAGGATTTCATAGGTAGTTTTGACGTGAATTGGAATTTACGGAGAAATTTAGGAAACAATGGTCCACTTCCGACTCCTAATGAACTGTCTGCTTTATACAATATAACAAACTTTTTTGAATTTTCTAACGAATTAGAAAGACGCAATGTACACAGAGGTGCACACGTATGGACGGGTGGAGCTATGCCTACCCCACTATCTCCAAGAGATCCCATTTTTTATCTTCACCATACCTTTGTAGATTTTGTTTGGCATAATTGGGAAGAAACCCACCACAACTCCTTATTTCTAGCCACTTCCATGCTGAGATATGATGGAACTTATATTTTTAATGGAGAAACTCTACCAGCAGTGAATCCTAATGACATTATAGACACCAGATCACTTGGAGTATTCTATGGAACCAATGGGGTGGCAAATCTAAACAACTATATTGTAAGTAACACATTTAGACCACAAGAGTACTTTTATTATCAATACCTTATAGAAGTAGGCAATAATTTTGTAGTGCCAAATGAATCAAATTGCAGAATAGAATCTATGAATGAGATTAATTTCCTTCCTGGTTTCGAAGCCCATGCCGGATCTAATTTATTAGCAACAATAGATACTAATACTAGCTTACAAAGAACAAGTAAGAAAGCGAGAGAAATAAAACCATATAATTTTGATAAAAATATAAATGCTACTATTATTTGGGAAGAAGATAATAAAGACGATACTCCAATAATTATAGACACCTATCCAAATCCTTTTACTGAAAAAATCACAATAAAACTTAACAAGAAAACTAATTGCACTGTTGGAGTATATAATATGATGGGTGGTTTAATTCGTGAAGAAGTCTTTGAAAACACTAATACCATAATTATTAATAATTTATATGGCCTTTCAACTGGATTTTATGTTATTAATGTAGTGGATACACAAGGAAATATCATTCTCGCCAAACGTGTAATAAAAATGTAATTACTATTTTAAACTTCAAATTACTTTTAGACACAAGAAATTTAATGCCCAGACCCATGATCCAATTTAATACTATTTGGATCCCTAAATTTACAACACGGTGGAAGCTCATTATAAACTGCATCTCTTGCAATCTCTAAATCGGTATCGTGTCCTACTGCAGCTATAGCTTTTTTAATATCTATAGGAGAGCATTTTCGTTCATCTATAACCAAACTCAATTCTTTCGAAGGAATATCCCAGCTAGCATATTTTACTCCCTTTACTTTTATTGAAGCTTTTTCTATCCGAGATTTACACATTCCGCAATTACCCATTACTTGTATAACAATACTTTTATTTTTTTGCTTAACTCCGTATTCCTCCTGAGCATTGACTTTACTAACTATAAAAAGCACAATAATAGAAAAGAGAACTGTTATTATATTAATTGATCTTCCCATATTTCCTTTTTTAGATTAAAAAAATTACACAAAATAATTGGAGATATTACCACACTATATAAATATAGTCAAAACACTGAACTCCACCAACCTTACCAACAATCATCTCTAAAAAAAACCTTTAATGTCTCAACTTAAACCGAAATCCTAAATAATAAGTTCCTCCTAAAACAGGGGCATATAGAAGTGTACTATCAAAGTAAGAACCAAAAGGATCATCGGCGCCAAGAATAGGATTTTTTTGCACAGAATTCCCAATATTCTCTCCCCCTAAATATAAATCAATTTTTTCATTAAGAACACGAGTAAGGTTAAAATTCATTATGCTATATGACTCCGAATAAGTTCCTAATTGATACTCTATAGGATTAGAAACCGTATTTGGTAATCTTTGTTCTCCAGTCCAATGTATCGTGAAATCAATTTTCCATTGAGATTCTCTCGTTTTTCTAGGTGTTTCATAACTGATATTCATAAAAAACCGATGTTCTGGTTGTAAAGGCTTTTGTAACGTACCTGAATTATAATCTATTTTAACATCATAATTTTTATAAGTTAACCTCAAGTTTAAATTTTGAAATAACTCATAATTTATATCTAACTGCAAACTTTTAGACACACTATTTCCTTTTAAATTATAAAATGATATCTCTCGCGGATTCTCCCAATCTACCACGACCTGTTCCTCAAAATCAGTAATATAATAATCTACAGAAAAATCGAATGCTCTATCCCATAAATATAATTTTTGAATTAATCCGATACCAGTATTCCAAGCTATTTCTGAATCAAGTGAATATATATTACCTCCATTATTTTCAATATTTACAGATCTAGATGAAGCGAAAAACTGCTGGTTTTCTGTAAATATATTTGCTGCTCTTTTACCTCTCCCTCCAGAAAACCTTAAACTAGCACGATTCCATAAGGAATACCTTAAATGCAACCTAGGAGTTATAAAAGCACCTAATCTATTATGATTATCGACCCTTATTCCTAAAACAAAACTTAATTTATCAAGATTATCGTAAGTATACTCAAAGAAAGCACCGACAGAGTTATCTCTCCTATCCCAGCTGTGTCGGTTAACATCTTCGTTAAAATTGTCAAAAGTAAAATTTAGTCCTGTTTTAAATTTATGCTGTGTACTTCCTATAATACTATTAAAAATAAGATTAGAATAATACGACTGTTGTTCTATGTTATATTCGTTCAATCCGTAATATGAATACTGATTATGATGACTAAAGGCCATTTGATACCCAACACTTTGATAAGGCAAATCGGGAAATACGTATCCTAATTTTGCAAATAAATCTAACCTACTAGATTTTACCTCACTACCCCAAGCGTTATTTGTAAATTTATCTATATCAGGATTAAAAGATTTTTCTCCTGTCTGTTTTTCATCAAAAAGATATTGGGCGTTAAAAAAACTAACCCAACCCTTTAAAGGATCTACATATTGCCACCTATTCATAAAATTGATTTGCTTAGCCAATGGAATATCTAAAAAATTATCAGAATTGTGATCTATTTTCCCATTTCTTAAATTAGAATGTAAATAAAAACCAGTTGCTAATTTCTCCGATAATTTTTTATTGTAACGGGCATTAAATTCATAACGCTCAAAAATATTAGCATACATATTCAGAAAAAATTTATAGTCGGTTAGAGGTTTTACTAATTCTGTGTTTATTTGTCCTGAAATACTTTCAAAACCATTCAAAACATTTCCTGCTCCTTTTGTAATTTGAATACTTTCTATCCAAGAGCCAGGAATAAATGAAAGCCCATAAATTTGAGAAGCCCCTCTTATGGAAGGCATATTTTCTTGAGTAAATAACAAATAAGGACTATTTAAACCTAACATCTGTATTTGTTTTGCCCCTGTAATAGCATCTGAAATATTTACATCCACAGCTGGATTTGTTTCAAAAGATTCAGATAGATTACAACATGCCGCCTTAAGCATTTCTCGGCTATCCACATTAACTACATTTTGAATTTGGAATAAAGATTTTTGAATAGGATTAAGTTTTTTCCGTATTAGAATCTCTTCTAACTCCAAATTAGGATGCAGCCATATTTTTCCCAAATTAGGCCTATTAACAGTTATTGTATCGGTTCTATATCCTACTGAACTTATTATTATCTTTTTAAATTCATTTTTATATGGAACACTAAAATTTCCATTTTCATCAGTAGACGTTCCAATAGTACTATTTAACCAAATAACATTGGCCTGCGGTATCACTTTTTCATTTTTATCAGAATTGAACTCTAAAACGGTACCGGTAATTTGTACCTGGCAATGCATAAGAGCATGAATTACTACAAATAGAGATAAAAAACAAATCTTCTTGTGTGACATTTTCAAAAGAAAAAACTTAATAAATCAGTGAATTGGTTAACTAACAATTTATCAATAATATTAATTATAGCGATATTATTTTTTTATTTAATTATAAAATAGGAATCATTTACATTTTAGTTTTTTTTACAACTACTTCCTATCAATAGATTAGCACACTAATCTACATTTTATTTGGTATATTTAAATAGAATAATCAGGATATAAAAACATAGTATTATGAAAATTGGAATCATTCTAGCTCTATTTATTTCTATTATACTTTGGGTATATAAATCAACGACAACCGTAACTGACTCTACTAAAATCAGAGTAATAAATCAGAGCGAGATACTATTTTCGAATGTCTCCCTGTTTTCCATTTCTTTTGGAAATCTTAAACCTAAAGACACTTCAGTTTATCAAGTTCTATTACTGGATGATTTGCGAGACGATACTTTAATTTATTGTTCAGTAGGGGAAATAAATTATGCTAGATACTTAAAAATACCTCCAAATAATATTAGACGAGTTTCATATGTTTTAGATAGTATTCATAATGGAATTATTCACGTAAGTACCACGTTTGACAACTAAATAGCAGAAACAAAAAAAAGCCTCTATCTTTCGATAAAGGCTTTTAGTACAGAAGGCGGGACTTGAACCCGCACGGGCATTACTACCCATTGGATTTTAAGTCCAACGTGTCTACCAATTCCACCACTTCTGCGTGGTATGCAATTTGTATTAAATTAGTTTTTAAATTAATAAAACTGAATTTAATAATAAAAAAAGCCTCTATCTTTCGATAAAGGCTTTTGTACTGAAGGCGGGACTTGAACCCGCACGGGCATTACTACCCATTGGATTTTAAGTCCAACGTGTCTACCAATTCCACCACTTCAGCATTTTGGTATATGTTCTCAGAGCGAAAGACGGGATTTGAACCCGCGACCCTCACCTTGGCAAGGTGATGCTCTACCCCTGAGCTACTTTCGCGTAGTGTTTTAATGAACGTTGCAACATTACTATTGCGGATGCAAATTTAGGACTTTTCTTGGCTTCCCAAAGCTTTTTTTAAAAAAATTTTAAAATATTTTTTAATCTACTGAAAATCAATATTAAAAATTCTAACTTTTTACGGTTTTACTGGGCTTAACAAGCATTCTTTTAATCTCGTTTAGCTTCATTAAGGCCTCTACCGGTGTTAAGGTATCGATATCGGTGTTAACAATTTCCTCTTTTATGTTTTCTAATAAAGGGTCGTCAAGATTAAAAAAGCTTAATTGCAAATCGTCTGATATTGTTTTTACCTTATCGGTTAGTTCTTCACTAGAATGCGATTTCTCTAATTTCTTTAAAATTGTATTGGCACGATGTAACACTTGTTGAGGCATTCCTGCCATCTTTGCCACATGAATTCCAAAACTATGTTCGCTCCCGCCTTCAACCAACTTACGCAAGAATAAAACATTATCTTTTAGTTCTTTCACCGATACATTAAAATTCTTGATTCTAGAAAACGTTTCGGTCATTTCATTCAATTCATGATAATGCGTAGCAAACAGTGTTTTTGCTTTAGCAGGATGCTCGTGCAAATATTCGCTAATAGCCCAAGCAATAGAAATCCCATCGTAAGTACTTGTACCACGTCCTATCTCGTCAAGCAACACTAAACTACGTTCAGACATATTATTAAGAATAGATGCCGTTTCATTCATCTCGACCATAAATGTCGATTCTCCCATCGAAATATTATCACTAGCACCTACTCGGGTAAATATTTTGTCGACTACTCCTATTCTCGCTGCTTTTGCCGGAACAAAACTTCCTATTTGCGCCAATAAAACAATTAAAGCTGTCTGACGCAAAATAGCCGATTTACCAGACATATTAGGCCCTGTAATCATGATGATTTGTTGCGACGAGCGATCTAAAAACACATCGTTCGCGATATAAGGCTCGCCTATTGGTAGTTGCTTTTCTATCACCGGGTGACGCCCTTCTGTAATTTCCAAATCAAATGTATCGTCTATAGTAGGATACACATAATCGTTATCGGTTGCCAGTTGCGCAAATCCGCATAAACAATCTAATTGTCCAATTAAAAATGCATTTTGCTGTACCGGTTTAATATACTGGCTCATCCATGCCACTAAATCTGAAAACAATTTTTGCTCAATAGCTAAAATACGTTCTTCTGCTCCTAATATTTTGGCTTCGTATTCCTTTAACTCTTCAGTAATATAGCGCTCGGCATTTACGAGTGTTTGTTTTCTAATCCACTCCTCCGGCACCTTATCTTTATGTGTATTCCGCACTTCAATATAATAGCCAAATACATTATTCGAGGCTATTTTTAAAGATGTAATTCCGGTTCTAGCACTTTCGCGCTCCAACATATCATCGAGATAATTTTTTCCCGAAGTAGATAAACCACGTAATTCGTCTAATTCTTCTGAAAATCCTACAGCAATTGTATTTCCTTTTAACACATTTACTGGAGCGTCTTCATTTAAAGTTTTCTTGATGCGTTCTCTTAGCAAATCGCAACTCTGCAATTTATCGCCTATAATTTTTAAAGCCTCGTTGGTAGAATCTGATGCTAATGTTTTTATAGGCACAATGGCTTCCAATGAATTTTTAAGCTGAATAACCTCTCGAGGATTCACTTTAGCCGTTGCTACTTTTGAAATCAAGCGCTCTAAATCGCCTATATTTTTAATATAATTTCGAATCTTTTGATGCGATTCTGTTGTTTTTGTTAAAAAATCAACCACTTCATGGCGCTGCTTAATTTTTTCTGCGGTTTTTAAAGGCAGAGCCAACCAACGTTTTAACATACGTCCGCCCATAGGCGAAATGGTTTTATCTATAACATGCAATAAGGTAACGGCATTGTTATTGGTAGAGTTGTACAACTCTAAATTTCGCATAGTAAAGCGATCCATCCACACATAATCATCTTCGGCAATACGCGAAATAGATGCAATATGCTCTAATTTATTATGCTGGGTTTCGCTTAGATAATGTAAAATAGACCCTGAAGCAATAATTCCATCTTCTAAATTTTCGACCCCAAACCCTTTTAACGATTTGGTATTAAAATGTTTTAAAAGAGTTTCATTGGTGTAATCGGTTTGATATACCCAATCTTCCAAATAAAACACATGATAATCGTCGCCAAACGTGTCTTTAAACGTATTACGTTTTGGTTTAGACACTAAAATTTCGCTAGGATTAAAATTTTGAAGGAGTTTATCTATGTATTCATCATTCCCTTGCGAGGTTAAAAATTCTCCGGTAGAAATATCTAAAAAAGAAATCCCGATATGGGTTTTACCAAAATGAACCGAACATAAAAAGTTATTCGATTTCGATTTTAAAACCTCATCATTTAACGATACTCCAGGTGTTATTAATTCAGTAACCCCACGTTTAACAATCGTTTTTGTTTGCTTCGGATCTTCTAACTGGTCGCAAATGGCAACACGTTCTCCCGCTTTTACCAGTTTTGGCAAATACGTGTTTATAGAATGATGCGGAAAACCTGCCAATTCTATTTCACTTTCACTTCCAGCACCACGTTTTGTTAGAATAATTCCTAAAATACCAGCCGTTTTAATGGCGTCTTCACCAAAGGTTTCGTAAAAATCGCCTACACGAAATAGCAATAAAGCGTCGGGATACTTCGCTTTAATCGCGTTATACTGTTTCATTAACGGCGTTTCCTTTTTAGTTTTTTTTGCCAATGGTAAAGTGATTTTTAAATATTATTTTTGCCTTCTAGTAAGGTTGCTAATGTAACCATAATTTGATTTTTTAAAAATATGTGGCCCGCCATTTAAAAAAATCGAAATCATTTCAAAAAATAGATTGAAAAGTATGCGCAAACTAAAAAACAGTGAGTTAGACCGATTGAGTGTTGAAGATTTTAAAGAGACAAAAAAAACACCACTGATTATTGTTTTAGACAACATTAGAAGTCTTAACAATATTGGATCTGTATTTAGAACAAGTGATGCATTTTTGATAGAAAAAATATATTTATGTGGCATTACGGCTACGCCTCCGCATAAAGACATTCATAAAACGGCATTGGGAAGCACAGATACGGTTGCTTGGGAGTATGCGGAAAACACCTTGGAGGTTATAGAAAAACTTCAGGCCCAAAACATAAGAGTTTTAAGTATAGAACAAGCCGTAAACGCAACCATGTTAAACCAATTTACTCCGGAAACCGACACCACTTACGCACTTGTATTCGGGAACGAGGTTAAAGGGGTAGCACAAAACGTCGTAAATGCTAGCGATATGGTAATTGAAATTCCTCAGTTTGGCACCAAACATTCTTTAAATATCTCGGTGAGTTGTGGTGTGGTTGTTTGGGACTTGTTTAGTAAACTTTCACCAGTTTTAAAATAACTAAGAATTATACTTTAAACCGATTTAAAATTAAAGTTTTTAGACGCTTATTTACAGTTCTCCCTTGTGGTTTGAATGTTTTTGACTAAATTGGTAAACCAATTTACACGTCATGAATATAAAATCCACATTCTTATTTTTAGCATTTCTAATTTCTAATGTAACTCTTTTTGCCCAAGAAATTCCTATTGAATTACTCACTATGGATTTACAAAGCAACGAGCATGAGTACAGTAAAACGGTACTTAAAAATGAGATTAATGGTGTGCAAGCTGATTATGAAGTCGTAACCGATGAACTTACTAAAAACATAAGCATTGATAAAGCTTACAGAACCATTTACTTATTTATTAAAGGACATGGAAAAATAACATCGAAAACTAAAACTTACGATATTGTACCAGAATCTATCCTGCTCCCAAATACAGTTGAAGGTATTACGATGCGTGCCAATAAAAACGATACGCTTCAATATGTAAAAATATCTGTTTTACTTAGCGAACAAGATATTCAGGATTTAAAAAGCTTTCCTAAGGAAAACATTGAGACCATCTATTTTAAAAAATTCATAGATTGTAAACCTTATACCGAGGCTATTAAAAGTCCGCAAACTACAAGCAGAACCATACTATCTAACAAATACATTCCGCGTGTAGCCATGGGAACCGTTGAAACCATAGGACCAGACGAGGTTGGTGCACACAAACACCCTATGCTAGAACAATTATTCTTAGGCCTTACTAATAATCAGACTATTGTATTTGCAGACGATGCCAAAGTAGATTTTCCAGAATATTCATTACTTCACATTCCTTTAGGGTCTAACCATTCTGTGGCTGTTAAAGACAACAATAAAATGTACTACGTTTGGATGGATTTCTTTTTAGATAAAAAAGGAGAAGAATGGTTAAAAACTCATAAGACCGATGAGGACTAATTTGTACTAAATTCATTACTTATTTCGCCTAGAACCCATAAGTAATCGGCTCTATTATTTACGAAATCTTTGTTTGATATATCGATGATTTTTACTTTAAAGTCCTTTTGATTTTTTAGAAATTCTAAATACCCTAAGTTGATTTTATTCAAATAATCGTCGGCAATTTGCTGCTCGTATTGGCGGCCTCTCTTTTTTATATTTTGTTGCAGGCGTTCTGTATTTTGATATAAATACACGTATAAATCTGGTTTTGCAATCTCTTTATACATAATGTAGAACAATTTTCTGTAGAGTTTAAACTCGTCTTCTTCGAGCGTAATTCTTGAAAAAATCAACGATTTAAACACATCGTAATCGCTTACAATAAAATCTTTAAACAAATCAAGCTGAGATAAATCGTCGCTAATTTGTTGGTATCTGTCTGCAAGAAAAGACATTTCTAGCGGAAAAGCATAACGTGATGCATCTTCGTAAAATTTAGGTAAAAACGGATTGTCGGCAAAACGTTCTAAAACTAATTTAGCATTAAAATCTTCAGACATTTTAGTAGACAAACTGGTTTTACCAGCACCTATATTCCCTTCGATAGCGATATAGTTATGATGAGAAAAATTGAACCTCTCTATCGGATTCTTTAAACATTCATTAATTGGCTGTAAAACGCTATCGTCTGTACAACTTTGTAACAATTCACATACTAATTGCTTAAAAACAGGATGTACCACTCGTGGTGCTACATCGTTTAAAGGTTGTAGCACAAAACGACGTTTATGCATTTCTGGATGCGGCACTTGTAGTAAAGTCGTTTCAATGATATCGTCATCAATAAAAATAATATCTAAATCTATGACACGTGCTTCGTATCCGTTGCTATCCGTTCGGGTACGACCTAATTCTGCTTCAATATCGAGTAAGGTTTTCATTACCGTTTCAGGAAGCAAGTCGGTTTTAACCACTAAACAGGCATTTAAAAACTCGTCGCTTTCAAAGCCAAAAGCAGGGGAGGTATATACTTTCGAAATAAACTCTATAGTCCCAATATTTTCAAAAATGCGATTTACTGCATGTTGTAAATGCTGAAATCGTTCTCCTTTATTACTTCCTATAGATATGTAAACGCGTTTTGTCATGTACCAAAATATGGGCAAATTAAAGAAAAGTAATTTACTTAAACTTAAATTTTGACATTAAACAGTTAGAAAAATTTGATTTCAAATTAGCTTTATAATTACCTCTCTGGAATTCAAGTTTTACTACTAAAAATGCTATTTCAAAAATAAATATGTAGGTTTGTTTTAGAAAGTATGTATCATGAATAAAAAAGATGTATTTGTAGCCCATCGTGTTTACCTTTTATTAGGTGCGCTATTTATGACTTCTTTGGTAGTTTCTAATTTAATTTTTCAAAAATTCTTTTATTGGTATCCATTTAATCTTAATATTTTTGGTGCAAGCCTATTTGAGGTGTCTGTAGGCATTCTACCCTATCCCATTACATTTCTAATTACCGATTTAATAAGTGAGATTTATGGTAAAAAAGCAGCTAACCAAATTGTGGTAACCGGCATATTTGCTTCCGTATTTTCAATGCTCATTGTTTACACAGCAGATGTTGTTCCGGCAACAAATTGGTCTCCGGTTAACGATTCTCAGTTTACAAATGTGTTTGGAAGCACAATTATTGCGGTGTTTGCAAGTATGATGGCGTATTTATTTGCGCAATTTGTCGATATTCAGATTTATCACTACTGGAAAACTCTTACAAAAGGGAAACATTTGTGGTTAAGAAACAATTTTTCAACCTTTTTATCACAATTTATTGATACACTTACTGTTTTATTGCTACTTTGTTTTTTTGGTAAAATAGAATGGACTAAATTTGCAGGGTTATTGATCAGCGGTTTTTTGTTTAAAGTTTTAATGGCTTTAATTGACACACCGTTTTTATATTTAGGCGTTTATCTGTTTAGAAGGCGTTTCAATCTAAAAGTAAACGAAGAAATACATCTTATTTAGCGCTCATTACCCGCCCTGCTGACTTGTATTTACATAAAATTAGCTTATTTGTTCATTTTTAATGAATTAAGTTGTATTTTATTAGGATTTGTTAAAAATTAGTTTACATTGATAGATACGCATAAAACTAAAAAGATACATGAGGCAATTAAAGATTACAAAGCAAGTAACTAACAGGGAGTCTAAATCGTTAGATAAATACTTACAAGATATAAGTAAAATGCCACTAATTACTGCCGAAGAAGAGGTAGAATTAGCGCAGCGTATACGAGAAGGAGACCAAGTAGCATTAGATAAGTTAACAACATCTAATTTAAGATTTGTAGTTTCTGTTGCAAAACAATACCAAAATCAAGGTTTAACCCTACCCGATTTAATAAATGAAGGTAATGCCGGTTTGGTAAAGGCAGCTAAGCGTTTCGATGAAACCCGTGGATTTAAATTTATTTCGTACGCCGTTTGGTGGATTCGTCAAGCCATTTTACAAGCTTTAGCAGAACAGTCTAGAATTGTAAGATTGCCTTTAAACAAAATTGGTTCTATTAATAAAATTAATAAAGCGTATTCTTTTTTAGAACAATCTCACGAACGTCCGCCAAGTGCAGACGAGATTGCTAACGAATTAGACATGACTGTAAGCGAAGTAAAACAGTCTCTAAAAAATTCTGGGCGTCATCTTTCTATGGATGCACCATTAAAAGAAGGAGAAACTTCGAGCTTATACGATGTTGTTAAATCTGGCGAATCGCCAAACCCAGACAACAACTTAATGTACGAATCGTTAAACCTAGAAATTAACAGAGCTTTAGATACCTTATCGCCGAGAGAAAGTGATGTTTTACGCTTATTTTTTGGATTAAGTAATGAAGCTCCGATGAGTTTGGACGAAATTGGCGAAACATTCGATTTAACACGCGAGCGTGTTAGACAAATAAAAGAAAAGGGCATTAGACGTTTACGCCACAGCTCTAAAAATAAAATTTTAAAAACGTATTTAGGATAATCCTAAATCTTATAATAAATACTAAAACCAGAATTTAAATGCTTAAAATTATAGTAAAAGAAGGCGAGCAAATTGATCGCGCTCTTAAACGTTACAAGAGAAAACACAGAAATGTAAAGGTGATGCAAAACTTAAGAGAAAATCAGTTTTTCACTAAGCCTTCAGTTAAAAGAAGAAGAGAAAATCAAAAAGCGGCTTATATCCAAAACTTGAGAGATCAAGAAGATATTTAATGTCGACTTTATATAGTAAAAAAACACGCCTCAGATATTCATCTCAGGCGTGTTTTTTGTTTTAATCAATACTAATAGACACATACATTCCCTCGTTTCCACGAATATTGCAAACGGTTTCATCTTCAAAAATAAGGTACTGTCCTTTTATACCTTTTAACACCCCAGTATAATGTTGTGCTTTCTCGATATTTAAAGATTTAGGTTTTTTAGGGTACTGAAGCACGGGAAACTCCATCTCGGTTTCCGAGTTAAAATCTATAAAGTAGGGCTCAGCTTCCTCGGGAATAAAAGGTTTTAACTTGTCGCGCCATGCTACTAAATTTTCGTCTTGAATTTCATTTTTAAGCATGGTACGCCAATTGGTTTTATCGGACACGTGGTCTTTTAAAGCAACTTCGGTAATTCCTGCTAAATATCTGTTAGGAACTTCTACAATTTCTATGGCTTCATGAGCCCCTTGATCTATCCATCTGGTAGGTACCTGCCCTTTCCTAGTTACGCCTACTTTTACACTGCCAGAATTTGCCAAGTACACAATATGGGGTTGTAATTGCACTTTCTTCTCGAAAGCCAAATCGCGATCTTCCTCATCTAAATGTGCTTTACTTAATTCCGGCTTCATAATCCAATCTGCCGCCTGAGGAATTTCAAAAAAGCAGCTTTTACAATACCCTTGTCGGTATATTTTTTTATCTAATCCGCAATTTAAACACTGATATTTCAGAAATTTAATATTTAATGTTTTATTTAGTAACTGATTCATATTTAAAAAGTCAGATTCAAACACTAAGTAATATTGAATAGGATTAGCATATTCGGTTTCCATTTTTGTTAGAACACCTTCGTAAGTCATAAAAAAAGTATTATTTTTAGTTCTTAAAGATAATGTAATTATGTCAATTCCTTTAGTAAATTCAATTGCCTCTTGGTTTCTGAAAAAGCGTTTTCATCAAATTGAATTATTTCTAAAATACCCAAACGAGGTACAATACGAATTATTATTACATTTAATTCAAACCGCCAAAGACACTCAAATTGGACGTAAACACGAGTTTAGTTCTATAAAAAATTATAAAACATTTGCAGAACGTGTCCCTGTTTCGACTTACGAAGATTATCAAGATTTAATAGAACGTTCTCGTCTTGGCGAGCAAAATGTGTTTTGGCCATCGCATATAAAATGGTTTGCTAAATCTAGCGGAACTACAAATGCTAAAAGTAAATTTATTCCCGTGAGTTCAGAATCGCTTGAAGATTGTCATTATGCGGCAAGCAAAGATTTATTATGCATGTACCTAAACAATAACGAAGATTCGCAACTTTTTACAGGAAAGAGTTTACGCTTAGGAGGAAGTAAAGAGCTTTATAAAGAAAACGGAACGGTGTTCGGCGACTTGTCGGCCATACTGATAGACAATATGCCACTATGGGCAGAATTTAGCAGCACGCCAAGCAATAAGGTGTCTTTAATGAGCGATTGGGAAAGAAAAATGCAAGCCATTGTTGACGAAACCATTCTGGAAAACGTAACTAGTTTAGCTGGTGTTCCTTCTTGGATGCTGGTTCTACTAAATAATGTTTTAGAAAGCACAGGCAAAAAAGACATATTTGAAGTTTGGCCTAATATAGAAGTTTATTTTCATGGCGGAGTGAGCTTTACACCTTATGCCGATCAATACAAAAACATATTACCCAACAATAAATTTAAATATTACGAAATTTATAATGCATCTGAAGGTTTTTTTGCTATTCAAGATCATAACGACTCCAAAGAGCTTTTACTTATGTTAGATTACGGTATCTTTTATGAGTTTATACCTATGGATACTTATAACACTTTAGGCCAAAAAATTATTCCTTTAAGTGAAGTTGAACTTAAAAAAAACTACGCGATGGTAATTACCACCAATGCGGGGCTTTGGCGTTATAAAATTGGAGATACAGTTAGATTTACATCTATATCGCCTTACCGAATTAAGGTTTCCGGCCGTACTAAACACCATATTAATGTATTTGGTGAAGAATTAATTATTGAAAATGCTGAAGATGCGCTTAAAAAAGTATGCAAACGTACCAAAGCCGAAATTGTAGACTTTACAGCCGCTCCTATTTTTATGAAGGATAAAGAAAAAGGTGCCCATGAATGGATTATTGAATTTAAAAAGCGCCAGCAGACATAAACTATTTTAACGAACTATTTGATAACGCTCTAAAAGCATTAAATTCTGATTACGAAGCAAAACGGTACAATAATATTACGCTTAACAAACCAACCATTCATATTGCACGCGCTAACCTTTTCTACGATTGGCTAAAACAAAATAATAAATTGGGTGGCCAACATAAAATACCTAGACTGTCTAACTCTAGACAATATATGGATGAACTACTAACATTAAACAACAATTAACCTATTGAATTTCAACACCCAAATACAGGTTATTTGTCTGTTTATCGTTAATTAGAATACATATAACTAAAATATTAAATATTACTTTTAATTTAGTTGGAATCCCTATACTTTTAGTGTGCTATTAATCTAAATCTGTTTAAACACAGTATGTTGCAATGTTATTTCATAGCAACCAAAATAAAAAAACCACTCAATTGAGTGGTTTTTTTAGCTTATAAAATAAAGTAAACTGTTTAAGAAACAGCTTTCAGTTTTTTAATGATTGTTTTATTCAATTTATTTTCGGCATAAGTTTTTGTAACCTTAAGCTCTTTGCTTTCAGAACTTGGAAGTTCAAACATGGCATCGGTTAAGATCTCTTCGCATAACGAACGTAACCCACGAGCTCCTAACTTATATTCTATAGCTTTTTCTACTATAAAATCTAGCGCCCCATCTGTAATATGAAAATCGATATCATCCATTTCGAATAATTTTTCATATTGCTTAATAATAGCATTTTTAGGCTGAGTAAGAATCGCTCTTAACGTTTTAGCATCAAGAGGATCCATATAGGTTAACACCGGTAAACGTCCGATAATTTCAGGAATTAATCCGAAATCTTTTAAATCTTTAGGAATGATATATTGCAACAAATGATTTTGATCGATAACCTCGTCTGATTTTGAAGCACTATACCCTACCGCTTGCATATTTAAACGTTTAGAAATATGACGTTCAATACCATCAAAAGCTCCACCTGCAATAAATAAGATGTTTTCGGTATTTACTTCTATAAACTTCTGGTCTGGATGCTTTCTACCTCCTTTTGGCGGTACGTTAACTACGGTACCTTCTAAAAGTTTTAATAAGGCTTGCTGAACACCTTCTCCCGAAACATCTCGAGTAATAGATGGGTTATCGCTCTTACGCGCTATTTTATCAATCTCGTCTATAAATACGATACCTCTTTCAGCTTTTTCTAAATTGTAATCGGCTGCTTGTAACAAACGTGTTAAAATACTTTCAACATCTTCTCCTACGTAACCTGCTTCTGTTAAAACAGTAGCGTCTACAATAGCTAACGGTACGTTTAACATTTTAGCTATGGTTTTCGCCATTAAGGTTTTACCAGTACCCGTTTGTCCAACCATCATGATATTACTTTTTTGAATTTCAATATCATCTTTAGATGGCGATTGTAACAAACGTTTATAGTGATTATATACTGCTACAGACATTACTTTTTTAGTCATATCCTGACCAATAATGTACTCATCTAAAAATTGTTTAATTTGAAGTGGTTTACGCAGCATTAATTCGTCAGACAATTCACTATTACCCGACTGTTTAGATTCCTCTACAACTATTCCATGTGCTTGTTCGATACAACGGTCGCAAATATGCGCATCTAAACCTGCAATTAATAAATTGGTATCAGGCTTTTTTCTTCCACAAAACGAACATTCTAATTCTTCCTTTGCCATAAATCTTTTTAAATTTCACTTAAAATAATAACAACATGCTATTATTTGTTTTGATTGGTATTAGCTTCTAACTAATATTTCATCAATCATTCCGTATTCTTTAGCTTTATCTGCTTTCATCCAGTAATCACGATCACTATCTGCGTATACTTTGTCGTAGTCTTGCCCAGAATGCTTACTAATAATTTTGTAAAGCTCTTCTTTTAATATTAAAATTTCACGTGCAGTAATTTCAATATCACTTGCTTGTCCTTGTGCTCCACCTAATGGCTGGTGAATCATAACACGAGAATGTGTTAAACCGCTACGTTTTCCTTTAGCTCCTGCACATAATAATACAGCTCCCATAGAGGCTGCCATACCTGTACAAATAGTTGCTACATCTGGCTTAATAAATTGCATGGTATCGTAAATACCAAGACCTGCATATACACTTCCTCCTGGAGAGTTAATGTAAATTTGGATGTCTTTTGAAGCATCTGTACTCTCTAAGAACAATAATTGTGCCTGAATTATATTAGCCACTTGGTCGTTAATCCCTGTTCCTAAAAATATAATACGATCCATCATTAAACGCGAAAACACATCGAAAATAGCGATGTTCATTTGGCGTTCTTCAATAATATTTGGGGTTAAATTTGTTGGGTACATACTACTAATAATTTTATTGTAGTACATGCTGTTAATCCCTTGATCTTTTATAGCAAATTTTTCGAATTCTTTTCCGTAATCCATAGTGTATCTTAATTTAATTGAAAACAAATTAGGCGATGAATAAAAATCTATTCAACGCCTAAATATAATGATTATTCTTTTAAACAGTTGACTTATTTATCGCCGTAAACCTCTTTAACAAAGTTTTCGTAAGTCACTTCTTTAACTTTTAAATTCGCTTTTTCTTTGTAAAGTTCTAATAATTTCTGGCTAATGATTTGCTCAGAAATACGACGTGCTTCTTCTTGGTTTCCTAAAACACGTGCAGCAATACCTTCTAATTCTTCATCTGAAGGATTTAATTGACCGAATTGTGCCATTTGAGCTTTAATCATGTTTTTAGCATGATCTTTAATATCATCCATTGATACTTGGATGTCGTTAGCTGTAATTAATTTCCCTTCGATTAATTGGTAACGCATGCTTTTTTCAGACTTTTCGTACTCTTCTTTAGCAGCTGCATCATCTAAAGGTGTTTCGCCAGCAGCTTGAATCCATTTTTGTAAGAATTCTGCTGGTAAATCGAACTTAGTGTTATCTACTAAATATTCTGTAACATCATTTAAAAGCTTTTGATCTGCTTGTTGCACGAATTGCTTTTCTGTATCTTCTTTAATCTTTTCTTTTAATTCTGTTACCGTTTTTACAGTACCTTCTCCAAATAACTTATCGAATAACTCTTGGTCTAATTCTGCAAGTTCACGCTTGTTAATTTCTGTAATTGTAAATGTTACTTCAATTTCTAAACCATGAACCTCGTCGTGAGATACTTTTAATGCATGCATTAAATCATGATCGTCGCTATATAAACCTTTTGTTTTAAGTTTTATTACATCTCCAACTTTAGCTCCAATAAATTTCTTTGGATTTGCTTTTCCTTTTAATTTATCTAAAGTTAACGTAATGGTGTTTTCAATTTCCTTCTCTTCGTTTTTAAAAGTTCCAGTAATTTCACTGTCTTCTTCTACAATATCTTGAGATACTAATTTTCCGTATTGTTTTTGGATGCGCTCAATTTGTTCGTCGATCATTTTATCATCGGCAACAATATTGTATTGTGTAATTGCTTTTTTACCTTTTAATTCTACATCGAATTCTGGAGTTAAACCTAATTCAAATTCGAATGAAAATGCATCAGAATCCCAATCTATAGCATCTTGAGCTTTAGGAAGTGGCTGACCTAAAACATCTAATTTTTCTTCGGTTAAATATTTGTTTAATGCGTCTTGAAGTAATTTATTTACCTCATCTACTAAAACTGCTTTACCGTACTGTTTTTTTACCATTCCCATTGGCACATGCCCTTTTCTAAATCCAGGAATGTTAGCTGTTTTGCGATAATCTGATAAGATTTTTTCTACTTTATCACTATAATCTTCTTTAGCGATATCAACTTTTACTACAGCATTTAATGCATCGATGTTCTCTCTTGTAATATTCATTTTAAATGATATAAAACCCAGCTTGGGCATTTAACATAAAGTTTCTGTGTTTTTTAGTGTAAAACTTACAGATTCTCCTTGATTTTTCTAATTAAAAACGGGCTGCAAAAATAAAACATTTTTACAACCCTACAAAGTTTTTAACGTCTTGTATTTCAGACTATTTTTTATCGTCTCCTATAAGACCGGCTATTACAGATTGAAGTATGGCCAATAAAATACTAAACAGGATACCAGACCAAATAGAATCGACATGAAAACCGCTTACCAATTTACTCGCCAATAATATAATTAACCCATTAATAACAAACAGAAATAACCCGAAAGTTACCACGGTAATGGGAAACGTTAATATTTTTAAAATAGGCTTTACTAAAAAATCTAAAATGGCTAATACTAGTACAACAAGCAACCCTGTCATAAACCCATCGACATGTATTCCTGAAAAAAAATTAGCCAGTAAAACTACCAATAAGGCGTTTAATAAAAATTTAATGATTTGTTTCATACTCTAACTCTATATTTTAAGATGTATTAAAATTATATTTTAAAAACTATTGGCAGGCTATACGGCACTTCTACCGGCTTTCCATAAACATAACCTGGTTTCATTTTTGGTAATAAAGCTAATACACGAATTGCTTCAGCCTCAAATGCTTTATGCTCTGCTCGAGACCGGATATCTACAACATTACCTGTTTCATTGATCTTAAAAATGACATAAATTTTCTGAACACCCTTTAAATTAGTATCTCCTGCAAAAGTGGTATTAAATTTTCCTGCTACAAATTTAGAAATTTCTAAAGACATACATTTTCTCCTAGCCATATTCCCCAATACCGTTTCGCAACCTGGATACACAGGCACTTTTTCTAATACGCCATCAGGAATATTAGCGATAATTGCATCGGCATTTTTTGAGCTATTTTTAAGCACCCCTTTTTTATATTTTAATTTCTGAACACTCTTCCCTTCAGTATCAAACCTTTGTTCCTCTCCATCTTTCAAATCTAAATCAGTAGTCCCTTCAATTTGAACGGTTCCATCAGTATAGTACTGTTTATAGCTTCCTTGTTTATAACCATTTGTATAATTAACTTCCCACTCTAATTCTGTGGTAGGATAATACTGTTTCCACACACCAACTACATTTCCTTGATCTAACATACATTCAACCTTAATATTACCATTGGCATAATACTCCTTATAAGGTCCTTTTCTGGTTTGATAATTTTTGCCTTCAACAGATTTCAATATAAATTCTCGATGAACACTTCCGTCGCCAAAAAACTCCTTTTCAATATAACTTCCGTGTTCTGCAGGATCAGTTTTAGTTTCACTTTTTAAAACACCTGCTTGGGTATACGTTCGGCTCAATCCAGACCAACTTCCATTAGGTAAAAACATATCCTCTTTTTCGATTTGACCATTATCGTAATAATACTGCCATCGTCCTATCTTCTTATCTGATTTATAGGTGCCTTCTGCTTTTAACGTTCCATTTTTGTAATATTCTTTAAAAGGACCATCTTCATGCTTGTTCTGTGCAAAAATATTTATAGCAAACAAAACAAACAGATATAATACAAAGCGTTTCATTTAGAAGTAGTTAAAATTTAGTTCTAGTAAAGATAAACTTCTATTTAATAAAATGGATAACCGCTTGAAAAAAATCTTCTGGATTTTCGGCATGTAACCAGTGTCCAGCATTTTTTATGGTCACTATTTTGGCGTTTGGAAAATGAGTTTTTATGATGCTTTCATCTTGAAGCGCAATATATTCTGATTTATCACCGCGTAAAAACAATGTTTCACCATCAAACTGGGCATGAATTGGTAAGGCTTCACCAACTTCTGAAACGTGCTCTGTTAAGGCTTCTACATTTATTCGCAAGCCTAATTGCCCTTGTTCTACCCAATATAAATTCTTAAGAAGAAATTGACGTGTACCTAGATCTGGAACATATTGGGCTAATGCTTTATCTGCTGCTCCCCGCGATTTGATTTCAGAAAAGTCTAAAGCTCCTAAGCCATTTAAAATAGCATCGTGATGTACCGGATAAAAACGCGGTGAAATATCTGCCACAAGCAATTTTGAAATATATTCTGGGTATTTAGAAGCAAATAACATGGCTGTTTTTCCTCCCATAGAATGCCCTAAAAGCACAATGTTTTTTAAATGATGTTCATCGCAATAGGCTTTTAAATCTTCTGCTAACACTTCGTAACTAAAATCGTCGCTATGAAAACTTCTTCCGTGATTACGCTGGTCTACTAAATGTACTTGATAATTATGTTCGCTAAAACGTAAGCCAAGAGTTTTCCAGTTATCGCTCATTCCTAAAAAACCGTGAAGAATAACAAAAGCTGTGCCTTCGCCTATTATATTTGAATGTAATTGCATTACTTTTTATTTAATTAATCGCTTTATTTCAGTTTATTTAAATACATATTCACTACGTTTTCTATGCCCAGATACAAACTTTCCGAAATTAAAGCATGACCTATAGAAACTTCTAACAACCCTGGGATATTATCTTTGAAAAATTTAATATTATCTAAAGACAAATCGTGCCCAGCATTAATACCTAACCCTAAACTATTTGCTAACACAGCACATTCGGTATAAGGCAAAATACTATCCGAGTTTCCTAAACCGAATTGATGCGCAAAGGCTTCCGTATACAACTCGATACGATCTGTTCCAGTTGCTTTTGCACCTTCAATTTGCTTTAAATCGGGATCTACAAAAATAGAAGTACGAATTTGGTTTCGTTTACATTCTGTTATAATATCTATTAAAAAATCTTTGTGTTTTATGGTATCCCAACCTGCGTTAGACGTGATGGCATCATCAGCATCCGGAACAAGGGTGACTTGGGTAGGTTGTATCTCTAAAACCATATCCATAAATTTTTTAATAGGATTTCCTTCAATATTATATTCGGTATACACTTCTGCCTTTAAATCGAATGCATCTTGGTATCGAATATGACGTTCGTCTGGCCTTGGATGAATCGTTACCCCCTCGGCTCCAAAACGCTGAACATCTTTTGCAAACTGAACAACATTAGGTAAATCACCCCCTCGAGAGTTTCTTAACGTTGCTATTTTATTAATATTTACACTTAATTTTGTCATAAATCCTATTTTAATAACGCAAAAATACAAAGTAGAACAGGCTTATTGTACTATTTTTTAATTAATTTGCACACAAGTAAATTAGGATATAATGAATCTTTCCGAATATATTATAAACGACATCAAGCCGTTAAGTACAGCTGATAAAATTAGCGATATGCAACTGCTATTCAATCAGCTTACCTATACCCACATGCCTATTAAAAACCAGGACAACACCTATATTGGTTGCCTGTCTGAGACCGATGTATACTGTTTTGAAAGCGATAAATTTGTTCAAGATTACAGCTATGCCGCAGAAGGCTTTTTTGTACGGGAAACAGCAAATTGGTTAGATGTTTTAGAAACCTTTGCACAAAACGCCACTAATATTATGCCTGTTTTAAGTGCCAACAACACCTATTTAGGGTATTATGAATTGAATGATGTAATTACATTGTTTAACCAAACGCCATTTTTTGCGGAAGATGGAGGCACACTAATAATTGAAAAAGGCATTAACGATTACTCGTTTAGTGAAATTACCCAAATTATAGAATCGAACAAAGGAAAGCTGCTTGGCGTATTTATTTCGAAAATGGAAAACGACTTAGTACAGTTTACTTTAAAAATAGGAAACACTGGATTAAACGATATTATACAAAGTTTTAGACGCTACAACTACAATATTATTTCTGGAACAGAAGACGATAGTTACCTAGAGAATCTTAAAGAACGTTCAGATTATTTGAACAAATACCTAAACATGTAAGCATGAAAATCGCCATTTTCGGACAATTTTATCATAAAAACTCTGATGTTCCTGTTGAAATTCTACTTAGACATCTGCTAAAGAAACATGCCGATATTTATATAGAACGTCATTTTTTCGATTTAATTCACGATGAATTAGAAGATGATCAGAAATACGATGTGTTTAAAACTTTTGATGCCTTAGACGCCACTTTCGATCTACTTATTAGTATTGGAGGCGATGGTACAATTTTACGAGCAGTAACTTTTGTTAAAGATTTAGGCATTCCTATTGTGGGTATAAATGCTGGCCGTTTAGGATTTTTAGCAACCATACCAAAAGAATATATCGAAAAAGCTATAGACGATATATTAAATGGAAATTACAAAATCTCTGAACGTAGCCTCCTGGCAATTTCCACCTCGCCAGAAAACGAAGACATTGCAAAGATGAATTTTGCTTTAAACGAAATTGCAGTTAGCAGAAAAGATACAACGTCTATGATTACGGTAGAAACCTACTTAAACGACGAGTATTTAACATCGTATTGGAGCGATGGTCTTATTATAGCAACACCAACAGGATCTACTGGATATTCTTTAAGTTGCGGCGGACCAGTCATTACCCCAGACACAAATAGTTTGGCTCTAACACCAATTGCCCCTCATAATTTAAATGCTAGACCACTAATAATTACCGATTCTACAGAAATTAAACTAAAAGTTAGTGGTAGGGAGAATAATTATTTAGTTTCTTTAGACTCCAGAATAGCAACTATAGATAATGAAACGATATTAACCATAAAAAAAGCAAATTTTAAAGTTAAAATGATAGAATTACTAAATGAAAGCTTTCTAAATACATTGAGAAAAAAATTATTGTGGGGAGAAGATAAACGCAATTAAACAATAATATGACTCAATTTCTGTTTTTAATCTAATACAAATTTATTCAATTTGTTAAGAGCTAATCTTATTTGTTATATTTGCAAACTTTAAAACTTTATGAGGTATCTAATCGTACTTATTATTTCAATTTTTTGTCTACAACATAGTTATGCCCAAAACCATGAAATTGGTGTGTTTTTAGGAGGTAGTAACTTTATTGGCGACGCTGGTAGTACTGTATTTATTAATCCGTCTAAACTTGCCGTTGGTGGAGTGTATAAATGGAATAGAACCCCTAGAGTAACATGGAGAGCTACGGGTATGATTTCAAATTTAGTTTTCGACGATACTAAATCTGATGACCCGAGTAGAGAACAAAGAGGTTATAAAGTTACAAAAAACCGTATTGCAGAGGCTTCGGCAGGTCTGGAATTTAATTTTTTTGAATTCGATTTAAACAAATCAGATCGTGTTCATACACCTTATTTATTTTTAGGAGTATCGGCTGGTTTAACTCGCGATTTCCACTATGAATCTAGTAGGCTAGTTTCTGATGATTCTGAAAGTTGGATACTTGGTATTCCAATGGCTTTTGGTTATAAGTTCCGGATATCTCATTCCTTAATCCTTGGAGCAGAAGTAGCTGCACGTTACACTTTTTCTGACAATATAGATGGTAGCGATTACACGGTTAAAGTAGATGGAGAAATTACTGAAGATCACCGTTACGGAAATATAAACAATAACGATTGGTATGTATTTACCGGGATTACCTTAACTTATACCTTTGGAAGAAATCCATGTTATTGCATTAATTAACACTTTATTTTGAACGACAACATCGACATAAAAAGATTACCTAAGCATATCGCCATAATTATGGATGGTAACGGGCGCTGGGCTAAACAAAAAGGTTTACTTCGTGCTATCGGTCATGAAAATGGAACAAAATCTGTAAGAACAACTGTAGAATCCTGCGCCGAACTAGGAGTAGAAAACCTTACTCTTTACGCCTTCTCTACAGAGAACTGGAACCGCCCAAAGCTTGAAGTAGACACTCTAATGAAGCTTCTAGTAAGCTCGCTACGAAAAGAAATTAAAACACTTCAAGACAACAATATAAAGTTAAATGCTATAGGTAATTTATCTACTTTACCTAAAAAAGTGTTTAAGGAATTACAAGAGGTTATTACTAAAACTGAAAACAATACTAGAATGACACTCACCCTGGCCTTAAGCTACGGTTCGCAGGAAGAACTCATTCAGGCGGTTAAAGAAATTAGTAATAAAGTTAAAAATAATATAATTTCTTCAGAAAGTATTGACGAATCAGTTATAAATAAGCATCTTTACACGCAAAATTTACCAGACGTAGACTTGCTTATACGCACTAGCGGCGAAAAACGCATAAGCAATTTTTTACTTTGGCAAATAGCCTATGCCGAATTATATTTTACAGATGTACTTTGGCCTGACTTTACCAAGCAACATTTGTATGATGCTATTATTGACTATCAAAAAGAGAACGCCGTTTTGGAAAAACAAGTGAACAACTTAGCTAATTCATTATCATTGAAAACATATTTACCTTTTATTTTTATCTTACTTTTTTCGTTAACTTCTGCTATAGTTAATGCCCAAGCACCGGGGATACAAGGTAAAAAATATACCATTTCAGAAATCACAGTATCAGGAAATTCTAGCTTTAGCGAACAAACTATTGTAACCTATTCCGGGCTTAGAAAAGGTGAAGAACTTTTAATTCCGGGCGAAGAAATAAGCGGAGCAATTAAAAAACTTTGGAAATCTGGCCTTTTTAGCGATATCGAAATTTACATTAAAGACGTACACGATAATGTCGCAAGTTTAGAAATACACTTGTACGATTTACCAGAATTACGCGATGTAAAAATAACGGGAATCAAGAAAAGTAAGATGGAAGAAATTATTACTGAAAACAACCTTAACGAGGGGGTTAAAGTAACCGAAAACCTAATTACTACTACCAAAAATTACCTAGAAAACAAATACTCGAAGGATGGGTTTTACTCTGCAAAAGTTAACATAAACGTTATTCCTATTGTAGATTCTATAGAAAAACCTCGAGTAAACATGGTTGTTGCCATAGACAAAGGACCAAAAGTAAAAATTAAAGATATTAACTTTATTGGCAATACAGTGCTTAGCGACAAAAAGTTGCAGGCTAGTATGAAAAACACCAAGAAAAAGCAATTCTATCGTGTTTGGAAACGTTCAAAATTTATTGAAGAGGACTATAAAGCGGATTTAGTAAGTGTTATAGACACCTATAAAGAAAACGGATATAGAGATGCTCGTATCGTTTCAGATAGCATATTTGTTAATAAAGACGAATCTATTTCTATTAATTTAAAAGTTGAAGAAGGTAAAAAATATATTTTCGGAGACATTAATTTTATAGGAAACACAGTATATACAGACCAGTATTTAAATGCCATTTTAAGAGTTAGAAAAGGCGATACATATAACGGGGTACTATTGGCAAAAGGAATTGCAGACGATACTAAACCAGATGGAAATGACATTACCAACTTATACCAAAATAACGGGTATTTATTCTCTACAATTAACCCTGTAGAAACTAATGCCGACGGACAGGTTATCGATATGGAAATTAGAATTTCTGAAGGTAAACCGGCCTACTTCAACAATGTTACTGTAGTAGGTAACGAAAAAACAAACGACCATGTTATTTATCGCGAAATCCGTACGCGTCCAGGAGAATTATACAGTAAAGCCAACGTGGTTAGAACGGTTCGTGAATTAAGTCAGTTAGGCTTCTTTGATGCTGAAACATTAACACCCGACTTTAAAAACGTAAATCCTAATGAAGGAACGGTAGACATGGAGTATAAGGTTGAAGAAACAGGATCTAGCCAAATCGAGCTACAAGGTGGTTACGGTGGAGGTGGTTTCATTGGGACCTTAGGGCTTTCATTTAACAACTTTTCATTAAAAAATATTTTTAATAAAGACGCTTATAAGCCCGTTCCAATGGGAGATGGTCAACAATTAGCGCTTCGTTTACAAGCCAGTCAGTTCTACAGAACGTATAGTTTCTCGTTCTCAGAACCATGGTTAGGAGGTAAAAAACCAGTACAATTTTCTACTTCTATCTCGCACTCTAATCAGTTTTTATACGACTCATCTACGGGACAAGCAGATAAAGACAAACGTTTCAATATTACGGGAGTTACGGTTGGTTTAGCAAAACGATTATCGGTACCAGATGATTATTTCACCCTATCTCAAGCCGTAAGTTACCAACACTATAATCTAAAAAACTATAGCACCGGATTATTTACGTTTTCCGATGGGTACTCTAACAGTTTAGCTTACACAATAGGCTTAACAAGAAACAATACCTGGAACGATCCAATTTTCCCGCTTGGAGGATCTAACTTTAGTGTAAGTGCTAAGTTATCTTTACCGTACTCGCTATTTAACAATGTAGATTACGAAGCACTAGAAGTGGAGCGTGCAGAAGAAGAATTAATTTATAATGACCCAGATGCTTCTGCAGCGGCTAGAAATGATGCTTACGCACGTATGGGAGAAATTGACCAAGAACGTTTTAATTGGTTAGAATTTTATAAAATTAAATTTAAAGGAGAATGGTATACGAGTATCATTGGTAAATTAGTTTTAAAACCAAATGTAGAGTTTGGATATTTAGGCGCCTACAATCAATCTAGAGGAGTAATTCCTTTCGAACGTTTCTTTTTAGGAGGTGATGGTTTAGGTAGCTTTAGTTTAGATGGTAGAGAAGCTGTTGCCTTACGTGGTTATCCTAATCAATCTATACAACCTGTAGATAGAAATGGAAATACAACCAACGATGGTGCCGCGATTTATAACAAATTCTCTTTAGAATTACGTTACCCAATTACCTTAGCGGCTTCAGCTAAAATATATGCCCTTACGTTTGTAGAAGGAGGTGCTGCTTTCAACACGTTTAGAGATTATAACCCATTCCAATTAAAACGATCTGCTGGTGCTGGATTACGTGTATTTATGCCTGCATTTGGATTATTAGGAATAGATTTTGGTTACGGTTTCGATCCGCTTCCTGGTCAAAATACACCTAACGGATGGGAAACACACTTTATTATTGGACAACAATTTTAATTTGGCATGATATTTTCTATTAACCTACTCATGATTTGTCTCATGTTTTAAAAGTTATAAAGTTAAAATTTGTTAATTTTAGCCACTTTAATTCTCGAACAGACAGAATATTTTTAAGCATCTGTCGTTTATAAAGTTCAGCAGTTAATAATTTTTTTAATATGAAACAGATGAAAATAAACGTTCTTTTTTTAATGACTGTAATATGTCTTCTAACTCTTAATACACATGCCCAGCGTGGCGTAAGAATTGGTTACATAGACACAGAATATATTTTAGAACATGTTCCTGAATATCAAGATGCTTCATCTCAATTAGCTGATAAAGTAAAACGTTGGAAAGCAGACATCGAATTAAGACTTAACGATGTTGCCCAAAAACGCAAAGATTTAAGTAACGAAAAAGCACTGTTAACACCAGAGCTTTATGAAGAACGTAAGGAAGATATAGATTTTGAAGAAAAAGAGATTTTAGATCATCAACAAAAACGATTTGGTCCTAATGGCGATTTAATGATTCAGAAGAAACAATTACTTCAACCCATCCAAGATCAAATTTTTTCGGCAGTTCAAGATATCGCAGCTTCAAAGCAATATGATTTTATCTTCGATAAATCTGCAGATTTAGTCATGTTATATTCTGCCGAACGTTACGATATTAGCGAATTGGTATTAAGAAGTATTAATAGAACATCGAAACGCCAACAAGCACAAACCAAAGAACAACGTAAAAATGCTGCGCTAGAAGATACGGTTCCAGAATATAATCCAGAACTTGAAGCCAGAGAAAAAGCTCTTGAAGATAAACGATTAGAACGCGAGCGCTTAGAAGAAGAACGCCGGCAAGCAATTCTAGACGAACGCGCAGCAAACAAACTAGAAGCTCAAGAACGTCGCGAAAGAATTTTAGCCGAACGAGAAGCTGCTAAACAAGAAAAGTTGGCTGCAAGAAATAAAGTTTCTGATAATTCAGAAAATAATGATACATTAGCGCCCTCAGATGAAAACGATGAAAATGCGTCAGAATCAGAGCCTAAAACTAGAGAAGAAATTCTTGAAGAGCGTAAACAACAAAAATTAAGAGATCGCGAAGCAAGAAAATTAGAATTAGAAGCAAGAAAACAACGTATCTTGGAAGAACGCGAGAAAGCACAACAAGAACGTGAAGAAAAAGAAAATAACACTGAAAATACCGAAGACAGTAATTAACTAAAATTTATAACACAAATTAATACTTTAAAAATGAAACAAATTAAAACACTTTTAATTGCAACAGCTTTATTTATTGGCGCATCATCTTTTGTACAAGCACAAAGTAAAGTTGCTCATATTAATACTCAAGAATTAGTTTCTTCTATGCCAGAAATGAAGGCTGCTCAAGGGCAAATGGAAAAATTAGGGAAGACGTATGAGGCTGACATTAAAAATATGGCAACAGAACTTGATACTAAAGTAAAGCAATACGACGCTGAATCTTCTACAAAAACTCAAGAAGAGAATGCTAAGCGTGTGCAAGAAGTTCAAACCATGGAGCAAAACATCCGTCAATACCAACAACAAGCACAAAAAGACATGCAACAAAAAGAAATAGACTTATTAAAGCCTATTACTGAAAAAGCAAAAGCTGCTATTTTAAAAGTTGCAAGAGCTCAAGGTTTTGACTATGTATTAGATGCTTCTCAAGGTGGTGGTGTTATTATGGCCGATGGGAAAGATCTTTTAAACGATGTTAAAAAAGAATTAGGTTTCTAATTTAAACCTTTAAGAATACAAAAAAAGCTGCTTTTTAAGCGGCTTTTTTTATTTTTGAACCCATGAACACACAAGCTATAGGCATATTCGATTCTGGCGTTGGTGGCACTTCTGTTTACAAAGAAATAGAGGCTCTACTCCCTTTTGAAAACACCATTTATCTCGCCGATAGTGCAAATGCACCTTATGGCAATAAATCGGCCGAAGACATTTTAAAATTAAGCATAAAAAACACAGAGTACCTCTTAAACAAAAACTGTAAGCTTATTGTTGTAGCGTGCAATACAGCCACTACCAATGCTATTAAAGTATTAAGAGAAACCTATAGCATTCCTTTTATAGGTATAGAGCCAGCAATAAAGCCAGCGTCTTTAAATAGCAAAACAAAAGCTGTTGGAATTCTAGCTACAAAAGGTACTTTAAGCAGTGACTTGTTTCATAAAACAACCGATTTATACAGAAACGACGTAGAAGTTATAGAACAGGTCGGGGAAGGTATAGTACAGCTTATAGAAGCAGGAGAGACTTTAAGTGACACCATGCGTACCTTATTAAAACCGTACTTAAAACCAATGCTAGATGCTAATATAGACTATCTCGTTTTGGGTTGCACGCACTACCCTTACCTACTACCTCTGCTTTTAGAATTATTACCAAAACATGTGAAAATAATTGATTCAGGTGAAGCGGTTGCCAGACAAACAAAAGCGATACTTGAGCAACAAAACTTACTAAACACAAGCACCAAATTAGGACATCACGAGTTTTTTACAAACGGATCTACTAAGGTGATGCAGGCACTTTTAAACGAGAAGCATACTGTTAAGTTCTTGAATTTCTAATCCTCTTTAAACCAACTCGAATACTTCACATAATTATCTGCTATTCTATTGATTTCTCCAGAGATTAATTCCTCACTAATATCTTTTACTTTTTTAGCCGGAACTCCTGCGTAAATACTTCCAGATTTTACATGAGTATTTTTAGTAACCACGGCTCCTGCCGCGATAATAGAATTACTTTCAATAATACAATCGTCCATAACAATGCTTCCCATACCTATTAAAACATTATCGTGAATCGTACAACCATGAACCAAAGCATTATGTCCTATAGATACATTATTTCCAATAGTAGTTGGAGATTTTTGGTACGTAGCATGTATAACCGCTCCATCTTGAACATTCACTTTATTTCCCATTTTTATAAAATGAACATCTCCACGAATAACGGCATTATACCATATACTGCAATTTTCGCCCATGCTCACTTCACCTAAAATGGTAGCATTTTCGGCTATAAAACAATCGTCTGGAATTTGAGGAGATTTTCCGTTTACAGCTTTTATAATCATAATCTAAGTTTTAATTACAAAGTTAGTCATTAAAGCTATTTAGACCTCAAAATAAGGCTAACAATTAGTTGTCACTAAACGGATTTTAATTGACTGCTGGACAATCGCATTCATATTTCACTTTTCTACAATTAAAGTTATATCCTAAAGTAAATTGATGAAAGCCGCCATTATTAAACACTATAGAATTTGCTTGATAGGTATAGTTATAAGCAAACATAAACTGCTTATAATTAACACCCATAATAGGAGTTATATACATGGATCTTTGCGAACTCACCCCAGAACCATCAAGATATTCGGCACCGTCTAAACTTTGTCTGTACGACAACCCTAACCACATTTTTGCTTTTTCAAAATCTTGGTAGGCTTTAAAGTTTACATCTATAGTAGATTCTCTGGTCCCTTCTCTATATTGATACAGTATCGAAGGTTCTAAAGTTAAACCCTCGCGTCGTGTTTTAAAGACATTCCCTACCGAAAGCAAATAGCGTCTTAAATTGCTAGTAATTTCAATATCATTATTAATACCATCATTCTTCAATAAATTCTTCACCGTAAAATGAGCATAAGCATTAATAAGATGATAAGACATCCCAAAATCCATATTAAAATTGGGTGAGCTTTGCTGAATTCCAGATATAATAGGGTCGAATCCAGAATTAATAAATGCAGATTCATCTAATCGGTATTGCACAAACCCAGCACTTAATCCAAACGACAGCATATTTAAATCTATTTCATTCCTAGAAAACATTAAATGATGTGCATAGGTGGCATAAGCTCCGTTTTGCGAATGATACCCATTTTTATCGGCATAAAAAATAGCTCCAACAGCAGATGGCGATTCGCCTATTCTTCCATTAACACTAGCAGTCATTAATGCCGGAGCTTCATCCTGACCTAACCATTGTTGTCTCGCTGTTAATCTAAGTTTGGCACAATTTGCCGCCCCAGCCATAGAGGGGTGAATTAAGTAGTAATTATCTGTTAAATAATCAGAATAAATGGGTAAACCTTCTTGCGCTATACAAATTGGACTCATAAAAATAAAAATGAGAACGAGCCTAATTATTCTAAACTTCATGTAAATATATGTTTGCTATTAGTTTTATTGTAGTCGCTATGTTTCTTTTCGGGGAGTAAGAAAAATGCGATTCTAAATATATAAATTAAATGGTAACTTCAACCTATATCAATTACGGTTTACCATAAATTAATTGATAATTAAACATTAATGATTCGTTATAAAAATGTTATTGAATAAAACTGCCTAAAAAACTAACAATATTTCAATATCACATCTCTCTAAATAACGCTTTAATTTAAGACCTATTACTACATAACTAAAATTTAGTTTTATTATTTTTGCAAAAACATTTGAAAATGAAGACATTTAGCGTTTCTGTACATGAAACCACGAATCCAGCGATAATAAAATTTGAATTAAACCAATTCATAACCAAATACCAGAGTTTTGAATTTCATAATATCGATGAAGCCAAAACATCTCCTTTAGCTCAGCAATTATTCTATTTACCGTTTGTAAAAAAAGTATATATCTCTGCCAACTTTATTGCAGTAGAGCGCTTTAATATTGTAGAATGGGCAGATGTTCAGGATGAAGTTGCAAAACAGATTGAAGATTATTTAAACAATGATGGTGTTGTAGTTATTGAAGCTGCTGCTCCTAAAAAAACAGCCGTTACGGTATATGCTGAAAGTACGCCTAACCCTGCTGTACAAAAGTTTGTTGCGAATAAAAAATTAGTAACAGCGATGTTTGAATTTACCTCTATAGACGATGCTAAATTATCGCCACTAGCCACAGAATTATTTCATTTCCCGTTTGTGAAAAGTATTTTCATTGACGAAAATTATGTGTCTATTACAAAATATGACATTGCGGAATGGCAAGATATTACCCTTGAACTTCGAGAATTTATTCGTGGTTATATAGAGCAAGGCAAAGATGTTGTTCGTCCAGAAGCCTCAGAAGCTTTAGGAAAAACGACGGTGCAAATCGATGAAACTTTTGAAGCTCTAGACGATGTGTCTAAAGAAATCATTAATATTTTAGAAGAATACGTAAAACCTGCTGTTGCTAGCGATGGTGGTAATATTCAATTTCAGTCTTACGACCCAAACACAAAAACGGTTAAAGTCATTTTACAAGGTGCTTGTAGTGGTTGCCCATCTTCAACATTTACTCTAAAAAATGGTATCGAAAATATGTTGAAGGAAATGCTAAAAGACAAAGTTGAAATTGTAGAGGCTATAAACGGATAACGGAATTTAACATTTCATTATCAGAGATTTATCTCCTTAAGTTGTAATTTTAAAGAAATCAATAAAACATTACAACCATGGCAATTTTAAAAGTAATTGAAGTATTATCAAACTCTGATAAAAGTTGGGAAGACGCAACAAGAAAAGCTGTAAAGGAAGCGTCCAAAACAGTGAAAAACATTAAATCTGTATACGTTAAAGAACACAGTGTAACAGTAAAAGATGGAGAATTAGATCAATATCGAGTTGATGTAAAAATCACATTCGAGGTTAACTCCTAATCAAAAAATTACAGCTTATAAAAGCGCATAACTTCATGGAAGTTATGCGCTTTTATATTTTTAAACAAAATCAACATTTCTTTCACCTAGATTTCATTTGTTTTTTATTTGATTTTTATAGATTTGTAAAAAATCAATATAAAATATGGAAAAGGATTTACAGTACTGGACTGACCAGATTATGGTATTTGCAACAACTTATGGTTTAAAGATTATAGGAGCCATAGTTATTTGGATCATTGGATCGTGGATAATTAAGAAACTAGTAAATACATCTAGAAAATTAATGACTAGAAGTAATTACGAAGAAGGTCTTCAATCCTTTCTTTTAAACCTAGTTAGCTGGATTCTAAAAATATTATTAATTATCACCCTTTTAGGTATACTAGGTGTACCAACAACATCGTTCGCTGCAATAATTGGTGCCGCTGGTTTAGCTATTGGTTTAGCTTTACAAGGTTCTCTTGGTAATTTTGCAGGAGGTGTATTAATAATGTTATTTAAGCCTTTTAAGGTTGGTGACTATATTGAAGCACAAGGTGAAGCTGGTACAGTTAAAGAGATTCACATTTTCACAACCCAACTTAATACGCCACAAAACCGTTTAGTCATTGTTCCTAATGGGGCATTATCTAACGGAAACATTACAAACTATAGTGCCGAAGATAAAATTCGTTTAGATATGGTTGTAGGTGTTAGTTACGATGATGATATTAAGAAAACCAAAGAGGTATTAATGAATGTTTTAACCTCTAACCCTAAAGTATTAAAAGAACCAGCTCCAATGGTAGCTGTTACCGAATTAGGCGAAAGTTCTGTTAACTTTGCTGTAAGAGGTTGGGTTAATACTTCAGACTATTGGGATGTTCATTTTGAAAATACTGAAAGAATTAAATTAGATCTTGATGCTGCTGGAATTGAAATTCCTTACCCACACTCTGTCGAGATTCAAAAAGAAGGATAAGTTTAAACATTAAACTTAATAAACAAAACAGCCGTTATTCTGAAACTTTTCAGGATAACGGCTGTTTAATTTTTATATCTCGCCGGCTTAATATTAATTTACTTTAAAAGCGAATATCAACCTTCATTTAAACGAAACGAGAATGACGGATGTTGTAATTTCTCTATTTCGCTTTTGGCTTTAATGCCACAAAATCTTTTAAATAATACGGTTCAAAATACGCAACATCTTCTAGGTCCTTTGCGTTGTACTTTGCCTCTGCCAATAATCCCATTTCTCTTGCAGACGGTAATTTATCCTCTACAAAAACAGCATTGGGATGCGTAATTAGGGTTTTTGTTTTTTCAACACCATTTCCAACAAAATACACTTTACCCGCATTTAAAAACGATTCGAAAGAATGAGCATCCAAAATTTCTGCTTCTATGTGACGAATTTCATTATAATTTGAATCGTATACAGCGGAGTATACTTCCATTCTTCGGGCGTCTAACATGGCTACGATAACGCCTTCCACTGTTTTTACTTGATGTGCTAAGGCTTCTAAAGTAGAAACCGAAATTAAAGGTTTATCTAACGCAAAACAAAGCCCCTTAGCGGCAGAAACTCCAATCCTTAAGCCTGTATAAGATCCTGGGCCTTTACTAACCGCTACAGCATCTATTTGAGATTGTTTTATATTATTTTCATCGCATAGTGCTTTAATATAAACGTGAAGTCTTTCGGCATGCGAATAGCCTTTATCGTTATCTTCCTTTAATGCAAAAGTCTCACCATCTTTAGATAATGAGACCGAACAATTTGTTGTTGCTGTTTCTATATTTAATAGTAATGCCACGATGTATGTTTACTTTAAATTAATACTCTTATTTACCATGTTCTTCTACACCTACCTTATCTCCACTTTTTAGAGTTTTGGTAACCATATTATACGGTCCGGTAATAACTTGGTCGCCTTCTGCTAATCCTGAAATAATTTCGATATTAGAATTATCTTGAATTCCTGTTTTAACCACGCGAAGTTTAGCCTGTTCACCTTCTTTTACAAAAACACATTCAAACTTTTCTGTTAATCCTGAAGGAGATTTTGGTGTATCGGTTACCGTTTGGGTTGTTGTTGTATCATTTTTAATTACAATAGCACTAATAGGCACTCCAACGATACCTTTACGAGATTTGGTAATAATATCTACAGTAGCCGTCATTCCTGGACGGAAAGGAGAGTAAGAGTTAGGTTTCCCTTCAATTAAATCTTTATAAGATTCTTCTAAAATTCTAACTTTTACTTTAAAATTTGTAACCTGATCTGCGGTTAAGGTGCCATCGGCAGAGTTTGCAATTTCAGTAACAATTCCTTTAAATTCTTTCTTTAAATAGGCATCAACCTCTACAATTGTAGAATCGCCAATACTAACCTTTACAATATCATTTTCATTGACATCAACCTCAACCTCCATGTTATTTAAATTGGCCACACGCATAATTTCGGTACCTGCCATTTGTTGTGTACCAACAACACGCTCGCCTAATTCTACATCTAATTTAGAGATGGTACCACTCATTGGTGAAAAAATAGTGGTTCTGTTTAAGTTATCGTTTGCTTCGTTAACTGTAGCTCCAGCGCTTTGTACGTTATAATATGCAGATGCCTTTGTAGCTTCGGCAATTTCGTAAGCAGAAATAGCTTTATCCCAATCGGCTTTTGCTATAATACCTTTTTCAAACAATGTTTTATTTCGTTCATAATTAGCTTTAGCTTCTCTTAAAGATGCTTCGGCTTGGTCTAAACCAGATTTTGCATTTTGTAAAGTCGCTTGAGAACGATTTAAACTAGACTGATAAATGTCTGGATTTATTTTAACCAATAAATCTCCTTTTTTAATTTCTTGCCCCTCTCTTACAGGTAGTTCAATAACCTCACCAGATACCTCACTAGAAAGTTTAACCTCTATTTCTGGCTGAATTTTACCAGTCGCAGACACGGTTTGTATAATATCTAATTTTGATATTTCTTGAATTTCAACCGTTTTAAAATTGTTTTGTTTTCCGAACCAACCTGCTTTTTTTCCGAAGACAAGCAGCGCTAGTAACACAACAATTATTGAAATAATAAGAATTAACTTTTTCCTGTTCATGGTTTAGTTAGGGTTTATTTGATCGATAGGAATTCCGAAATAGAATTCTAAAACTTTCACTTTAAATATATATTCATATTTGGTTCTAACCACATCAGATTGCGCATTTTCATACTGAATTGACGATTGGTTAAAATCGAATGCATTGGTTAATCCTACCGTATAGCGCTCTTCTGCATATTCGAATGCTAATTTTCTAGCTTCGGCAGTTTGCATAGCTGCTTCGTAAGATTTTTTTGCGTTTTTAGCATCGTTATAAGCTTGGTAAACTTTAGATTCTAAATCTAAATTGGCCTGTTCTAACAAGTATTTGTTACGCTCAACATTAACTTTGCTTCGTTTTACATTATTTCTAGTTGTTAAATTACTAAAAATTGGCACGCTAAGTTGCACCCCAAAAGAAGTTCCATCGAAAGTATATAATTGATCTATAAACGCCATGTTACCTCCCGTAACAGGATCTATATTGGTACTCGACCAACGTGTGCTATACCCCATAAACGCACTTAACTTTGGGTAATATTGTGTTCTTGCTAACTCTAAATCCTTCTCGGCCAATTCTAAACTCGCTTCTGCTACTTTAACATCGTAAACCACTTGTTTGGCTTTAGCTATAATCGTGGAAGCATCTTCATTTAAAATGGCATCTGGAAATAAACCATAATCGACTTCTGCAATATCGAAATTCTTATAATCTTCTATTAATAAGAGTTGAGCCAAACCTATTTTTGAGATAAACAAATCGTTTTCGGCTGCTATTATTTGTTGTATTTGTGTGGCATCTGTAGCTTTAATTTCTAGCATATCACCTTGTGGTAACACACCCGCTTCTACTAATTCTTTAGTACGTTCTAAATTTTCTTTGGTGATTTTATTCTGTGCTTCTAATACTTTTATTTGTTCTTTGTTGAATAAAATCTGAACAAAGGCATTGGCAACAAAAATTGAAATATCATCGCGCATTTTATCTAGTTGATATTGCGATGCGATTATATTAATTTTTGAACGCTGTAAATTTTTCCAATTTTGTAATCCAGAAAATAAATTCACGCCGGAATTTACGCCTCCATTAGCCGATCTAAACGTCTGATTTTCGAACTGGTTTGTTGCCGGGTTTACGTTGGCACCAGTATTAATGTTAAACGATGTGTTTGCACTTAATGACGGTAGGAAATTCATAACCGCTTGCGATTTATCGATATCGGCTAATTGCGTATCTAATTCCGATTGCTTAATGGTAATATTATTTTCTAGGGCATAATCGACACATTCTTCAATGGTCCATTTTTTATGGTCTTGGGCATATATCGTTATTCCACTAAAAAGGAAAAGGCCTAAAAGGGTTATTTTTTTCATAATTACATTATCAGTCTAAAAATAGTTAAAAGTGTTACACGCAAAGTCATTTTATTGCGCATATTTTGGAGTCCCTTGAATTTGGTTCCAAACTTTAATCTTATCGTCTTTCGAAATTCCGTTTTTTACCTGTACAAAAATACCATCGCTAATACCCAAATCCACATCTTTTCTTTCAAATTTCTGATTGGCAGTTTCCACTTCTACAAATGGTTTTTTGGTTTTATCATCGTATTGCACCAAAGCTTCTTTTATGGCTAAAACATTTTCTGCCTTATCTAAAATAATAGAAGCATTGGCACTTAAGCCTGCACGGATAAATGTACTATCTGTCTTTTTTAAACTTCCTTTTATTTCAAATTGAATGGCTCCGTTTTCTTCAACCCCTTTTGGCGCGATATAATCTAAAACCGCATCGAATTTCTTGTTTTCAATGGCTCCAACCGTAATTTCTAAAGGCAAATTTTCTTTTATTTTTCCTACTTCACTTTCATCAACTTTACCTTCAAAAATCATTTTATTAATATCGGCCAAAGAGGCAATCGAAGTCCCTTCGTTAAAATTATTTGCTTCTATAACCTGATTTCCTGCTTTAACAGGCACATCTAAAACCATTCCTGAAACCGTAGAACGAATTAAGGTTTGGGCTATATTTCCTAATCCGGAAGTGGTTCCTGTTTTAATAATATCGAAGTTTTGTTTTGCCGATTTTACATTGATTTCTGCTTGCGACACCGCTTGCTTGGTTTGTAAATAGGTATTTTTAACGCCTTCAAAATCATTCTCTGAAATCACGCCCTTTTCAAATAATGTTTTTTGTCTTAAATAATTCGACTCTTGCGTTTCAAAATTAATTTTTGCTGTTTGTAAGGCTGTTTCATTACTTGCAATAGTATTTTTTGCACTTGTTAGAGAAGACACATTAGGAATAACACGAATTTTAGCTATTAAATCTCCCGACTTAACATACTCTCCTGCTTCAATATAAATATCTTCTATAACTCCCGAAATATTGGGTTTAATAAGTACCTCTTCTTTAGGTACAATATTTCCTGTAGCCACCGTTTTTACAATAATGGTTTGGTCTACTGGCGATTCTGTAACATAAGTAATTGGATCTTCCTGATTTTTATTCCATAAATAAAACAGAGATGTTGCAAAAATGACAACAATTAGGACTAATACGACTACGGTTGATGTTCTTTTCATGTTTATGTACTTCTTTACTTTTTAATCAATTCTTAAGGCGTCTACGGGTTTCATTTTTGTGGCGCTATTTGCCGGTATTAAACCTGCTAATAATCCAGAAACTACTAATATAAATAGGGCTGTAAATACCACACTCATGCTAACACTAGGGTTTGCGAAATTTTCTACAGGGCCATTGGCATCTAAAATATAGTTCATTAACCAAATAATTCCGGCAGCAAACGAAATCCCTACCATACCCGAAACTATAGTTAAAATTAAACTCTCTTGTAATATTTGCGATTTTATACTCCATGGAGAAGCTCCTAAAGCACGACGTACACCAATTTCTTTAGTACGCTCTTTTACTACGATTAGCATGATATTACTAATACCAATTACACCAGACATAAGGACTAAAGACCCTACAAAATAGCCTACAAAACCTAAGATTGCAAACAAACCGTTTACACGACCAAAGGCTTCAGACAAGTCGAAATTCCCTATGGCGCGATCGTCTTTGGGATCTATTTTATGTCTCGCTTTTATAACATCGAAAATTTTAGGTTTTAAACTTGTTATACTTATGCCATCTTGCCCCGTAATAGCCATCCAGCCCACATTATTTCCTGTATTAAAAGCTTGGCCAAACGATGTAAATGGCACATAAATAGTATTAGCGTCTTCTTCTTGGTCGCCTTGAGAATTACTCGTTTTAAACGTACCAACCACCATAAAGTTTACTCCGTTAATTTTAATATAGGTACCCAATGGATTTTCGCCTTTATTGTAAAGCCCTTTTACAACGTCGGTACCAATAACGCACGATTTACGTTTCGCATTAATATCGGAATAGCTTATAAAACGTCCATCGGTTATATCTAAGGGTTGTTGTTTAATAAATTCGGGGTAATCTCCGTTTACTTGGAAAGCTCCTGTTTTGGTACCACGAGTTACATTATTCGCTCCGTTAAATCCGCCTAACTGATTTCTTGGCGACACATATTTAAGTTCTGGAATTTCAGATTTTAAAGCTTCAACATCTTCTAATTTATAATTGAAGGTCCGTCCTTT
Source organism: Formosa haliotis (assembly GCF_001685485.1). Taxonomy (NCBI): domain Bacteria; kingdom Pseudomonadati; phylum Bacteroidota; class Flavobacteriia; order Flavobacteriales; family Flavobacteriaceae; genus Formosa; species Formosa haliotis. The sequence goes on along the minus strand of NZ_BDEL01000001.1, from coordinate 3,060,071 downwards.
TGGCATTCCTTTATACGAAATGGAAGTTCGCTGCGTCCACATAAACATGGAGTTTGTAGCAAAATTTCCGAAATCGGCAGTTACTCCATTTTTTAAACCATTGGTTAACGCCAATAAAAGCACCAAAATTGTAATACCCCAAAAGACACCAAAAGCAGTTAACAAGGTTCTAAACTTGTTTGCACTTAAGGCTTCTAATATTTCATCCCATCTATCTTTACTAAACATATTACTCGTCTCTTAAAGCTATTATTGGTTTAATTTGTGCCGCACGATACGCCGGAAAGAATCCTGCTAATGCGCCCGCAAACACCAAAATAAACACGGTTGTTAAAGCGGTGTTGAAATCTACTTGCGGATATTTTATAAAATCACTTTCAATTAATGGCCCTGCTATTTCCAGCAAACCGAGTCCTAGAATTAACCCAAACAAACCCGAAAACATAGTTACAAAAACAGATTCCTGAAGAATCATACCAACAATAGACCACGGCTGGGCACCCAATGCTTTACGTATTCCTATCTCTTTGGTTCGCTCTTTCACAATAATAAGCATGATATTTCCCACCCCTACTACACCAGCGATAATGGTACCAATACCTACAAACCAAAAGACCGCAGAAATGGTTCCAATAAGTGTATAAATTTTCTTAGCTTCTTCCATGGTATTATGTACACGAATGGCACTAATATCGTCTGGAGAAACGGTATGTTGCGCTCTTAAATCGGTTAACATAGCTTGAGTTATCGCCTCTGATTCTTCGACTGCCGTATCAAAATTGTCCGACATTTTTAGAGTAAACATCATGTTTCTAATTTTATCGGAACCATTAAAAGCAAGCTGTGCCGATGATAATGGCAGAAAGACTTTACTTTCGTCGCGTTCTCCTCCTGGATCAAAAAACACACCTACCACCTTATAACTTATACCGTAAACCGAAATGTCTTTATTTATAGGATCTTCGTCTTTAAACAAATCCTTTTTTACCCGATTTCCTATTACAGCCACTTTTTTAGATTCTTCTACATCGGAATAATTTATGAAACGCCCTTGGCCAATATCTGCATTTTCTATAAACTGATTGCCAGGTAAAATACCTTGAATTCTGTAATTCCCCGATTCATTTTTATAATTTACCAATCCACCCCAAATGGTATAGTAGGCAGATTTATATTCTATTTCGTTAGCGTATTTCCTTGATATGGTATTAAAATCGCTGTTTTTAAATTGAATTTGTCGTCCAGGGTTTAAACCTTTATACTCCTTGGTGGTTAGTCCCGGCCGGATACTTATCAAGTTTGATGCATCGCGTTCAAACTGAGAGGTTACACCATTTTGAATACCTTTACTGAAACCTAAAAGAATAACCAAAATAAAAATACCCGAAGCCACAGAAAGCCCAGTAAGAAAGGTTCTTAGCTTGTTTTTTCTTAAGGTTTCAAAAATTTCTTGCCAACGTTCAATATCAAACATTTGCTAAAGCTCTAACTTGTTCTACTTTGGTGTCATTTATAATTAAGCCATCTTTTAAATTCACAATACGCTTCGTCATTTGTGCAATATCGGGCTCGTGAGTTACAATAAGAATGGTTTTTCCTTCCTCGTTAATCCCCTGAATAAGGTCCATAACCTCGTAAGATGTTTTTGTATCTAAAGCTCCCGTTGGCTCATCGGCTAAAAGTACTTTCGGATCGCTTGCCAAAGCTCGAGCTATCGCCACACGTTGTTTTTGACCTCCAGACATTTCGTTTGGTAAGTGATGAGACCAATCTGCCAAGCCTACTTTTTCTAAATAATGTGCTGCTTTATCTATACGCTCTTTACGTTTCATACCTTGATAATATAAAGGCATAGCAACATTATCTAGAGCAGATTTATAATTGATAAGATTAAAGGATTGGAATATAAAACCAAGAAATTTATTACGGTAGTTCGCCGCAATCTTTTCGTTTAAATTTTTAATAGGAAAACCATCTAGTGTATAACTACCAGAATCGGCTTCGTCTAGCATTCCTAAGATATTAAGTAGTGTAGATTTACCAGATCCTGAAGACCCCATTATAGAAACCAATTCGCCTTCTTTAACACTAAAATCTATACCTTTTAAAACGTGAAGTGTGTTACTTCCCATATGGTAAGATTTATGTAAATCTTTAATTTCAATCATATTAGCTAGCTTAGAGGTGCAATGTTAAACAAAACCCAAATTATTGTATACTAAAAAAGTGTTAAGACTTTTGTATATACAATCATTAATTAGACTGCTAATCTGGAAAATTGTTACACCCTAAAGTGAATTATTTTTTTGTTCTGAAGAATTTCATATACATTACATAACTAATTCCCCCTACCAATATGTACGGAATAGCCATTAAATACACTATACCATCATTTATTCCTTTTGCTGTACCTTGACCCTCTTCAGTTTCTAAGACAGCTCTACACATGGCACATTGGGCCTCTGCAGAAAGTGAGACCGCCAAAATGAAAACCATTAAAATGATATAGCGTTTTTTCATTAAAATGTATAATAAGGTGATATTAAAGCATAAACCAACACTCCTGTTACGGCTACATATAACCACAGTGGAAACGTAATTTTTGCAATTTTTCTATGTCGGGCAATATCGTTTGTAATACCGCGTACATACGTAATTAGCACAAACGGAATAACAACTATAGATAGCACTATATGAGTAAATAAAATAAAGTAGTACACATATTTTATAGCCCCTTCACCACCAAATTTTGTAGAATCGCTAGTCATATGGTATGCCACGTACAACACTAAAAATATAACAGATAACGTCATGGCTACCTTAATTAACAACTCGTGCTTTTTTACATTTTTCTTTTTAATTGCCAGAAAGGCGAGCACCAAAACAACGGCAGTTATAGCGTTTATACTCGCATAAATTGGAGGTAAAAACCATAAAGGCTCTACATTTGGAATTTTAACACCAAATAAAACAGCCACCGCAATAGGGATAACAACAGATAAAACAATAATCCATTTATTATATTTTGCTGCCTTTTTAGAATCTACAATGTATTCTGAATTATTCATTTAATAGCTTTTTAATATCTTCTTTAAGCATCGTGATTTCTTCCTCTTCCCCATCTTCATCGTACTTTGCTTTTTCGGTAATGGTTCCTCTATAGTATATTTTAGGATTCCCATAAGCATCTGTTCTAGATCTTATAAATCCATTTTTATCTATTAAAGCGAAATTTCCAGAATGCTCGAAGCCACCTGCAGCTCCCTCCTCTTCGGCAGTATATAAATTAAAACCAAGATTAGCTAAATTGTAAATAGCTTCGCGATCTCCGGTAAGTAAATTCCAATTCGGATTGGTGATCCCATATTTTTCGGCATACTCTTTTAAAACTTCTGGGGTATCATGACTTGGGTTTATGGTAAATGACGCTACCCCAAAATTGTCTATAGATTTAAATCGATCTTGAATTTGAATTAAATTCTCGCTCATAATCGGGCAAATAGTTGGGCATGTAGTAAAGAAAAATTCAACCACATAGACTTTCCCTAGATAGTCGGTGTTGGTAATGGTTTTTCCATCCTGATTAGTAAAGCTAAATTCAGGTACTTTTTTTGCTTCACCGTTTATTTCTAAAAATGCTAATTTTTCTTTAGATGAATAATGATTATCGGGCACATTACTCATTCTATCGCTACGCGAGACATCGTTATTTTTAATTCTGTCGACAATTTTCGGAATAAAAATAATTCCGAATACTAAAATAATAAAGGCTATACCTATATACGAATAATTAGTTTTACTACTCATCTGTTCCTTTTAAATCGTTTGCTCGGCGCGATGTAGAATCGAAATTACCTTTACGTTTTTGACGATATTCGGTAAACAAGACTCTAACATCTTCACTCATTTTATTTTTTAAATCGGCTACTTTAATCGCATCGTAAGACGCTTTTTGGTAGACTGGCTTTTTACTTGCCAATTCGTTATCTGTTCTATCATCTAAACGCCCTCTTAAACTTAACTCGTTATCTATAATATAAACATGGTCTGTGGCTAAATTGGCATCTAATGCATCGGGTACATTAAGGCTTTGGTGAATGGCTTTAATACTATTAGGCGAGCCATATACAAAATGCCAGAATTTAAGTTCTTCGTATTTCATTAGTTCTGCCTTTAAAGTTCGGGCTTCTTCTTCGGTGCCTTCAGGAAGTACTATAACTATTTGAAATTTTTTAAATCCTTTAAATTTATCGTAAACGAGTTCTTTAAGATTTGAAGCCGTAGTATGTTTTCCTATAGGATGCATTCCGAAGAATCCTAAAACCGTTAAATGATCTTCTAAAAGAATTGGTGCATCGGCATCTGAAGAAAACCCGTTTAAATCGAGAACTCCATTAGTTAACACATCTAAAGTATTGTAATTGTGTTTTGCTGGATATAAAAACAATAAAAAGGTAACAGGCAGAAAAAACAAAATACCTAATATCGCATTTCTTTTTATTTGTTTCGTGTTCATAATTTGGGCTTTAATAATGGCATTAGACATTTTATTCTGATGCCGACAAAAACTATTTAAGACAGTTTTAAATCTCGGGCAAAAATAAAAAAGACGGTTTAATAAACCGCCCTTATACTATCTTTTAACACTTAAAGTATTTTAAAAATCGTGAGTCATATATCCTGAAGAATACACATGTTCTATATATCCACCTTCAGTTAATAAAATAAACATTAAATAGCAGATTAAGAATATAGCCGTCCAAACTACAGCACGTCTTAGTCCTGGAGTTTCATCTCGCATATGCATAAAGTCCCATGTAATATAATAGGCTTTAACTAAGGTTAAAATAATGAAAATCCAGTTTAAAATTTTCATTCCAAAAATATGCCCCATAAGAATTTCAGGCTTGTAAATACCCAAAACAACTTCTACAGCGGTAACTACCGACAATAAAATTAATACACCCCAGATTTTATCTGTATTCGATTTAAATTTAATTGCCCCTCTAAATATTTCTAATTTATGTGCGTGTGCCATTTTTCTAAAAGATTATATTTTAAAATTAAACTAGGTAGAAGAATGTAAATACAAATACCCAAACTAAATCTACAAAGTGCCAGTATAAACCAACCTTTTCAACCATTTCGTAACTTCTACGTCTTTCGTAAGTACCAATAATAACATTAAAGAAAATAATAATGTTTAAGATCACTCCAGAAAGTACGTGAAACCCGTGGAATCCTGTAATGAAGAAGAAGAAATCTGCAAAAATAGGTTTCCCATATTCGTTTACTTCAAGATTAGCACCTTGAACAACTAGCTGTCCGTGAGATTTTAATTGTCTTAAAGATTCTGCTCTTGATAATACTGTTTTTTGACCTTCTTCGTTTAGTAATTCTGTTCTTACTAAAACATGTTCGTTAGCCTCTAAACCTTTTACAACTTCATCTACAGAAAATGGAGGAAGCGATGCTTCATTTGTAAACCAAAGTCCTTTATTTCTTTCATGTTGTACACGTTCTCCGTGTGCTGGTATAGCGAAATCGCTAATAGCTACACGATGACCATCTGTATCTACAAATTGAAGTAAGTTACCAGAACGTGTTTGTACAGCACCATATTCACCTGTAATAAATGTTTTCCATTCCCAAGCTTGAGATCCAACGAAAATGATACCACCTATAATGGTTAAAAACATGTAAATCGTTACTTTTTGTTTATTTAAATGATGTCCTGCATCTACGGCAAGTACCATAGTAACAGACGACATAATTAAGATAAACGTCATGAAAGCAACATAAATCATTGGTAAATCCTGACCATGTAGAAACGGAACGTGTGTAAACACCTCATCTGCTATAGGCCATGAATCGATAAATTTAAATCTTGAAAATCCGTAGGCTGCTAAAAAGCCAGAGAAAGTTAAGGCATCGGAAACGATGAAAAACCACATCATCATTTTACCATAACTTGCGCGAAGTGGTTCGTTACCACCGCCCCAAGTTTTACCTTCGGTTCCAGTATTTACAACTGTAGTATTCATATTAATTAATTGGTTTTATGGTTAGTCAAAAATATACAAATTATTTATTTAAAGAAATATAAAAACAAAAAGAGGTAAACCCATAGAAAATCTACGAAATGCCAGAAAGTCGCTGCAAGTTCAAAACCAAGCATTTTCGAGGCACTATACTTTTGTTTAAAATGATTATAAATTACAACTATAAGGCAAATTAAGCCCACAATAACGTGAATAATATGCATTACTGCAATAATATACACATAAGACATTGTAATATTACTAGTTGGACCGGTAAAATTGTAACCTGCTTCTATAATTTGTCTGAACCCTGCAAATTGGTTAACAACAAATGCAATCCCTAGGCCTAAGGTTACCAACAAGAGTATCGTTGTAGCTTGTCTATTCCCTTTTTTAAGCATTTGTTTTGCCATAAAGAAGGTGGCACTACTTAATAAAATTAAAATGGTACTAACTAAAAAAGCATTTGGAAGTTGAAAATCTGATAGCCAATCTGGGCGTGTACTACTAACAATAAACGCACTTGTCCATCCTGCAAACGACATAATTAAAGAAATAATACCAAACCAAAGCATTACTTTTTTAGCTCTGTATGTTTTTTCTTCTATAGTACCCTGTGTTAAATCCATGCTATCTTAAAAATTTATCTAATACGTAAATGATTTGTATTAGTGTGATGTACGAAACACTCGCCAACATTAATTGCTTTGCAGCAACAGCCGTCATTTTTTAAATAACTGCAATGCATAGTAAAGCATAACCAATCCGAACAAAAATACAATAACTGCAGCGAATGGCGTTAAAAATAATTTACCTGTAAAGCCAAAAGCAGGGATAATAGAAATTATAATGGTCCAAATGGTATACATTATGGTTTGTACCGCAGTCCCTTTGTCTCGTTTCCCGGTTGGCAACATAAAAAATCCACCTTTCTTATAATCGTCGTATAAAAACCAACCAATAGCCCAAAAGTGAGGGAATTGCCAGAAAAATTGCAACATAAATAATACCCCCGGTTCAATTCCAAAATTATTGGTTGCTGCAACCCATCCTAACATGAAAGGTATTGCTCCGGGAATAGCGCCTACAAAAACAGATAATGGTGTTTTGGTTTTTAAAGGCGTATAGACGCAGGTGTAAATAAATATAGAAATAGCCCCAAACATAGCTGTTTTAGGGTTTATAGCATATAAAACGATAACGCCTAGAAGGGTGAATATAGATGCAATTATAAAAGCTGTATTAACAGACATTCTTCCTGCCGGTACCGGACGATCTTTTGTACGATCCATTAAAGCATCGAGGTCCTTTTCTATAATTTGATTAAACGCATTCGATGCTCCTACCATAAAGTATCCTCCAAAGGCCAAAAGCACCAATGTTTTTAAATCTACCACATCTACCCCCAATAAATAACCGGCTAATGAAGAAAACACCACACTTAAAGATAAGCGCATCTTGGTGATTTCTTTAAAATCTGAAATTAGGGAATGTGTCTTTACGGACGTTTGTGTACTAGCCAAGGTATCGATTACTTAATCGTTTTAATAAATTCAAAGTGCGCAAATATACTTTGAAAAGTTAATTCTACAAATCAAAATACCAATTAAATAGATCGCTGCGTAATCCAACATTAAACCACACGGTATTACTCTTAAAAGTGGTGGCTGTAGTAGCGTCTGGATTGAAATTTCGGTAACTTATATTTGTAAATACTTTTAAATTTGTTGCAGGGTTAATTAAATAGCCAGCTTGCAATTCGGCATTTATAGTTTTTGTTTTAATTCCTTGTCCAATTTTAACATTGGTATCGTAAGGTCTATCGTTATAATCGCGATAAATGTCGCCTCCATAACTATAATCGTCTTCTGCCTTATCAAAATCTAATCCTCTTACTCCAAAAATTAACTTGGCATCTGCCGACCAGCGTTTATAATTATATCGTCCTATTAAAATAAACTCTCTAAAATTAGCCCCCCATAAATGTGCCATAGACTGATTATAATTACCGTAGTTTAAAACTATGGTATTATGAGAATATGTATAAGGTCTTACTTGATTATACTCTGCTTGAAGCAATAAATTATCAACCTTAAAGGCATTGAAATACTTATATCCTAATTGAAATCCAAATTTATTCTTCCAGCTTTTTTCCCCTGCTGTAACATCGCTTAACGAAAACTCATCTAAAATAAATTGTCCGTATAAATTCATGTCATCGTTCAGCTTATATTTAGAGGTAAATCCAAGTATGGCATTTCCGGCTCCTTGTCCAGTTTCAAATTCTACAGCTCTTAAAAAAATTATCGGGTTTAAATAATTCACATCAAACCCCCTATCGTTAGTATTGCTCCACACCACAGATTCAAACAACCCAATATTTAAGCGTTTGGTAATGTTTAAACTCAAATAATGATTCGACATATACTTAGTTAAATAGGTTTTATCTACAGTAACTTCTGGCCTAACATCTTTTCCCCAAATCCAGGTACTTGTATATTTTAATTTCCAGAAAGAAACATTAAGTTTTAAAAAGGGTGTTGGCGTAGCCACATCGCTAAGTAATAGCGATCGGTAACCGTCTCCAATAAAATTTTTACCACTACCAAACTGCAAGTTTAGAAACTTGGCTGGCGTGTAAGACATGTATGCTTCCGCCACCGGAAAATCGTATGCATTGTCCTTGTAACCTTTGGCAATACCTCTACCTGGAATTAAAGCAGGATCTGGCCCCCAAGCTTTAATGCTTTCGGCATAGGTGTTAAAATACTGTGCAAAACGCCCCTGACTTTCATAGAATGAGGTATAAAAACTAAAATGTTTTCCTAATCCTCCTTGAAACACAATCCCTCTAGTATTCATAAATGTAGAAGAAAAATCGGCTTCGGTATCTTTTCCAATTTGAAGGTCGAATACAGGATCTAATAAAAACCAATAGTTTTTACCTTCAAGCTCTACCAAATGATCGTTCCAAAATTTTCGCCCTAACCAGGTTGATACATCCTTTTTAGTTTTATTTTGTTCAGCTTCAAAATCGTAGTAGGTATTGACATCGCTATACATTAAAGGTTTCGAGGCCGTGTGACTATTTGTACCAACAAGATTTATTTGTCTATCGAATTTCGCATAATAACTATGATTAAACGGAATATTCAAGGTACTACTAAACTGTTTTTTTGTATTGAATTTAACCGACTTATTGATACTGTCTAATTCATTTTTTACACGTTCCTCTATGGGGTTTACAGTTTTAACAGGGCTTGCCGTTTCCGTTTGGTCCAGATAGGCTACTAACGGAATTTTAATAGTTAAAGAATACTGTTTAGCTATAGGTTTCCCGTTAAATGTAGCCGGTTGAATTTTTGGAAGTAATGTAAACACACGCTTAGCCTCTTCTTGAAGAGAATTGTACACAGCATCGGTGTAAAACGCTTTAAAAACCCCTTCTTTATCGACCTCGAAAAGCACGACAATCTCACCCTTATACTGGTTGTTAACCACCTCTTCTGGCACTTGAAAGTTATCGTAAATGGTATGGAAAACCGTTTTATCGAAACACGCTTGAAGCTCATCGAAATTCGAGTTTTCGCACTGATTAAATACGGGAGGTTTTTCTAAAAAAGGTTGTTCTAATTGTGGTTGTTGTGCATACTGTCGTATTGGTAGAACGAGTAGTAACATTACAATTAATAGTCTCATATAAAAATTGCGGCTGATAGTTAAGGGCCGAAAGATACTATTTTTTGAGTACTCTGAAATTAAAAAAATGAAGACAAAAAAAATCCCGACACAATATGTATCGGGATTTTAATATTTAAACACTTATAATTTAATCTTGTACTTGGAATACGATTGGAAGTGAGTAAGGTACAATTACCGCCTTACCACGTTGCATACCTGGCTTCATTTGTGGTAATTTATTAATTACACGTGCAGCCTCTTGCTCTAATTTAGGATGTGGTGCTCTAGCACGTACCCCTGTAATATTTCCTTTTTTGTCGATTTTAAAGATCACATTAATACGTTGTCTTCCTGATAAACCTAATTCACCCGCTAAATCTGTATTAAAGTTTTTCCCTACGAATTTTGAAATTTTCTCAGACATACAAGCTTTTTTAGCATTGTTATCTCCTTTTTCACATCCTGGGAATACAGGAACGTTTTCAATAATAGAGAATGGTACCTCAACATCTTCTTCCACCTCTTCTACAACAACTTCTTCTACCTCAGCAATTTCTTCTTCTTGACTTGTTTCTGTAGACTCAATTACAGTTTCCTCAACTTCTACCTCATCTTTTACAACCTCAATAACTTCAGGTGCTGCTGGTGGCGGTGGTGGAGGTGGTGGCGTTTTTATTTGTTCAGTAATTGGAATTTCTTCTTCCAATTCTTGATCCATATTAATCATACCAATATCGATAGCCTCTTTATCGTAGCTTTTGTAATTAATTGCAAAATTAGTTAAGGCTAACATTAAAGCTAAACCAATTGCAAAGTATAAAGCGCTGTTACGGGAAACATTTGCTTTAGGGTTTTTCTTAAGTTCCATAATAATATCTTGTTTTCAGGATTGCTAAAATAACCATTTATTTGGCAAAAAAGCAAACGTTTATATTTTTTTATAATTAGTTTTTTTAATAAATGCCAAAATAATGAGCATTAAAAAAACACCAGTGCTATTCGCTACTATGTCTAAAACATCAAATTGTCTGCTTTGGGTAAACCCACCTTGAAGGCATTCAATTAAGATTCCAAAACATATAGAAACAATACCAGATGTAACTAATGATTTGGTTTTCGGCCATTTAAAACCTATTTTAAACACTACATACCATACTAATGCTAACAAACAATATGCCAAAAAATGAAACGCTTTATCGCTGTTTTTTGGAGTTCCTGCTGTTAAATTGCCTAAATTAATTAGGCTTACCGTTGATAAAACAAGGGTATAAAAAATTGCAGCTGGTATTAGTAGGCGTTTATTAAGCACCAACTAAAGCCTTATAATCTTCATCTGAAAGCAATGTTTCTAACTCTGATGGGTTGTTAAATTTAATTTTAATCATCCATCCGTCTCTATAAGGATCTGAATTTACGATTTCAGGCTCGTCTTCCAATCTTTCGTTAAATTCAATAATTTCCCCAGATAATGGTAAAAATAAATCTGAAACTGTTTTTACAGCTTCAACAGTTCCAAAAACTTCTTCTATATTTAAAGTTTCGTCTACGGTTTCAACCTCAACATAAACGATGTCTCCTAATTCGCTTTGTGCAAAATCGGTGATACCTACAGTTGCGATGTCGTCTTCAATTTTTACCCACTCGTGGTCTTTAGTGTACTTTAATTCTGATGGAATATTCATTTTATATTTCTATTTTAATTAGGTTTAACAAATGTATTTATTCGCGACCGAATATCAAACTTTAATTACTAATTCCCAAAATTATATCGCACGGTTAAACCAGAGCGCAATGTGGTTTGTGGAAATGCTGTAGAAATGGCGTATTCTGAAAAACTATAATCGAAATAAAAGATCGCCGATAGGTTTTTACTAAAGGCATAATCTGCCGTGTATTTTAATCCCCATATTGTTTGTCCGGAAGTAACTTGATTATTATTTAGGTCTAAATATCTAATAATCGTTTTATTTTCTCTTAAAGACACATCGGCTTTCATATTAATGTCGCTTACTATCGTTCTATTTGGGCCAGCCAATTTAGAACGCATTCTTACATCTTTTATACGATACCCTAAACCTATTATATATTCGTTTCCTATAATTTCGGTCATTAAATTATTATCGAAACTTAAAGACAGTAACCTATCTTTTCTAATCTCGGTAAGAATTTTAATAGAATTCTGCATTTCGAAATCTAAACGAATTAACGGACTAAACATCTCGGTTAAATTGATGTTACTGTATAAGTTTTCATTTTTATAATCGCCTGACTGGTTTAACACGTCGTCGGGTTGTTGCGTATAATCTAAATCGTAATTAATAGAGTTGTAATCTAAATTGGTAGTAAATTGGTTTATGGTATACGTAGAACGGTAACCATGGCCAACAGAAAAACGTTTAAAGTGTTTTTTAAACCAAGCCATTTTCATAAACCCAGTGTATTTTAAATCCCAGTTAGGTAAAGGCATATTCCTAAAAGCACTTAAACTTACACCATCGGCATCTTGCCCTTGGTACGCCGCTAAAAAAGATGGTAGCAGGACAGCCTGACTACTTTTACCAAATCCTAAGGCATATCCATTAACATCTCCGTTTTCAAAGTTATCTGGATTACTCATATCTACACCTGCTTGTTGAGCTAGACGTCTCGATACAATTAATCGATTCGATCTAAAATCGGTAAACGCTTTCGAACCGTTTTCATCGCTTGTTCCAAATGCCGTTTTAATCAATAACGTAGAAATATTAAAATTACCATAAGTATTTGGCGTTAGTGCATTATACTCGTATTCACCATTTAATTGATCGATAACATAATTTTCTGTAAAACTCTCGGAATACAAACGATTAAAAATTAAATCTATTTTTAAATCTTTGGCAGGTTCTAAGTTTGCCGAAATATCTAATTGTCTATTATGTGTTTCTGTATATTGTTCGTTAAAATCTGGATACACAGTTAACCAACCTTTTTTGGCAACATAATCTCTAATATCGCTTTGGCTTCCTATCGTATATCCAAATGTTGGTTGTACGGTTCCTAAAAATCCTGGAGTTTGTAAATATCCTGGTAAATAGGTTCCATTATTTTCCTGATAATTTAATTGGATACGTTTAACCATCGTTAAAATATCTATACCTGCATTTACCCAAGCGTTACTTTTATTACTCGCTTGTTCTGGATTAGCTTCTGCTGCGCCTTGCGGTTGTGGGCGTCTTGGTGCTGCTCTCGCCGCAGGTTTTTTCACCAAGCCCAGATATTTATAGAGTTTGTTCATATCCATAGACGTGTTTAGGTTATGCACATTCGCATTCTGAATAGTGTTCCCTAAGTCGTAAGTAGCGCCATCTATTTCTAAATCGCCATATAAATCTGAACCTTTTTGCCATTGAAAATCTCCGGTATACGCATACGTCGCTTGTAAAAAGCTTAAAAATGGGATTTTATACAATGGTAACTCGTAATTAATTCCTAATTGCTGATACTGCCTATTCGGCGCACCTATATCTAAGAATCCATCCCAAACATCTAAGGTGGGGTCTTGTTCGCCATTAATAATATTGTCTTTAAAATAATTCCTTACAATATTATTCTTCGAGGTAGTAAAGTTAATTTGTAAGGCCCGAGTTAAATTATAACTAAAGGTATATTGAAAATCGAAAGTATAATTACGTCTGTATAGCTCCTCTAACCCGATATTTCCTTCTCCAAGTTCGACTTCTCTAAATCGTTGTTTATTGTAATTTCTTAAAATATTAGAACTCACCGTAAAAGTTGTAGGCAAATAATTAAAGTTGAAATCTTTTAAAATCTGCCAATATTTACCTGTAAATAAAGAATCGTTTTTCTTGAAAGGCTCTATGGTTTTTGGAGTGAAATTATACGCGTAATTTGCTCCTAATCGTACCGCCTTATCAACAGAATTTTCTATTTCGAAATCGCGATGCTCGGTTTTGTTAAACGAGTAGTTTAAAGTAAAATTCTCTACATCGTAAAAATGTGGCTTATCCTCTGTGGTTCTTATTTTTCTAACACCAATAAAGTTGATACTCTTTCGCTTGGTATAATTCTCGTTCACTTTTAAAACCGAATCCACATTGTTAGTATTATCTAACTGTGTATCTAATTCTAAATCGCGGTAATATGCATCGTACTTTGGGGTGATGGTTTCTTCACTTTGCCCGAAATTAAATGGAATTTGAACACCCCATTTTTTTGGAAGTAGTTGCCCAATATTTACATTGGTTACCACATCGTATTGCACCACATCTTCTAAACTACGTTCGCTTGGCCCTTGTTCTATACTACCAAAACCAGCCGTACTTTGTCTTCCTGTTGCACTTACATTGGCAAAATCGGCTAAGTTAGAATCTACACTTAAAATCGCTGCCCAACCCCCATCGTTATCCATATCAGACAAACGTAATTCGTTAAACCAGAACACACCACATTGCGGGCTATTAGCGCCGTTTTTAACTCCTAACATTAAGGTTCTAATATCTCCAAAATTCGGATTTCCTTTTATCCCTATACGTTGCTGCCCTAGCACATAACCACTATACGGATCGGTAACCAAAGTTAAATCGCTACCTTCTACATCGTAAAATGTGGGATCTTCGTTGGCCAAACTTCCGTCGGCTAAACCTTTCGATTTTATTTGCTGAAGTAATTCTATGGCTAAATTGACTTCGTTTTCTTCTGGCCAAAGCGCTTCCCTAGAGGTGCCTTCGCTCTTTTTTAACGGAATTTCAATCTGATAATAGTTCTGAGTTAAATCGTTACCCATTCTAATAAACGCCACCGGATAATCGTCTAAGCCCATCGTACCATCGTCTTCGGCATGCACAAACATACGCAGACGTTTATATTGACGCATGTCTATGCTAATATTTTTATAAACAGCTCTAGAATCCGCTTCTTCTAAACCACAAACATTTAGAACTAAAGATTGCTCGTTTTGCTGAATTACGGTATTGTTATTATATAATTCTTCTGGATCTACACCTGGAGGAGATTGGTAAATACCATCATTTTCTAAGGTGCTAATCACACCTACAGAAAATTCTGTTTCTGGATCGTCTGGTGTAACGTCATCCTTGTCTAACGCTAAAGTATAACGCCTCCAATCGCTTCGTACTAAATCTAAAGTTCCAAAACGAAATACGGTTGGCTCTATAAAACCTTTTACATACATACGTGCAAATCGTATCGATCTTAAATCGGTGATACCCCCTACCGATTTCACATTCGAACCTTCAACAGGAATTCTAAATTGATACCATCTTACATTTGTTGTTTGCCCATTGGCCAATAATCTCGGCTCAACTTTAATATCTTTTATGTATTCACTTAATGGGTTAGTTGGTGGTATATTTCCAACATCACTCGGACTTTTCGGTAAATTCGTCGGGTTTAAATCTAACTCGTATTCGTAATAACTATCTATGGTATTCATAGTGTTATCACGGTTAATATCTTCTACATCGGGTTGGGTAGTCGATCCTCTATTTGTATCAGAAAAAACTTCTGGCGAGTTTCCATCCACTCCATTATAACCTTTATAACGCTGAAAAATATCTCCACTTGTGTTTAGGAAATATGTGTAATTATCGTTCGACGGGTCGGGTCCAAAATCAATTCCAAAAGCAATTCCTTCTTCTTCATCACTATACCCATCGTAACCAACATCTTGATTGGTACGTTCGTTTCCTTGACTGTCGAAAGCATAAACTAACGATTGGTTTTGTGGTACAACTGTTCCCCACTCGGTGGTTGGTAATAAAGAAGAATTTCCGTCTTTAGGCAATCCGTTTTCGTATTGTTTTCTTCCGTCTTTAATAATGTCTTCCGAAATATTTCCTAGATTAAAAACCAGTTTTCCTCCAGGATTCGATTCATTTTCTTGAAACGGATCTTGTAACCAGAATTCGATATATTCAACATTGGCTTGCTCAAAATCTGTAGAAGTTAAAGCTCTAGTAATTCCGGCCCAACTATCTTCTGGATTTGGAATGGTTCCACTTTTTGTATTCGGATCGAAATTATAAGGCCCACGTTCGTCTGGATAATACGCCAAATCTAGGGTGTTTAAAACAGTAGATTGCCCTTGTGCAATTCCCTGTTCTGGAAATAATTCTTGAATAAACACACGACTGGTGTATAAACCCGAAATATCATTATCTGTCATTCCCGAAGGCCGTTGACTCGAATAAAAAATAGGATCGATCATATACCAGTTTAACATAGCACGCTGGTACCCGTTTTGAATCCCGTTTTGGTCTTCGTTAGGATTGCTAGGCACATTTAAACCTACAGGTCTGCTTGATAAAAACCAAGACTGTTGTGCCTTTAAAGAAATGGCATTTTGCGAGCCTTCAAAATCATCGACATAGGCCGTAGCTTCTCCATTAAAATCTGTTCCTTTTGGGGCTCCAGGTTTTAAATAAGCAAATTCCCCACGAACCGATAAATTTGAGGGCACATCGGTATCTATGTTTGGTAATTTATTAACCAAGCGGGTTAAAAAAGGTACTTCGGTAGAGTAATTTCCGTTAAACCCAAAAATGGTATTATTTATAGGTTCTGTGCTATAATTTGCTTTTTGCGTTATTGGCCGTTCGTGAAGGTTTAACATGGTAGCCCCTAACACAAATTTATCGCTAAATTGATGCTCTACATTAACCCCCATAAAACGTTTTGTTTGCTGCCCGAACACAGCGTTGTTTTCTGTAGATACTTGGATTGGTGTATTTGATGCTTTTAAAGCTTCATCTAAAATTTGAACTTGTCCCAACTGGTAATTAACCGTATAATCTATACCTTCTACTAGCACACGTCCACCAGCGGTTACAGTAACCGAACCACGTGGTACATTAAACGCGCCAATAGGAATACCTTCGCCTCCGGTAGATTTATAACGTCCCTTTATTTGAAACTTATTTTTCTCGGCATAATCTTGAGCCTTCGTTTTCGTAACTTCATATAACTCGTTAAATACATACTTCTGCTGGTTAGGGTTGTAAGTGTTAGGATCGTTATAATCTTCGGAACTTGAAGGGATGTGTAACACATCGAATAGGTACGATCCAAAAGGTTCAGCTTTGGTAAACACAATTTTTCCGTTAGACGGAATAACAGTCATGCCACTTACATAATCGAAGAATCCATCTCCTCGCGCTTGCGGGTCTCCGTTATAATTTAATTTATCAAAATTGAATAAACGCAGTAATGGTACTTCTTGAATAGGGTCGCCATCGAAGGTTGTTCCAAAATCTCCACCAACTGGGGAAATATAGTTTAACGGTGATGCTTCTGTATAAAATATATTTAATTTAAAATCTTCTTGGGTTAATTGGTAAGCCCCCGTATCGTAGATGTTTTTCATCATCAGCTTCCAAATTGGCTGATTTACATTTGTAATCGGACTCTTAAGTAATTTTAATACTAAACTATTATTTGTAATTACCGTTTGCGCATTCTCATCGTCGTCGCCTTCAATATCTGTAGCATTTACACCGTCGTTGGCAAATTCCCCAACCTGATACACTTTACCTCCTACCGTAAACTGAAAGGCAACAGCTAAAATTTCATCATTATTTAATCGCTGATTTAAGGAAATATACCCCAATTGCGTATTTAAAATAAATTCTGTACCCTGAACTAATTTTTTAGCATTTTCTAGTTTTGCATAATCTTTTCCTTCGCTAGTTCCTGGAACTAAAATTCCGGATTGTACGGTGGCAATATCTCTTACCGCCGATGTTAATTGCCCATTAGCCTTACCTATTAAAGTAGGGTCGTAAGCATTGTTTCCGTTATCTGGAAAGGCACCCGGACTGTTAAAAATATTTACTGCAGAACCAATTAATTCAGAATTCGACTCTCCTAAATCTTGAAAACCTACTATATTTCTAACATTATCTGTACTATTGGTACGGTTGGTAATCCAGGCTTCAATACGGGTAATTTGAACGTTTGTATTTATAAACGGATAATTTGATAAAGCCTCATCGTATTTTTCTCTAAAGTATTGTGCTAAGAAAAAGTGACGGTTTTCGTCGTAGTCTCTCGCAAATAATTCAAATTCTTCTAGTGTTCCACCACCTTGAGCTACCACAGTACGCGTTTCCGATTTTTGTTCAGAAAAAATACCGGTTACCGTAGTTTTACCAAATTGTAATTGCGTTTTTACACCAAATAAACTTTGTGCACCTGTAATTAAAGTACTATTTAAAGGCATACTCACATTACCGACTTCAATTTTTTGAATGATATCGTCTTCGGTTGGGGTGTATTCTAATTTTATTAAATTCTGAAAGTCGAATGTAGATTGTGTATCGTAATTTGCTGTAACCTGCAAACGTGTCCCAACATTTCCTAGTAAACTTAAACTAATACGTTGGTCGAAATCGAAACTAAAATTACTTCTATTTCTAGGAGAAAACGCCGGATTGTCTTGCTTTGAAAACAAAACTCCCAAATCCATCTCTACCGAACCTTGTGGAATAACCTCTACGGTACTCCCTCCAAAAATAGATTCGAAAAAGCTAGAATTCACATAAAAAGCAGGCAATAGGTTTTTCTTTCCGTCTTCGGAACCCTCTTTTTTACCATCGAAAGCATCAATTTTTTGCTTGTAATACGATTTTAAATTTTCGGCTTGCACCAATTCTTCAAACTCGTCTGGGGTTAAAATTATAGGATAATTGATATTGAACTCGCCTACAGACTCGGTGTAGATATAACGATTTGTAAACGCATCATAAGTATATTTTGAAACAATACTTGTAGGGTTTGGCATATTTATACGCCCTAAAGTATGACCCGTTTTAATACTATCTTGAGGTATAGTTGGTGTTGTTTGCGCAACCCCTGTAACTGTAATTAAAAACAGTACTAAGAAAACAACAACTGTTTTTATGGTAAGATTAAAAGCGTTAAAATGAGTTGTATTCAAAATCTATTATAAATTTTTTAAAGCTTGTTTTATAATGGTTTCTACTGATGCATCTGGCTCTGCTTTAACAATTTTGTCTACAGCACGCTCTGCTTGCTTTTTAACAAAACCAAGGACTTCTAAAGCAGATAACGCTTCATCTTTGTTGGTATTGTTTGATGATGCAGAAACTTCATCAATATCGTAAATCTTTAAAACTTTATCCTTTAAATCTATAATAACTCGTTGCGCTGTTTTTACACCTATTCCTTTTATAGATTGTATTAAAGCAACATCTTCTTTGGCTATACCTTCACGAACTTGTTTTGGAGTTAAAGAAGACAGCATGGTACGCGCAGTACCCGCGCCTATACCACTTACCGAGATAAGCAATCTAAACATATCGCGTTCGGCAATAGAAGAAAACCCATACAAGGTATGGGAGTCTTCTTTTACTAAAAGTTGTGTGTATAATTTTATGTGTTCCAGATCTGGAATTTGCGAATATGTATGCAGCGAAATATTTAAAAAATATCCAACACCATTACAATCTATAACGACATTTGTTGGATTTTTTTCTACTAATTTCCCTTGAATATGTGAAATCATTAGCTAGGATTGTTATAGCTCCAAATGTAACATTTTTTTTCACATTTTAACTCATTGCTTTTCATGCAATCTCCTTATCGCTTTTCTTTTTGTTGTGCATCAACAACAGCAATGGCCGTCATGTTTACAATTTCGTCTACGCTTGCTCCTAATTGTAATATATGAACAGGTTTACGCATTCCTAACATAATAGGTCCTACCGACTCTGCATTGTTCATCACTTTTAATAGTTTATAGGTGATGTTGGCTGCATCTAAATTTGGAAAAATTAAGGTATTCACTTTTTTACCAGCCAATTTCGAGAATGGGAAAATTTCTTGAAGCAATTCGCTGTTTAAAGCAAAATCTGTTTGCACTTCACCATCTACAATTAAATTAGGGTATTGTCTATGTAAAAATGAAACGGCTTCACGTATTTTTGAAGCGCGTTCGTTAGTCGACGATCCAAAATTCGAATATGAAGTCATGGCTATTACAGGTTCTAATCCGAACATTTTTACTGCCGTAGCAGTCATTCTAGCAATAGTAGCTAAATCTTTAGCCGACGGATCTACATTTATAGCGGTATCACTTAAAAACATCGGACCACGTTGTGTCATCATCAAATTGGTTGTTGCTACACGTGTTGCACCTTTTGCCATCCCGATAACCTCTAACATAGGTTTTACTACTGCTGGGTAAGCTCTAGAAAATCCAGAAATTAAAGCATCTGCATCGCCTTCGTTTACCATCATGGCACCAAAATAATTACGCTCGCGCATAAGGCTTTCTGCAGAATATAAAGTTACTCCGCGACGCTTACGTTGTTCCCAATACACTTTTGCATATCGTAATTTACGATCTTGTTCTTCATCAGATTTTGGGTCAATAATTTCAACCTCGGCATCAAACTCGATTTCTTCCATTAATTTTAAAATGGTTTCGCGACGCCCTAGTAAAATAGGTTTTGCAATCCCTTCATCGAATGCGATTTGTGCCGCTTTTAAAACTTCTAGCTTATCTGCTTCGGCATACACCACACGTTTCGGATTCATTTTAGCACGATTAAATAGTAATTTAATCAGCTTATTATCTGTTCCTAATCGGCTTTCTAATTCGTTTTCATAATCTTCCCAATCTAAAATAGGCTCTTTAGCAACACCACTTTCCATAGCGGCTTTTGCAACTGCTGGTGGTATTTGAGCTATTAATCGAGGGTCGAATGGTTTTGGAATGATATAATCTTTACCAAAAGTTAAACGGGTCTCGCCATAGGCAATATTTACTTGTTCTGGTACGGGCTCTTTTGCTAACTCTGCTAAAGCCACAACCGCTGCCATTTTCATTTCCTCGTTAATTTTAGTAGCACGTACATCTAGCGCACCTCTAAAAATAAACGGAAATCCTAAAACATTATTCACTTGGTTAGGATGATCGCTTCGCCCTGTAGCCATAATAATATCTTTACGAGTATCTATTGCTAATTGGTACGCTATTTCTGGATCGGGATTAGCCATAGCAAATACGATTGGGTTTTCGGCCATTATTAATAGCATCTCTGGAGTAACCACATCGGCCATAGATAAGCCAATAAATACATCGGCATCTTTCATGGCATCGGTTAGAGTGTCTATTTTTCTATGGGTTGCAAATTCTGCTTTTTCTGCTGTTAAATTTTCACGATCGTCTCTAATAACACCTTTACTATCGCACATCACGATATTTTCTCGTCTTGCACCAAAAGCTTGGTATAATCGCGTACAAGAAATAGCTGCTGCACCAGCCCCACTAATTACAATTTGTACATCTTCAATTTTCTTTTCAGAAAGCTCTAAGGCATTAATTAAAGCTGCCGCCGATATAATTGCCGTTCCGTGCTGATCGTCGTGCATTACAGGAATATCTAATTCTGCTTTTAAACGACGTTCAATTTCAAAAGCTTCTGGAGCTTTAATATCTTCTAAATTAATTCCTCCAAATGTTGGAGCAATCATTTTTACGGTTTGAATAAAGGTTTCAACATCTTCGGTATCCACTTCAATATCGAACACATCAATATCTGCGAATATTTTAAACAGCAAACCTTTACCTTCCATAACCGGTTTAGAGGCTTCTGGACCTATATTTCCTAAACCTAACACGGCTGTACCATTAGAGATTACGGCAACCAAATTTCCTTTGGTGGTATATTTATAAGCGTTTTCTTTATTTTTTGCTATTTCTAAGCAAGGCTCTGCTACTCCTGGCGAATAGGCTAATGCTAAATCTCTTTGGGTAGCGTATTTTTTAGTTGGAACAACTTTAATTTTACCAGGTGTTGGCTTGGCATGATAAATTAGTGCTTCTCTTCTCTTGCTCTGTTTACTCATAATTACAAATGTTAATGACTAACAAATGTAACAATCCTATGCGTGAAACTCTAATCTATTTTATAGGAAGATGTTTATTTTTGATGATTTATTTTGATTGATTCTATCAAAATTTAAATGCAATCGTTTTCGTATTTATATAGTCTGAAAATAGTTTAAAGCTGTCTTTTAAAAGATTATTTCAAAAAATCAATATTACGTTTTAATCCCGCAAACTTAGTACGTTTTACTGCCGATTTTTTAAAAACTTTATTGAAGGTATCGGTGGTTATGTCTTCCCAGTCGTTTTTAGTCATTTGAAATAAATCTGGATGCGGATTAAAAAGTGGTTCGTTATGTGGGGTTGAGAAACGATTCCACGGACAAACATCCTGGCACACATCGCAACCAAACATCCAGTCGTCCATTTTGTCTTTGAATGCTGTTGGAATATTGTTTTTTAGCTCTATAGTTAGGTAAGAAATGCATTTGCTACCATCAACTACATAAGGTTCTGTAATGGCTTCTGTTGGACAAGCGTCGATGCATTTGGTACATGTACCACAATGGTTTGTAGTAATAGTATCGTATTCTAATTCTAAATCCACAATCAATTCGGCAATAAAATAAAAAGATCCCACTTGTTGGGTTAACAGATTACTGTGTTTCCCAATCCACCCTAAACCCGATTTCGCTGCCCAAGCTTTATCTAACACCGGAGCCGAATCTACAAAAGCACGGCCCTCGACCTCGCCTATTTTGGTTTGAATAAACTCCAGTAATGCTTTTAACTTATCTTTTATAATGAAATGATAATCGGTGCCATAAGCATATTTAGATAATTTATAACTGCTTGAAATTTGTTGCTCTGCAGGAAAATAATTCAACAGTACAGAAATCACAGATTTAGAACCTTCTACTAGTTTTGTTGGGTCTAAACGTTTATCGAAATGATTTTCCATGTATTGCATTTCGCCATGGAAATTCTGATTTAAATACCGCTCTAAACGTGGGGCTTCGGCTTCTAAAAATTGGGATTTACTAATACCACAAGACATAAAACCGAGACGTTTGGCTTCGGTTTTAATCCAACGAGTATAGTCCGCTTTTTTATTCAAGGGTTAACAACTTATCAATAATTTCATAATCTCTAACACAAGAAAAAACAATAGCCTTATCTGCATTTAATAACACAAAAAACGGGTATCTATTTGTATCGAAAGATCTAATTAATGCAGAAGCGTTGGGAATAATTATTGATTTTAATCCTTCGGAACTGGCAAAAGTTTTTGCCTGATTATAAATAGATTCTGTTAATATTAAAGACGTAAATCCTTTATCCAAAGCAGCGTTTTCAACTTCACTAATGCTTTCTACATTAATTCTAGGAAATTCGAGTTCATGCTGTAAAATTATTAAGGTATATTTCGTGTCAATATTACTTAAATCGAAAATTGAATTAGTAATATCTTTCTGTTTAATCTTGACTACATTTAGATTTTCTTTTTTATCATGAGCAAGACTTGCATCTTTAATAAAATAATACGTCGTGGGGTAACCATTTAAATCAGTGTCCTTGACCATTAAATCCGCCTTAGGATACTTTTTAAGTAACTTACCAAAATTACTAATATCGCTTATATCAATTAATTTTCCTGTATCATAGTCATAAATAACAGTAGACTCGGTAACCGTCATATTGGTCACTTTATCAAACTGACGGCTCTGCACTTTTTCCTGAGCTGAAACTGTGGATATGAATAAAAAAAAGATAATTAAATATTTCATATAAGTAGTTTTTAAAAAAGTCAATCTATTGAGGCCCTGGTTATAAAAGACTATAAGCACGGATTTAAAATCCGTTACAATCTGAATCCTATTTATAACTGTTTCTCCCCTACAGGGCTTAAGTGCTCTCAACTCCAGGAAGAGAGCACCCAAACCCTGTATATGTCGATTGCTCATTTTAATTAAAATAACACATCTATTTAGCCTGTTTATCTTTCTTTTTTGAAAGACTAGGATTGGCTTTAAAACAAACCGCCTTGTACCGGTCCTTTGGTGCGTCCTAGATGCAAATAAGCCGCTTCGGTAACTTCACGTCCGCGTGGTGTACGCATTATAAAGCCTTGCTGAATTAAAAAGGGTTCGTAAACTTCTTCAATGGTTTCGGCACTTTCACTAACGGCAGTTGCTAAAGTAGTAATCCCCACAGGACCACCTTTAAACTTGTCGATTATGGTGGTTAGTATTTTATTATCCATTTCGTCTAAACCGTGGGCATCTACATTAAGGGCTTTTAATCCGAACTGAGCGATGGCCAAATCTATGGTTCCATTACCTTTAATTTCTGCAAAATCCCGAACACGACGTAATAAGGCGTTAGCAATACGTGGTGTACCACGGCTTCTTCCTGCAATTTCTATAGCAGCATCCATATGGATCGGTACATTTAAAATTTCGGCACTACGTTCGACGATTGTCGATAATAATTCGGTAGAATAATATTGTAATCTACTACTAATCCCAAACCGTGCACGCATAGGTGCGGTTAGCAATCCGGAACGCGTTGTTGCGCCTATTAGTGTAAACGGATTTAAATGAATTTGAACCGTTCTAGCATTTGGTCCAGACTCGATCATGATATCTATTTTATAGTCTTCCATTGCCGAATACAAATATTCTTCTACAATAGGACTCAATCTATGGATTTCGTCTATAAACAGCACATCTCGTTCTTCTAAATTGGTAAGTAAACCAGCCAAATCGCCAGGTTTGTCTAAAACAGGACCAGACGTAACTTTAATACCAACACCTAACTCGTTGGCTAAAATGTGTGCTAAAGTGGTTTTACCTAGTCCTGGAGGACCATGAAATAAGGTGTGGTCTAAGGCGTCTCCACGTCTATTTGCAGCTTCTACGAAAATACTAAGATTTTCTAAAACCTGATCTTGACCAGCAAAATCATCAAATGATAAGGGCCGTAATGCTTTTTCGATATCAATCTCTTCCGAAGAAAAATGTTCTTTATCTGGATTCAGGTTTTCGTTCATAAGCTATATAAAACTACAAAGTAAATCATTATTTAAGTCGATTGAAAGATTTTAAGCTATTATCTAAATCGCCATCCTCTTGTATTGGTACTGGCTTCTAATTTATTTTCTAGGCTATCTTCTAATTTAGGAAAAAAATCGATCCCAGTACGCGCTTCTATCTCGTCTACAGATACCACATAATCTTTAAGAGAACCGTTTACATTAGGTTTGTTGGGCATGACAAAACCAATCATTTTAGATTGTTTTCCATCATCTTTAAAAACAATTTTATAAAAGTAATTTGGAACCGACACCGGATCTTTTCCTATGGTTTTTAAATTATCGGTTAAAATACCACCGGTAACGACATACACATCGTTATAAGATTTTGCCCAATACCGTACGGTTTGCTCTAAATCATTCCAAATTCCAGCATTAAAATCGTGATTTTGAGGGGAAATATTACTAGTTAAAAACGTTTCGTGATAGGCATCTTCAGAATATTTACGATCTCCTGCCGGACATAAATGCCCCTTATCGTATCCGGAGTTCTTATAACTACGCCAATCTGCAGATTTCGTTTTTACAGCCTTATCTTCATTAAAATAAGGTCGTTTCCTATCGGTATAAACAATATCTGATTGTTTTAAATGATAGGCTACCCACTCTGCTTGTTCATGATTTTCGTTATACGACAACACATAATTATTATGAAACACTACCGCCCCCGTAGTAGAGGTTGGTAAGTAATAGGCATTGTCTTTTGTATTATTGTGGGCTTTAGGCAAAGTCGTACCATCTGAGGTAAAATCAACTTCATGACTCAGATAATAATCATAAGCATAAACACCAACTATTAATATAACTCCGAGTATGGTAAAGACTTTTTTCATATACAATTTACAAAGCTATAATATAAAGAAAAAGCCTTTTCAAACGGTATGAAAAGGCTTTTAAATATGTTTTAGGATATTGAATTAGTGTTGTAATTCCTCTTCTCCTTCTTTTAATGGTACATTTTGAGGTACAAAATCTACATCGTAACCTGGTTTACTATAATCGTAAGCCCAACGGTGTACAGAAGGAATTTCTCCTGGCCAGTTTCCGTGAATATGTTCTACTGGTGTAGTCCATTCTAAAGTTGTAGATCTCCAAGGGTTTTGTGGCGCACGTTTTCCGTAGAACATGCTTACAAAGAAGTTGTATAAAAATACTATTTGGAAGATAGCACCAATAATAGCAAATACAGTAATTACTTTGTTTACATCGGCTAAATCATCAAATAATGGGAAATTTGAGTTTGTATAGTAACGTCTTGGTAAACCTGCCATTCCGATAAAGTGCATTGGGAAAAATACACCGTAAGCACAAATTGCCGTAACCCAGAAGTGAATATACCCTAAGTTTTTATTCATCATTCTACCAAACATTTTAGGATACCAGTGATAAATTCCAGCAAACATACCATAAAGGGCAGATATACCCATTACTAAGTGGAAGTGAGCAATAACGAAATACGTATCGTGTACGTTAATATCTAAAGCACTATCACCTAAGATGATTCCTGTTAAACCTCCAGTTATAAAAGTTGAAACAAAACCAATAGAGAATAACATGGCCGTATTCATTTGAATATTACCCTTCCAGATGGTTGTAATCCAGTTAAAGGCTTTTACAGCAGATGGTATAGCAATTAATAAGGTTGTAAATGTAAATACAGAACCTAAGAATGGATTCATTCCTGAGATAAACATGTGGTGACCCCAAACAATTGTTGAAAGGAATGCAATCGCTAATATAGAAACAATCATCGCACGGTAACCAAAAATAGGTTTACGTGAATTTGCCGCCATAATTTCTGAAACGATACCCATGGCAGGTAAGATTACAATATATACTTCAGGGTGACCTAAGAACCAAAATAAATGTTCGAATAATACCGGAGATCCACCTTGGTAATGTAATACTTCACCTTGAATAAATATATCTGATAAGAAGAATGAGGTTCCAAAACTTCTATCCATGATTAATAATAAAGCCGCAGATAATAATACTGGGAACGATACCACACCTATAATAGCAGTTACAAAGAATGCCCAAATAGTAAGTGGTAATCTCGTCATAGACATACCAGTTGTACGTAAGTTAATAACGGTTACAATATAGTTTAGCGATCCTAATAAAGAAGAAGCAATAAACAATGCCATAGATACTAACCAAAGTGTCATTCCCATACCAGAACCACCTTGTGCCATTGGTAAGGCTGATAGCGGCGGATAAATAGTCCACCCTGCTGCTGCTGGTCCTGCCTCTACAAATAGAGAAGATAACATAACAATACTAGATAAGAAAAATAACCAGTACGATACCATGTTAAGGAATCCAGAGGCCATATCTCGTGCACCAATTTGCAACGGAATTAACAGGTTACTAAACGTACCACTTAAACCCGCAGTAAGTACAAAGAAAACCATGATGGTACCATGTATAGTAACTAAGGCTAAATAAATATCGGCATCCATAACACCTCCTGGTGCCCATTTTCCTAATAATGCTTCAAATAAAACATTAGGTTGTTCTGGCCATGCAATTTGCATACGGAACATTATAGACATAAGGACTCCAATAACCCCCATAAGTGTTCCTGTTATCAAATATTGTTTAGAGATCATTTTATGATCTGTACTAAATATATATTTGGTAATAAAAGTTTGTTTATGATGATGTCCGTGGTCGTCGTCGTGTGCGTGAGTATCTGCGTGTGCTGACATAATCTAATTTCGGTTTTTAAGTCTTATTGGTATTAGTTAACTAGAGAATTCTTGAAAATCTTTTGCTCTTTAAGCCAAGCATCGTAATCTTCTTGAGATTCTACGATTATTTTCATTTGCATATTGTAATGTGATTTTCCACATATTTTATTACACAATAATAAATAATCGAATTCGTAAGGGTCTAAAGCTGATTCACCTTTGGCCACTAATTCTTTACTGTTTTCAGTTCGAATTTCATTAATACGTTTTACTTTTTTAGCCATATCAGGATTCTGACGCATTTCGGCTGTAGTAATGGTTGGTGTAAAGCCAAATTGTGTAATCATACCTGGAACACAGTTCATTTGTGCTCTAAAGTGAGGCATATAAGCCGAGTGTAATACGTCTTGCGAACGCATTTTAAATAATACTGGCTTACCTACTGGTAAATGTAATTCTGAAGTTATAATATCGTCTTGTGCATTTGGATCAGATTCATCTAAACCTAAAATATTAGCACGATCTATATCAATCAATCTAACATTTGCTTTTCCTAAGGTATTATCGTTACCACCATATCGCGCTTTCCAGTTAAACTGTTGTGCGTATAATTCGATAACTATAGGATCATCGTCTTCGTTCACATTCATAATGCTCGTCCAAGTGAATAATCCATAAATAATTAAACCTGCTAAAGTAATAACTGGTATAATGGTCCAAATCGCTTCTAACATATTGTTATCGGCAAAAAACAATGCTTTTTTACCCTTTTCACCTTTATATTTAAAAGCGAAATAATGTAATAAGAACTGAGTTATAGTCTGAACAATAAAAATAAGCACTAAAGAGATAATCATTAAATTATCTATGTCTGGTCCGTGCGCTGAAGCTGAATTAGACAACAGTGGTAAATCGCCCCATTTTACGATACATACTATGGTTATAGCATAAATAAAGATTAAGAAACCTACCATAAGGTAAGCATTCATAGAATTATCTTTATCTGTAGCGATTTGGTTATTTTCTTCCTGACCTACTTGAGCAAGATCGAAAATTTTTACCATTTGCCAGATGGCAATTAATATAAATACTAAAACTAAAATTGTAAATAAAGCAGTCATATTGGTTGTTGTTGGTCTTTATATGTTACTGTTAGTGGTCGTTAATAATGGAAGTGTTCACTTTCCTTAATTAATGGGTTTCGTTTTGCAAGTAAAGATACTTTAGATAATGATGTAAACACCACAAATATAAACAATCCTGCGAAAAGCATTATTGAACTAATTTCTGGAATACCAATAAACCATCTATCTCCTACAGTTGCAGGCATAATCATTACGAAAATATCCATATAGTGACCGAATAAAATGACGATACCTGCAGAAACTACGAACCAAGGTATACGCTTATAATCGCTATTCATTAATATTAATAAAGGAAATAAGAAGTTTAAGGCTACCATACCGAAGAAAGGTAATTTATAATCTTCTATACGAGTAACGAAATACGTTACTTCCTCTGGAATATTTGCATACCATATAAGTAAGAATTGAGAGAACCATAAGTACGTCCAGAAAATACTAATCCCGAACATAAATTTAGCTAAATCGTGAATATGGCTATCGTTTACTAATGGTAATAATCCTTTCGATTTAAAGTAAATTGTAATTAACGCTATAACTGTAATACCACTTACAAATAAACTTGCAAATACATACCATCCAAATAAGGTACTAAACCAGTGTGGATCTACACTCATAATCCAATCCCAAGACATCATAGATTCTGTATAAATAAAGAATACTAAGAATCCTGCTGCGATACGGAATGATTTTTTAAAGTTTCTATTGTCATCAGATTCATCCTGAGCCAGTGAAAATTTACGCGCAAAATGTCTGTAAGTACACCATCCTGCAATAAAGATAGCACCTCTAAAAGCAAACATACCTATGTTTAACCAACCCGATTTATTCTGA
Source organism: Formosa haliotis (assembly GCF_001685485.1). Classification (NCBI taxonomy): domain Bacteria; kingdom Pseudomonadati; phylum Bacteroidota; class Flavobacteriia; order Flavobacteriales; family Flavobacteriaceae; genus Formosa; species Formosa haliotis. The sequence continues at coordinate 3,030,717 of NZ_BDEL01000001.1, read as the reverse complement.
ATTAATTTATCGTGTGCTACAACTTCTGGGTCCATCCATACAAATAAATTGTAATGGCCAATAGTACCGGAAGCAACAGCAATTAAAAGTACAATTACTGCCCCTGGTAATAAGTATGCTGTAATACCTTCCATAACTCTAAAAAGTACTGGAGACCATCCGGCTTGAGCGGCAAATTGAATAGCGTAGAAAGCTAAGGCTCCTAATGCAATCATCATAAAAAAGAAAGCCGCTACGTATAATGCAGACCAAGGTCTGTTAGCAATTTGGTGCTGTACGTGTTTAGCGTGTTCATCGCCATGATGAGCATCGGCTTCTGCATGTGCAACTTCACCATGTTCTGCATCGGCATGCATGTCGTGACTTTCAACTTCATGTGTGGCATGCGCCTCACCGTGTCCTCCTCCATGATGCGCAGCTTCATCGGCCAACATAGTTTTTACTTCATCTAAAGATTTATGAGAAGACAAAAAACCATATCCTACTCCTAATACTCCTAAAATCATTAGAGCGAAAGAAAATGTCTTTAATTTATTTGAAAATGTGTACATATCTATATATAATCTTTATCTAATCGACTTACTTTTCTAAATCTGCTTTTAATTTCATAACATAAGCAGCAACTTGCCAACGCTCTTCTTCTAACAATTGATTGCTATAAGAACCCATTGCGTTTTTTCCGTAATGTATAGTATGATACACACTACCTACAGTGATGTTACGTCCTTTATCGTCGTACTGAGGAACTCCTAAAATCTTTTCTCTCTTTACTAAGTTACCTTGACCATCACCTTTAGTACCATGGCAAATACCACAATAAATGTCGTATAATTCTTTACCACGTTTGGTATCTATAGCTGTAGAATCTAACGGACTTTTTAAATTTTCTTTAGCGTCGTTATACCCTTCTAAAGTGTTATCGATATCTATAGGAAGATGTCCTCGAGATATGGTCCCTTCTACAGGTAATTGTGCTTCTACTCCATTTCTAAAAGCTGAAGTTTCACTATATGTTTCGTACCCAACAGACTCGTACATGTTTGGCATAAACTGATAGTTAGGTCTGCCGTTTTCTTGACAAGATACTGCAGATATTAAAACTACGGCTATGACTAATATTTTTATTAAGCTTCTCATTGGTCTGTATTAATTCGCTTTTTCTACTAAATTAACTTCTACTGCACCTGTATTCTTTAAGAATTCAGCCATATCAATTTCATTGTGATTAGCGACTGATAGTTCCATTAAAAAATGATCATCGGTTGTTCTTGGATCTGGATTTTCAGCCGATTTAAATGGCCACATTCTACTTCTTAAGTAAAAGGTAATAACCATTAAGTGGGCTGCAAAAAATACCGTAAGCTCGAACATAATTGGCACGAAAGCCGGCATGTTTTCTAGATAACTAAAACTTGGCTTACCACCTATATCTTGAGGCCAATCTTCAATCATAATAAAATTCATCATAACTGTAGCCACTGTTAAACCAATACATCCGTAAATAAAAGCTGTAATGGCAAGACGTGTTGGTGCTAATCCCATGGCTTTATCTAGTCCGTGAACTGGAAAAGGTGTATATATTTCGTCTATATGATATTTTGCTGCACGTACATCTTTAACCGCAGACATTAAAATATCGTCGTCTGTATAAATAGCGTGAATAACTTTTGAAGATTCCATATGCTACTTTTAATTTTTTGAGTTATTAACTGAGGTTCCAGATGTTCTAGCATCAGCTCCGGTTCCTACCAAACTATCACCTCTTTCTCTAATCTTTTTATAACGCTCTCCAGATGATTTTAAAATCGTCTTAACTTCAGCTTGTGCAATAACAGGGAATGTTCTAGCATATAATAAGAATAATACAAAGAAGAATCCTATGGTTCCAATAAAAATTCCTATATCTACAAATGTAGGAGAGAACATGGTCCATGACGATGGTAAGTAATCTCTGTGTAACGATGTTACAATAATTACGAAACGCTCGAACCACATACCTATATTTACCACGATAGAGATAAAGAAGGAGAACATGATACTTGTTCTTAGTTTTTTAAACCACATAAATTGTGGTGAAAATACGTTACAAGACATCATCATCCAGTATGCCCAAGCATAAGGACCAGTTGCTCTATTTAAGAACGCGTATTGTTCGTATTCTACTCCAGAATACCAAGCCATGAATAACTCTGTAATATATGCTACCCCTACAATAGATCCGGTTAACATAATTACAATATTCATTAATTCGATATGTTGTACTGTAATATAATCTTCTAGGTTACACACTTTTCTCATAATAATAAGAAGTGTGTTTACCATTGCGAATCCAGAGAAAATTGCACCTGCAACGAAATAAGGAGGGAAAATGGTAGTATGCCATCCTGGTATCACCGAAGTTGCGAAGTCAAAAGATACAATAGTGTGTACAGAAAGTACAAGTGGTGTTGCTAAACCTGCAAGTACTAAAGATACCTCTTCAAAACGTTGCCAGTCTTTAGCACGTCCAGACCAACCAAAACTTAAAATAGAATAGATTTGTTTTTGGAATGGTTTAACAGCTCTATCTCTAAGCATAGCAAAATCTGGTAATAAACCTGTCCACCAGAAAACTAATGATACAGATAAATAAGTAGAAATTGCAAATACATCCCAAAGTAAAGGAGAGTTAAAGTTAACCCATAACGAACCAAATTGGTTTGGAATAGGTAATACCCAATATCCTAACCATGGACGACCCATGTGAATAATTGGGAATAAACCTGCTTGTACAACCGAGAAAATGGTCATTGCTTCTGCAGATCTGTTAATTGCCATTCTCCATTTTTGACGGAATAATAAAAGTACTGCAGAAATTAATGTTCCTGCGTGACCAATACCTACCCACCAAACAAAGTTGGTAATATCCCAGGCCCAACCTACGGTTTTATTTAAACCCCAAGTTCCAATACCAGTTGATACTGTGTATAAAATACATCCTAATCCCCAAAGGAAAGCTACTAAGGCAATAGAAAAGACTATCCACCATAATTTATTCGCTTTTCCTTCTACAGGTCGTGCTACATCCACCGATACATCGTGGTATGATTTTTCACCTGTAACTAAAGGTCTTCTAATAGGTGCTTCGTAATGAGACGCCATATCCTTATCTAATTATTTCTTGATTCGTTATTATGCTTCTGTTGTATTTCTCACTTTTGTTTGGTACATCACATTAGGTTTTGTTCCAATATGCTCTAACAAGTGGTACGTACGATTATCTTCTGTAAGTTTTGATACCTTACTGTCTTTGTCATTAATATCTCCAAATACCATGGCTCCACTGCTACATGCTGCAGAACAAGCGGTTTGGAATTCACCATCTTTAATAAAACGTCCATCACGTTTCGCATCAAGGATCGTTTTTTGTGTCATTTGAATACACATAGAACATTTTTCCATAACACCACGAGAACGTACTACTACATCTGGGTTTAATACCATACGTCCTAAGTCATCATTCATATGGTAATCAAACTCATCATTACCATTGTATAAGAACCAGTTAAAACGACGTACTTTATATGGACAGTTGTTAGCACAGTAACGTGTACCTACACAACGGTTATATGCCATATGGTTTTGTCCTTGACGACCGTGTGATGTTGCCGCAACTGGACAAACAGTTTCACATGGTGCGTGATTACAGTGCTGACACATTACAGGTTGGAAAGCAACTTGCGGATTGTCTGAAGCGTGTTCTAATTCTCCAAATCCTCCTAAAGATCCTTTATCACCCCATAGTCCAGAAAACTCATCTTTCTTAGTGTTATCTTCACTAAATGTGTCATCTGAAGAATAATATCTATCTATACGTAACCAGTGCATATCACGGCTACGACGAATTTCACTTTTACCAACAACTGGTACGTTATTTTCGGCATGACAAGCTATTACACAAGCACCACACCCTGTACAAGCGTTTAAGTCGATCGATAAGTTAAAGTGATGACCGATAGTACGATCAAATTCAGACCATAAATCTACATCTGGAGACGTCACTGGAGTTTCTACGTGGTTTAAAGATACCACTGGAGTAGAATTCCACTCTGCCTTATCTTTAGTATTGAAGATCTCTAAAGTCGTTTCCTTAACAATATCTCCACGTCCCATTAATGTATTGTGTAACTGTACACAAGCAAACTCATGCTCGCCTGCTGCAGCACTTACACTAACATTTTGAACTGTATTAAAATCTTGATATAAACCAAAAGCGTTTACACCCGTTTTCATTTCTTCTTTTAAGCCTTCGGTTCTACCGTAACCAAATGCTAAACCAACAGAACCTTTAGCCTGACCTGGTTGAATAAGTACTGGTACACGCTCTAAAGTAACACCGTTAACAGTAACCTTAGCATAACTTCCGTTTAAACCACCGTTTGCCACGTGTCTGTTAGATAAACCTAAGGCTTCAGCATCGGCTTTAGAAACGGTTAAATAGTTATCCCAAGACGCACGCGAAATTGGATCTGGAAATTCTTGTAACCATGGGTTATTGGCTTGTTGACCATCTCCCATTCCTGTTTTAGAATACAATACCAATTCTAAGCCTTCAGAAGTCGCTGAAGCAACTAATGCAGAAGCAGCAGCTGCGCCAGAAATGGCATTAGCACCATCAAATTCATTTGAACTTGAATCTGCATCTCCACCAACCGTTTTAGTAGATGTTGTAGTTACGTAACCTTCTTGATCTTCTTTTGCTAAACCAATACCTACAGCGGCATCATGAATAACTTTTCCAGCCCAAGTTCTATCTTTTTTACCTACTAAAGTTGTTTTAGTCGTTTCGATAGTTTGCTTAGAAACGCCATTTACTAAAGCTCCTAATGGACCTGGAATAAATGAACCATCGTGCAATGCTTGGTTGAAATTAGAATCTCCTAAAATACCAGAGTTCCATGTTTCTTTAATAAAATCATGGTAAGTAGACGAATTACCTGTCCATGCTAGTAAAGCATCTTGAAATTGTTTTGTATCGAACAACGGACGAATAGTTGGTTGCGTTAACGCATAATGTCCGCGTTTTAATTCAACATCACCCCATGATTCTAAATAGTGAGGTGCTGCTGCTAAATATTGTGTTTGAGAAGCTGTTTCATCTAATTTCATAGAGAATGTTACAGCTAAATCTGTTTTTGCTAATCCTTCGGCAAATGCAGCAGCGTTTGGTAGCGTATATAATGGGTTTACACCACTCATAATAACAGCACCTACACGACCTGCGTTCATGTCTGCTACTAATTTAGCAACATCTTTATCGTTACCTTGTCTTGTAAATACAGTAACTCTAGGCTTAAACGCCTTACTACGTAATGCAGCATTAATTTCTAAAACTAAAGCTTGTGCGTTTACATCTTGAATTCCTGTAACTACTACACCAGCTCTACCTGATTTCTTAAGTAAATCTGCCGCCTTTTTAACAGCCGCCTCAATATGCTCTGGCAAAGTTCCAGAAACCGAGCTACCTACTATATAACCATATAATTTAGCTAAAGCTACTTTTTGCTGACTTGGAGTACAAGGAATACGATTATCGGCATTGGCTCCCGTTAAAGACATATTAGCTTCAAACTGAATATGACGAGACATTTTACCTTCTTTAGGAATACGACCAGCAGAATATCCTGCATCGTAACCACCACCTTGCCAGTCACCAATAAAATCTGCTCCTATAGAAACAATAGTATCGGCTTGAGCAAAATTATAATTTGCTAATCCGCGTCTTCCGTATTTCGCTTGGTAGGCGTCTAAAGCTGCAGATTCTGAAATGGCATCATAAACTACATGACGTACATTTCCGTATTTTTCTTTGAAAATATTAATTAAGCGTTCTGTAGACGGGCTAGCAAAAGTTTGTGTTAATAACACGATATCCTTTCCACCACTACCTATACTAGATAATTTTGAAGTTATTTCGGCATTGAAATCGCTCCATGAAATAGGATTACCTTCTTTTAAAGGCCCCTGAACTCTTAAACTATCATACAAACCTAACACAGAAGCATTCACTCTTGCATTTGCGTTTCCATTAGTTTTTGCTAAGGAATTGTTCTCAATTTTAATAGGACGACCTTCACGTGTTTTAACTAAAACACTAGCGAAATCAAAACCATCGGCTATCGTTGTAGCATAATAGTTTGCAACACCTGGAATGATGTTTTCCGGCTGAACTACATAAGGAATCGATTTAATAACTGGTCCTTCACAAGCTGCAAGCGATGCGGCCGCTGTACTAAAACCAACATATTTTAAGAAATCTCTTCGAGTTGTAGAAGATGACTCAAGCGTTGCTTTATCACCTAAAAACTCGTCTGTAGGAATTTCTTCAACAAATTCGTTTTGTTTTAGCGCCTCAACAATAGAGCTATTTTCGTTTAGCTCTTCAACACTTTTCCAGTATTTCTTGTTTGATGACATATTGTATAATTGAATTACTTCTTAAATAAATTAATAATGACACTTACCACATTCTAAAGCACCCATTTGCGCAGCTGTAAGCTCCTCAACACCGTACTTTTTAGATAATTCTTCGTGGATTTTTGTATAGTAATCGTTGTCTTTTACTTTTACGTTTGTTTCTCTGTGACAGTTAACACACCATCCCATAGTTAAAGGCGCATGCTGATACATAACTTCCATTTCTTCAACAGGACCGTGACATGTTTGGCATTCTATACCTCCTACTGTTACGTGTTGAGAGTGGTTAAAGTATACGAAATCTGGTAAATTGTGAATTCTAACCCATTTAACCGGATGCGTTTCACCTGTATAGGCTTGCTCTTCGTCATCCCATCCTACAGCTTTATATAACTTTTGAATTTCGCCATCGTAAAACTCTTTACTATGTTCTGGCGTAGCCGTGCTTTCTGCTACTTCATAAATAGATTTATGACAGTTCATACACACATTTAATGATGGAATTCCTGAAGTTTTACTAACTCTTGCAGAAGAGTGACAATATTTACAATCGATACCGTTATCTCCAGCGTGAATTTTATGAGAATAATGAATTGGTTGTACCGGTTGATACCCTTGGTCTACACCTACTTGCATCATATATCCGTAGGCATAATACGCCCCTACTAATAGTAATAAAATAACCGATACTAACACTAAGAATTGATTTTGAACAAAGGCTTTCCAAAGTGGTAAACGAGACGTTTTTTCAACCGCTACACCTTTAGCTTCTGCAAACTTATTTAAGGTTTGGCGTACTAAAATTAAAGCCATTGCTAGTAAACCGAATAATAAGACTAAGGCTCCTAATATAATTTTATTAGAAATACCATCGCCTTCACCACTAGCCTTTGCAACACCTACCGGACCAGCAGCTGCTGGCGCAGGAGCAGCTTTTTCCTCTGCCGTATACGCTAATATATTATCAATATCTTCGTCTGACAGCTGAGGGAATGCTGTCATCGGAACATTATTATATTCTTTGAAAATTTTGTTGGCATATGCATCTCCCGACTTAATAAGTCCTGAGCTGTTGCGAATCCAAGAATGGATCCAATCTTTATCAACGCCTTCTTCACTTAGGTTTGCTTCGATATTACGCAAAGCTGGACCTGTCATTTTTTTATCTAATTGGTGACATGCTGCACAATTAGAATTAAATAAAGCCTTTCCCTTTGCCGGATCTCCTTGAGCCGAAAGTGAGCTTGTAAACGCAAGTAAAATAACTATAGCTAAACGAAAGATGTTTTTGCTAAATTTACGGTGAATCACCTGTTTCATATTATTGGTTGAATTAACTTCTAAACTTTGGTATGATTTTTTCATTTATAATCGAAAAAAATACAATTTTAAAATCTGAACAAAAATAACATTTAAAGTGGATTGTGAAAACCTAAGATTACGGTTAACCTTAATTTAGATGGGTTCTAAATAAAAAATTATTATCTGTTTATGGGAATTACTTTTACATTTGTAGCAAATAACTTGAAAATGAAATTATTGAAAATAAAACTTATTGTAATCACTGGGATTTGTGCTGCATCATTCTCTACTAAAAGCTTTGCCCAACAAGGAAACATTGCTGTTAATCAGGATGAAAAAATAGTCAAACTTCTGGACGTTAAGAAAGAAATGGACAAGGATGAAAACGCTTCAGACCGGTTTAAAATTCAAATTTACTCTGGTAATCGCGCATCTGCAGAAGAAACGCTTAGCGACTTTAAAAAGGAAAATCACCAATGGAAATCGACTTTGGTTTACGAAACACCTAACTATAAAATTTGGGTAGGAAGTTTTAGAACCCGTTTGGAAGCCGATCGCGCCTTGTTAGTTATTAAAGAAAAATATCCGAATGGATTTATTTTTATGCCCAAAGTAAAAAGTTAAAACACAAAAAAGGCGACCAAATGGTCGCCTTTTTTTATGTAATATACTTTACTACTTTATTTAAGTTTCTTTTTTACTTCTATTTCGTGGAACGATTCAATAACGTCGCCTTCTTTAATATCATTGTAGTTTTTAATTTGCATACCACAATCATATCCTTTAGACACTTCTTTTACATCATCTTTAAATCGTTTCAACGACGCTAATTCTCCAGTGTAAACAACAACACCATCTCTAATTAAACGTACACCGTTAGTTCTAACAACTTTCCCGCTAGTTACCATACAACCTGCAATACTACCAATTTTAGAAACTTTAAAGATTTCTCTAATTTCTGCAGTACCAGTAATCTCTTCTTTAAGCTCTGGAGATAACATACCTTCCATCGCATCTTTAAGATCGTTAATCGCATCGTAGATAATTGAGTAAGTACGGATATCTATTTCTTCCTTATCTGCAATCATTCTTGCATTACCCATTGGTCTAACATTAAATCCGATAATAATCGCATCTGATGCAGAAGCTAATAACACATCACTTTCTGTAATGGCACCAACACCTTTATGAATAATATTGACTTGAATTTCTTCGGTAGATAGTTTTTGGAATGAATCGGTTAAGGCTTCTACAGAACCATCCACATCTCCTTTAAGGATGATATTTAATTCTTGGAAATCACCTAATGCAATACGACGACCAATTTCATCTAGAGTAATATGACGCTGTGTGCGTACAGATTGCTCACGTTGTAATTGTGCACGTTTCGTAGCAATTTGTTTTGCTTCACGTTCGTCTTCAAAAACATTAAATTTATCACCGGCTTGTGGCGCACCATCTAATCCTAATATAGACACTGGTGTACTTGGACCTGCTTCTTTAACTTCTTTTCCACGTTCGTCGTGCATGGCTTTTACCTTACCGCTGTTTTTACCAGCTAAAACGTAATCTCCAATTTTTAATGTTCCGGCTTGTACTAAAATTGTAGATACATAACCACGACCTTTATCTAGGAATGCTTCAACTACAGTACCTGAAGCTAATTTATTAGGATTTGCTTTAAGCTCTAATAATTCGGCTTCTAGTAAAACTTTTTCTAATAATTCTTTAACACCAGTTCCTTGTTTCGCAGAAATATCGTGAGATTGAATTTTTCCTCCCCAGTCTTCTACTAATAAGTTCATTTGTGCTAAACCTTCCTTAATACGGTCCGGGTTAGCTGCTGGTCTATCTATTTTATTTATAGCAAAAACAATTGGTACTCCCGCTGCTTGTGCGTGGGCAATTGCTTCTTTTGTTTGTGGCATAATATCATCATCGGCAGCAATAACAATAACTGCTAAATCTGTTACTTGAGCACCACGAGCACGCATGGCTGTAAAGGCCTCGTGACCAGGTGTATCTAAGAACGCGATTTTCTGACCGTTTTCAAGAGTTACCCCGTAGGCACCAATATGCTGTGTAATTCCTCCAGATTCTCCAGCGATCACATTTTCTTTACGAATATAATCTAGTAAAGATGTTTTACCGTGATCTACGTGTCCCATTACCGTAATAATTGGTGCGCGTTCAATTAAATCTTCTGGTTTATCTTCTACAACTTCTATATTATCTTCAAGATCTGAAGTTACAAATTCTACTTTATAACCAAATTCATCGGCAACAATTGCAAGTGTTTCGGCGTCTAGACGTTGGTTCATGGTAACCATCATACCTAACGACATACAAGCCGAGATAATTTGAGTTACCGAAACATCCATCATGGTAGCCACTTCACTAGCCGTAACAAATTCTGTTACTTTTAAGATTTTGCTTTCTACTTCTTGCTGATCAAGATCTTTCTGACTTTGTTCTCTGTGAGAATCTCTCTTATCTCTACGGTATTTAGCACCTTTACCTTTACTAGATTTCCCTTGAAGTTTCTCTAAGGTTTCTCTAACTTGTTTTTGAACTTCTGCTTCGCTAGGCTCTTCCTTTACAATTGGACGTCTAGCTTGACCTGGCCCTCCTGGTTTTTTACCTTTAAAACGATCGTTTCCAGATCTTGGTCCTCCAGTAGTTCCTGGTTTAGCATTAGGTTTATTATCGCCTGGTTTACTAATACGGCGACGTTTTCTTTTATTTGTATTAGCCGCATTATCTGCACCAGCTTTAGCAACTGGTTTCTTTTTAGGCTTATTAAATTGAGATAAATCTATTTTTTCTCCCGCAATCTTTGGCCCAGAAAGCTTTTGGTATTGCGTTTTTAAGCGTTCTTCTTCAACAGGTTTATCGTCTTCTGCTTTTGGAGCTTCCTTTTTAGCAGGTTCAGATGGTTTCGAAGGAACTACTTTTTTCTCCTCTTGCTTAGCAGTATTTTCCTGCTTTGGCGTATTAGGCTTAGATGCAACTGGAGGTTTTGCTGGAGCGGTAACCGATTTTGGTTTTTGTTCTACTTTTGGAGTATCTTGAACTTTTGGCGCTTCCTTTTTTTCCGGTTTGTCTTCCTTCATTGCAGGTTTCTGCTCAGTTTTTTCAACTGGCTTCTCTTCCTTCTTCTCTTCCACTTTAACCGTTTCTGTTTTTGGAGCTGTAGTTTCAGGTTTTACATCTTCAACTTTTGGTTGAACAGGCGCTTCCTTTTTCTCTTCAAGTGTTGAAACACTTTTTGGCTTTGGATCTAAATCGATCTTACCCACTTGTTTCGGACCCGAGAGTGTTGATTTGGCTTTAACTATTTGCTCCTTCTTAGCTTCTTCTTTTTGTTTTGCTTCAAGTTCACGCTCTCGCTGCTCACGCAAGGCTTCTTTTTCTTTCAGCTTTGCTTCACTTACTTCTTGAGAGGCCACCTTCTTACTAGCATCGGTTTGAAATTCGCCAGAAAGTACATTGTAAACTTCCTGAGAAATTTTCGTAGTAGGACGCTTATCGATATCTATGCCTTTAGTTTCTAAAAAATCTACTGCACGATCGATAGAGATGTTTAACTCACGTAAAACTTTATTTAATCTTATTGTTTCAGCCATAAATTGCCTTTAATATACCCCAAATATAAGTTATTCTTCAAACTCTTCTCTAAGAATTCTAATAACTTCGTTAATTGTTTCTTCTTCTAAATCTGTTCTTTTCACTAAATCTTCAACATCTTGCTCAAGAACACTCTTTGCTGTATCAAGCCCAGCTTTGCTTAACTCGTCAATAATCCATCTATCAATTTCATCAGAAAATTCTGTTAACTCAACATCTTCTTCTGCACCTTCTCTAAACACATCTATCTCATAACCAGTTAATTGACCGGCCAATCTAATATTATGTCCACCACGTCCAATGGCTTTACTAACCTCTTCAGGTTTTAAAATAACTTCTGCACGTTTGTTTTCTTCATCAATTTTGATTGAAGTCACTTTTGCTGGACTTAACGCTCTAGTGATGTACAATTGAAGGTTATTTGTATAATTGATAACATCGATATTCTCGTTTCCTAACTCACGAACTATGCCATGAATTCTAGATCCCTTCATACCCACACAGGCTCCTACAGGATCTATTCTATCGTCGTAAGAATCTACAGCTACTTTTGCTTTTTCACCAGGAATTCTTACTACATTTTTAACAGAAATTAAACCATCGAATACTTCTGGTATTTCTTGTTCGAATAATTTTTCTAAGAATAAAGGTGATGTACGCGACATAATAATTGCCGGTTTGCTACCTTTTAACTCTACGTTTTCTATTATTCCTCTAACATTATCTCCTTTTCTAAAGAAATCTGAAGGTATTTGTTTTTCTTTTGGTAAGACGATTTCGTTTCCTTCGTCGTCTAATAATATAATAGCTCTGTGACGTATATGATGCACTTCGGCCGTATAAATATCTCCAATTAAATCTTTAAATTGCTTGTAAATATTAGTATTGTCGTGTTCGTGAATTTTAGAAATTAAATTCTGACGTAATGCTAAAATAGCACGACGACCTAAATCTATTAACTTTACTTCTTCAGACACATCTTCACCAACTTCAAAATCAGGCTCAATTTTACGAGCTTCACTTAATGAAATCTCTTGGTTAGGCTCTTCAACCTCGCCATCTGCCACAACAACACGATTTCTCCATATTTCTAAATCGCCTTTATCTGGATTTATAATAATATCAAAATTATCATCATCTCCAAATTTCTTTTTTAAGGCATTTCTAAAAACATCCTCTAAAATCGCCATTAACGTTACACGATCTATTAATTTATCGTCTTTAAATTCCGAAAAAGAATCAATTAACGCCAGATTTTCCATAACTCTTTTGAATTAAAATTTAATCATCACTTTTGCTTCTACAATATCGTTATAAGCAATTTTAGCTTCTTTTTGAACAGTAACTTTACCTTTACCAACTGGTTTAGGCTCTCTTGCTTTCCATTCTAAAACTATTACGTCTTCATTAGCGTCTACCAAAACAGCTTCTATATCTTCTGTTTTTGTTTTAACTTCTAGTGTTCTTCCTATGTTTTTAACAAATTGTCTGCTTTGCAATAAAGGAGACGCTGCTCCTGCCGACATAACTTCTAAAGAAAAATCTTGCTCCTCTCTATCTATATTATTCTCAATAGCTCTGCTAACAAACATGCAATCCTCGACACTCACACCTTCATCACCATCAATAATTACCTTAATGGCATTATCTCCAGAAATGGTTAAACTTATCAAAAACAAATCGTTTCGTTCTTGTAAGGCGTTTTCTAATAAATTCTCAACAGTTGTTCTAAACATTTTTTAGTATAAAAAGAGGGGACTCTGTCCCCTCGCATATTCTTTTTTCTTACAACGGGGCAAATATACAATTTTTTTATTGATTCTCGCAACCTTTCAAATATCAATTTTTATCCGTATTTTTATATAGATATTTAACAGCAAAAATTAAAGCTATGAAACGAATATTAGTCCCTACAGATTTCTCGAAAGAAGCAGAATACGCTACAAAGATTGCAGCGCAATTTGCAAAACAATTTAACAGTGAAATTTACTTTCTACACATGTTAGAATTACCTATACCAGAGATAGATAGATTTAATTCTAGCTACAGCGAAATACCAGAAGCCTTGTTTTTTATAAAATTGGCAAAAAAACGCTTTAGCGAATTATTGGCGAAAGATTTTTTAAGCGACCTTACCGTACATCATTCTATAAAAACAAACACCACTTTTGAAGGCATAAAAGAAACCGCTAAAGAATTAGACATAGATTTAATTGTTATGGGGTCTCATGGGGCTACCGGATTTAAAGAAATGTTTATTGGCTCGAACACAGAAAAAGTTGTAAGAACATCTCACATCCCTGTTTTAGTAATTAAAAGCAAAACAGAACACTTTAAAGCAGACGATGTTGTTTTTGCATCAGATTTTAAACTCGACAACAAACACACCTATTTACAAGCTGTTAAGTTTGCAGAGAAATTTAATTCGAAGATTCACCTACTCTTGGTTAACACGCCAAATAACTTTATAACCACGACCGAAGCTACAAAACGAATTAAACATTTTGTATCGCAGACTGATTATTCTAATTACACGATAAACATTTACAACGATGATACCGTAGAAAAAGGAATTTTAGATTTCGCAGAACACATTAAAGCCGACGTTATAGGCATAAGTACACATGGCAGACAAGGTATTGCACACTTCTTTAACGGAAGCATAAGCGAAGACATTGTTAATCATGCCATAAGACCGGTAATTACTTTTAAAATATAAAACCTAGCTAACAGGTTTGCTTTAAAAGAGGCTGTATAAATATTACATTGTCGTTTCCCTGAACAACATTCAGCATGACAGCTTTTAAATAATTTTATACAGCCTCTTTTTTATAACCTAAAAAAAGATAAATGCTAAATACTCACTGGGGGCGCTCCCTATTTTTCATAGAAACTATCATCCCCTCCGCCTGATAATACTTTTCAGACTTAATAATATTTAACAACCAATCGTAATGATTTTTAGAACGGCGCTTAAATCTGTATCGTAAAATTTGCTCCATAGTAGTAAGGTTTTAAAAGCAGGTAATCCATTAATTAATAGAATTTTAGGATCTATTAAAAATACAACACTACACCATACACTATTCACAAATTAGTTGAAGCACCTATTTTTTCGACAATACTATATACACCAAACACATAAACCAATATTTTTTACTTTTAACAGACTATCAGACAGCGATTTAAAAAGAAAAAGATCTGCCATTTATAAATTATTGAGAAAAACACTGGTAAAAAACAACACATTTAGGGACAACAACACAAAAAAAAACCTTCAAACAACATTCGCTGCATTTGAAGGTTTTGAATAAAATATAATTTAAAACGACTACTTCTCTCCTATTAAAGGTAAAGCTTCTTGCAAATCTGCATCGATAGAAGTTTGCACATAGCGTTCGAATTGTAAAAACTGAGAGGCTTTTTTAGCTCCTAAAGCTTTCTTTACTTTTTTATAATATTTTTTCTGAATTTTTTCATTCTTTGCACGAATTGAAAATGTTTCTTTTACAATAGCATCAGCTTGCTCATCTGTTACACTGCTATACTCATCAACGTAAGTCTTAAGCAGCTCCAATTTACGGTTAGAAATTGTTTCGCGCTCCGCAGTATAAGCATCATAAATTTCCCAGAAGGTCATAGATTGATTAGCATCTAGCTCCATAAACTCTCCAAGTACTGTTTTCTTTTCAGAATTAAATAAATCTTTAAAAGCATCTAGCTCGGCTTGTTGCGCAGAAACTTGAAAACAGAATAGTACTGTTAAGATTAGTAAGATTTTTTTCATTGTGTATATTTTTATTAATTAATAATATTACGAATATACGCAAAAAAGAAAGCTTTAAAAGCAAAAACAAATAGCTAAGTATGGAAAAAACAAAACCCTAACCTTTTTCAAGATTAGGGTTTGTTGTTGGCCCACTAGGGCTCGAACCTAGACTCTTTGGTACCAAAAACCAACGTGTTGCCAGTTACACCATAGGCCATCAATAATTTGAGAGTGCAAATTTAGAACATATTCTAATATATCCAAACATTTTTTTAATATTTTTTTATCTAATTATTAAGGTTTACTAAAAACGCTTCCCCGTTACATAATTATTATTAAATTCGCTCCACCAAATAAACACTGAATTTCATGACACAATTCAACTTTAAAAAGTGGAATACCATCTTAGGCTGGGTGACTTTTGCAATTGCATTATTAACGTATGGTCTAACAGTAGAACCTACAGTAAGCTACTGGGACGCTGGAGAATACATTTTAACCTCAGCAAAACTACAAGTAGGGCATCCGCCAGGGGCACCACTCTTTCAAATGCTTGGTGCATTCTTTTCAATGTTCGCTTTTCAACCTAGTCAGATAGGAATCATGCTAAATTTAATGAGTGCCGTAGCTAGTGCATTCACTATTTTATTTATGTTTTGGACCATTACTTTATTATTAAAAAATATTATTTCTAAAGATAAAGTACTTTCAAAATCTAAATATATGGCCATTCTTGGAAGTGGTTTAGTTGGTAGTTTAGCCTTCACTTTTACCGATTCGTTTTGGTTTAATGCTGTAGAAACAGAAGTGTATGCCATGGCGACTTTAATTATGGCTGCCATGTTTTGGTTAGGCTTACGTTGGGAACAAGATATGGACACACCTCGCGGAAACCGCTGGCTGGTTATCATTGCTTTTGTTATTGGTCTATCGTTTGGTGTTCACTTTATGGGATTATTAACTATTCCTGGAATAGCATTACTTTACTATTTTAAACACTATAAAACAGTCACGGTTAAAAATTTCATTATTGCAAATGTGGTTGCGGTTGCTATTTTGTTATTCATTTTTAAATTATTACTTCCTAACGCCTTAAAATTCTTTAGTACCTCAGAAATATTCTTTGTAAATTCTTTCGGGATGCCTTTTAATTCTGGAACCATAATCGCTGCCATTGTACTTATTGCTGCATTCTATTTTGGTTTAAAATATACCAGACAAAAAGGCTATGTACACTTAAACACTTTAGTACTTTGTTTATTATTTATTTTTATAGGATTCTCTTCTTGGCTTATGCTTCCTATTCGGGCCAATGCTAATGTGGTTGTAAACGAAAACAATCCGTCTGATGCTCGCGAATTATTGGCTTATTACAATTTAGAACAATATCCTGAGACCCATTTATTTTACGGACCTCAATTTACCGATCAATATGCTGGTTTAGATGAAAACAATCCATATATTGACGATAAACCCAATTACGAAAAAGATGAAGCGCAAGGAAAATATGTTATTGTAAACGACTACAAACGAGCAAAACAAAATTTTAACTCGAAGCAAGCATCTATTCTTCCTAGAATGTGGAGTACAGAGCATGCCGAGAACTATATGTTATTTACAGGGTATTTAGATTTTAAATTGAAACCTGAATACCAAATGGAAAACCAACTGCGCTCTGCGGTTTCAAACTTTAAAAACGATGTGGCACAGGGTAATGTCGATTTTAGAGGTTACCATAATTTTTTAAAACAATTCGGACAGTATTTAGATGTTGAAAAACCATCTTTAATGAGTAATATTATTTACATGTTCGAATACCAATTAGGTTATATGTATTGGCGTTATTTTATGTGGAATTATACTGGTAGACAGGATGATATTCAGGGGAAATACGACAATCACGGGAATTGGTTAAGCGGAATTAATTTTATTGACGAATGGCATTTAGGTATGCCACAAACCAACCTACCGTCCGATGTAAAAAACAATAAAGCGAGAAACACCTATTATTTCTTACCTTTTATTTTAGGACTAATCGGATTGTTTTTCCTTTTCAATAAAGACAAAAAATTGTTTTGGGTACTTTTGGTATTCTTCTTATTTACAGGTGTTGCCATTCAGGTTTACACCAATGTACGCCCTTTCGAGCCAAGAGAGCGTGATTACTCGGTAGTAGGATCGTTTTATGTGTTCGCCATCTGGATTGGTTTCGGAGTGTATGCCATTTTCGAAGCCCTTAAAAAGCATATAAAATCTCCAGCATTAGCACCGGCAGTTACCCTTGCTTGCCTTGTACTTGTACCTGGTATTATGGCTGCAAACAACTGGGACGACCATGACAGATCTGACAAATACACGGCGCGTTCTATGGCTAAGATGTATTTAGATTCTTGTGCCGAAAACGCCATCTTATTTACCATTGGAGATAACGACACCTTTGCCCTTTGGTATGCTCAAGAAATTGAAGGCTACCGTACCGATGTGCGTATTGTAAACACCAGTTTATTCCAAACGGATTGGTATATCGACCAGATGAAACGTAAAGCTTACGAGAGCGACCCTATTCCTTCTCAGCTTACACATGAACAATACCGCTACGGAACTCGCGATTATATCATGAAACGTATTGTCTCTACAGACACCATGAACATTAAAGATTTTATAAATTTTGTAGGTAGCGATAACCCAAAAACAAAATTTAAATACATCTTGGAGGCTCAAGGCGAAGACCCTAGTTATTACCCTACACAATTACAAAACTCAAACTATTTCCCTGTAGAAAACATAACGGTTCCGGTAAACAAGCAAGCGGTTCTAGAAAACGGCGTAGTAGCACCAAAAGATGCCGATAAGATTGTAGATAAAATTTATCTGAAAATAAAGGAGAATGCCCTTTATAAAAATCGTTTGTTAATGTTAGATATTATTGCAAACAACGACTGGAAACGCCCTATCTATTTTACAGGTGGAAGTTTTGGCGACGACGATTATTTATGGATGAAAGACTATCTTCAACTAGATGGAATGTGTTATAAATTAGTTCCGATAAAAACGCCTTTAAACCGTAACAATCCGTTCGATATGGGTCGCGTAGATTCAGAATTAATGTACGAAAAAGTTAAAAATTGGGATTGGGGTAACAGCGGAAGTCCAGATATTTATCACGATCCAGAAACCCGTAAAAACTCAATTTCTTACCGCGGAAACTTAGCGCGATTAATGGAGCAATTAATAAACGAAAATAAACTAGACAAAGCAGAAGATGTTGCTGATATAGCAATGAAAAATATGCCTGTAGATTATTTCGGATATTACACCTTATTAGAACCATATATTAGCGGATATTACGAAGTTGGTGCAGAAGATAAAGCACGTAAATTATTTACCGAATTAGCTACAAAATATCAAGAGTATTTAGCGTATTACAGCACTTTAAAAGTTGAAAAACAATATGAGGTAGCCGAAGAGATTGTAACCAATATAGAGCGCTACAAATCTTTAGTCGATGTATTATTACGATACGATGACGACTTTGCTAAAACAGAAATGAAGACTTTTAACAACAATTTACAGTTGTTCGAGCATTTCTATAGCGACCGTCCGGAACAACCACAAGCACCAACAGATTTAGACTTACAACCTAATGTCGATAGCAGCGTAGTACCAATAGAGTAAAGCATGGATTTAATTCCGGTTAAAATACCAAAACTTATAAAAGGCATATACCCAAACTACATTTGGGATATGCCTTTTTTAGATAAAAAAACCATTTATCTCACTTTTGATGATGGCCCAAATCCAGAAATTACACCATGGGTTTTAAAGACTCTAAAAACTTATAATGCCAAAGCAACCTTCTTTTGTATTGGCGATAATGTTCGTAAATATCCAGACATTTTTAAATCGGTTCTAGCCGATGGTCATGCCGTAGGAAACCACACTTTTAATCATTTAAAAGGATGGAAAACAAATACAGAAGATTATATACACAATGTAGAAAAAGCAGCCCAGTTAATTCCTTCTAAATTATTTAGACCTCCTTACGGGAAAATTAAAAGAAAACAAGCCAAACTATTAATAGCGCAAGGCTACCAAATTATTATGTGGAGTATTATAACTTTTGATTGGGATACAAACTTAGCTGAAGAAAACTGTTTTAAAAATGCCATTAAGCATACAGAGAACGGACATATTATTGTGTTTCACGATAGTTTAAAAGCAGCTAAAAACATGCAGTACGCACTACCCAAAGTGTTAGCACATTTTAGCGAAAAGGGATACGATTTTAAAGCGCTTTCCTTTTAAATAAATTTCTGAACAATCCCTATTAAGGTATTCGCATCTTGCTCGCCACTTTGTCGCCATTTCATTTCGCCATTTTTATAAACAATTAAGGTAGGCAAACCCTTTACACGTAGCGCCTCTGCTAATTCTTTGTTCTTTTCAACATCAATTTTAATTACTTTAGCTTTGTCTCCAAGAGCAGCGGCCACATCGCGTAATACAGGATGCATGGCTGTAGATTGCTCATTCCACTCCGTAAAGAAGTTAAGTAATACTGGAATGTTTACATCTATTAATTCTCCGAATTTTGACATATTTAAGAGTTTATGAGCTCATTTTAAAAATTACAATGTTCTTGTTTTATTAATTAAACAAGACATTTGCTCAAGTTATGTAATATAAAAATAAGCATTTCTATATTAATAATAACATTTCTGTTAAATTATGCAGTTTCAGGGCCTTTTTTAAGCTCGATAACGGTAATTTCTGGCCATATACCAACACGTCCAGGATATCCTAAAAAACCGAAACCTCGATTTACATTTATAAGCTGTCCTTTTTCCTTATAAATACCGGCCCAATATTTATAACGCCATTTTATAGGGCTCCATTTAATCCAACCCGGAATTTCAATACCAAATTGCATTCCATGTGTATGTCCGCTTAATGTTAAGTGATAATGTAAATCATCAAAAAGGACTTCGTCTTCCCAGTGTGACGGATCATGACTCATTAAAATTTTAAAATCGTTTGGATCGATTTTAGATACGGCTTTCTTTAAATCGCCTGCCTTTTTAAAATGTCCTCTCCCCCAGTTTTCAACACCAATTAACGCTATACGATCTCCATCTTTTTCTAGATACCTACTTTCGTTCAGCAATAAATCGAAACCTAGCTCTTTTTGTATCGTTTTTAATTCTTCTAAATTCTGAAGTTTATCCGCTTCGTTATCCCATTCCACATAATCGCCATAATCATGATTCCCCAATACCGAAAACATACCATCTTTAGCCTTTAATCTGCCAAAGGTTTCTTTCCAAGGAATCATTTCCGAAGCCATATTATTTACCATATCTCCGGTAAATAAAATGGTATCCGATTGCTGTTCATTTATTAAGTCTATAGCATATTCTATCTTCTCTTTATTATCGAAACTTCCGCTATGCACATCGCTAATTTGAGTAATGCGATACCCGTCAAAAGCATCGGGGAGATCTTCAAAATTTAAAGTGTATTTTAACACTCTAAAATCGTATTTCCCTTTAAACATGCCATATAACAAACCGGCAAACGGAATAGATGCCAACCCTAAAGCGACTTTACTAATAAACGAACGTCTGGAGGCGATATACCCTGCTTCAGGTTTATCTTTATAAAAATACCTATACAATGCACGAGGCATACGCACGATATCTTCGGAAAGTAACACGATAAGTAGAATGGCTTTTGGCACGATAACCGCTAATAGAAATCCAAAAGCATAACTTCTTATATGATTAAGTACTTTTGCATGACTAGGATTAAGTATAACTTGATAAATAAAATTACCCAACACCAAGGTACTTAAACCCCAATAAATCCAATACATCCAACTTCTCTTTGTAGCCGATTTAACCGCTTGAAAAGCATACCAATCTAAAAGAATATAAAGAATTAAAAAAATTGTCCAGCGAAGCATAAATTGAATTTAATTGGTAAAATTAATAATTACACTTTCAATCTGTCTTATTAAAGTGTTAAAGCTTACAAGCCTATAATGACCTAACATAGACCTAGTTTAAAACCATTTTAGAGTGAAGTCGACAAGTTTTTGTTTTAAGCTAGAATACGGCGGAAACAAAAATTCTATACTCCCTTTGGTATGTTGTTTTAATACCGAACGCATATTAGAAAACTCTTGAAACCCGAAAATTCCATGCGCCTTTCCTATTCCGCTATTATTGCTACCTCCAAAAGGCAAATGATGATTACTATATTGCAACACATTGGTATTAATACAGGTACTACCCGCCCGCGTATTATCGATTATAAACTGGGTCTGGGTTTTATTTTTACTATAAATGTATAGCGCCAAAGGTTTTTCTTTTGAATTGACATAAGTAATGGCTTCGTTTATGGTCTTATATGTTTTAATTGGTAATATAGGACCAAAAATTTCCTCTTGAAGCAAACTAGCATCTTCTGGCACATTAGACATTACAGTAGGCTCTATAAAACAATCTGCTACTTTACTTGCACCTCCAATTTCTATAACGCCATGCTTTAATTTAGCATCTTCAATGTGGTTTATAAGCCGGTTAAAATGTTTTTCATTTACAATTCTAGCATAAGCCTCAGACAAAGACGCATCGCCATAAAACGTATGTAACGCCACTTTTAATTCCTTTAAAAATGCCTCTTTAACCGATTCTTCTATTAAAATATAATCTGGTGCAATACAAGTTTGCCCATTATTTACAAACTTCCCCCAGGCAATTCTGCTAGCTGTTGCTTTTAAATTTGCAGAAGCATCAATAATTGCTGGCGACTTCCCTCCCAACTCTAAAGTTACCGATGTAAGGTGTTTAGAAGCCGCTTCCATAACCACCTTTCCTATATTGGGCGAACCCGTAAAAAAGATATGGTTAAAAGGTAGTTTTAACAATGCTGTAGACACCTCTACCTCACCTTGAACCAAAGCAATTTCTTGTTCCGAAAATAGATTAGAAATAATTTCAGCCATTAATTGCGAACAATGAGGCGTTAATTCCGATGGTTTTAAAATAACCGTATTGCCAGCCGCAATGGCCGAGACTAGTGGCCCAAAGGTTAAGTTTAACGGGAAATTCCAAGGCGAAATAATTAAACACACACCTTTTGGCTCATAAGTATACCACGACGATGCACCTAATAATGCTAGAGGCGTATGCACTTTTTGTCGTTTCATCCACCCTTTTAATTCCGAAATCACGTGGTTAATTTCTCCAATAACCGGATAAATTTCGGTTAAATCGGTTTCTATATAAGGCTTTTTAAAATCGGCATAAATAGCCTCTCTAATACGTTGTTTGTAGGTTGTTTCTATCGCCTTTTTTAATGCTTTTAATTTTAAAATCCGTTCGCTGTAGGTTGAATTTCCTACTGCAAATTGATTTTCTTTTTGTGCATTAAATAGTTGCTGAAATGTATTAGACATCTAAGGCGTTATTATGAGTAGAAGCCGAAAAATCATGCAATCCTTTCACAAATAAATTTGCTAAAAAGTGTGCCATTTTTTCTTTCGATGCTTCAAAATATTTCTGATGCGAACAGATAAATAATTCTGAAGCCGACGAAATGGCCACCAAGCTAAACATTCTAAAATACATATCGTCTACCAAAGAGACTTCTGGAAAACGCTTAATATCGTCTTGCATGTTTTTTACTATACTTAAAATGCTTTCACTGTTATAAGATACGCTTCTAATCTGATTCTGATTATTTTTATGAAACATAGCCATTTTTCCAGTGCTTACCAAATCGAAATACGCCTTAAACGAAGCATATAAAAAATCGTATGCATTATCTACCCCAGCTTGCGCTTCTTTAACTTCGAAATTAATTTCGCAATTTAACCGGTCTATAATCTCGCAAAACACATCTTTTGGCGTATTATAATAATTATAAAACGTACCTCTTCCAATTTTGCTAACTTCTACAATATCACTTATAGAAGTGTTTTCTAAACCTTTTTCCGAAAACAAACTCAGCGAAGCTTTAATAATTCGCTCCCGTTTTTCAATTTTATTTTGTTCTCGTCTACTGGTCTGCATATTCCTTTTCTGCTTAATTTAAGGAACTAAAAATACATAATAAAGGCCAAAAGGCATGAAAAACACGACATAATAAAAACCCAAATCTGTATTATTAGCAACTTTAAATTAATAATGATTTAAATTGGGCTCATCTTGAATTTATTTCTGAATAACACACCATTTTTTGTAGATTTGACATTCTTTCAAAATCAAAATCATGTCAGAACAAAAACGTCTTTTTTTAGTCGATGCTTATGCCCTAATTTTTCGTGGCTATTATGCTTTTATAAAAAACCCAAGAATTAACTCTAAAGGCTTAGACACTTCGGCTATTTTAGGATTTACAAACTCCTTAATAGATGTTATTAAACGTGAACGTCCAGACCATTTGGCTGTGTGTTTTGATAAAGGTGGAAGTGCCGAGCGTACCGAAATGTTCGAGGCCTATAAAGCCAATCGCGATGCTACCCCAGAAGCCATAAAAGTTGCTATTCCATATATATGCAATATTTTAGAAGCCATGCACATTCCTATAATGGTTAAAGAGGGTTATGAAGCAGATGACGTAATCGGTACACTAGCTAAAAAAGCCGAAAAAGAAGGCTACCAAACCTTTATGGTGACTCCAGATAAAGATTTTGCACAATTGGTTTCTGATAATATTTTTATGTACCGCCCTGTTTTTGGAGGCGGTTACGAAACTTGGGGCATTCCTGAAGTCTTGAAAAAATTTGAAATAGAACGCCCAGAACAAGTCATCGATTTTTTAGGAATGATGGGAGATTCCTCCGATAATATTCCTGGTCTACCAGGTGTAGGCGAAAAAACTGCGAAGAAATTCCTTGCCCAATACGGCAGCATGGAAAACCTTTTAGCCAATACACACGAGTTAAAAGGCAAAATGAAAGAGAAGGTTGAAGCCGCCAAGGAGCTAGGATTACTTTCTAAAAAATTAGCGACCATCATGCTCGATGTTCCTGTAGATTTTAATGAAGAAGATTTCGAAATGTCGCACCCCGATATTGAAGCTGTTAAAACCATTTTCCAAGACTTAGAATTTAGACGATTAATAGATAATTTTGAAAAAACGTTTGCAGTAAGCACAGACACTACGGCAGAACAGCCTAGCCAAACAACAGCGCCATCAAATTCTACAGCGGGAGCCGGACAATTCTCTTTATTTGGCGGAGATCCAGGAACGCAAACAGATACTACAACTACAGATCCTAACCAAAGAAAAACAGCAGAAAACACCTCGCATTTTTACCAAAGTATAGCGAGTGGTATGGCTACAAAACTCTTCATTAAAAATTTAATGAAGCAAAACAGTGTATGTTTCGATACAGAAACCACAGGCTTGAATCCGTTAACTGCAGAATTGGTTGGGATTGCATTCTCTTGGGAAGTTGGTAAAGGATTTTACCTGCCGTTTCCAGAAGATAAAACCGAAGCTCAAGACCTTATCGAGCAACTGCGTCCGTTTTTTGAATCGGAAGACATTCAAAAAATTGGTCAGAATTTAAAGTACGACATTAAAGTACTTCATAAATATAATATCACGGTTAAAGGCCCGTTGTTCGACACCATGTTAGCGCATTATCTTATTAATCCAGATATGCGACACAACATGGATGTTTTGGCCGAAACCTATTTAAATTACACACCGATTCCAATTGTAGACCTGATTGGTAAAAAAGGAAAAAATCAGTTGTCTATGCGACAAGTACCTCTAGATAAACAAACGGAATATGCGGTTGAAGATGCCGATATCACTCTGCAACTCAAAGAGCATTTTGAAAACGAATTAGGCCAGGCCAACACCCAAACCTTATTTAACGATATCGAGATTCCTTTGGTTCGCGTGTTAGCCGATATGGAACTGGAAGGCATCAATTTAGATGTGCCCTTTTTAAACGAGTTGGCTACTGCGCTAAACAACGATATTGCAACCCTGCAAGACAACATATTTACAGCAGCCGGCGAGGAATTCAATATTGCATCGCCTAAACAGTTGGGTGATATTTTGTTCGGAAAAATGAAACTGGTAGACAAACCTAAAAAAACCAAATCTGGGCAGTTTGCAACTTCCGAAGATATTTTATCGTACTTAGCGAAAGACCACGCCATTATTCAGCATATTTTAGATTACCGCGGACTCGCAAAACTAAAAAGCACTTATGTCGATGCCTTGCCATTACAAGTAGAACCATCTACAGGTCGCGTACACACAGATTATATGCAAACTGTTGCCGCAACTGGACGTTTAAGTAGTAACAACCCGAATTTACAGAATATCCCGATTCGTACCGAACGTGGCCGACAAGTGCGTAAAGCCTTTATTCCGAGAAATGAAGACTACACTTTACTTGCTGCCGATTATTCCCAAATAGAACTTCGTATTATTGCGGCGTTGAGTCAGGAAGAAACCATGATTGAAGCCTTTAAAAATGGCGAAGACATTCATGCCTCGACTGCTGCCAAAGTATTTAATGTGCCTTTAGCCGAGGTTACAAGAGAGCAACGTAGCAATGCTAAAACGGTGAATTTCGGGATTGTGTATGGGGTATCGGCTTTCGGATTAAGCAACCAGACCAATCTGTCACGAAGCGAGTCTAAAGACCTTATCGATACCTATTACAAAACCTATCCAAAACTGAGAACCTATATGAGCGAATTGGTCGATTTTGCACGCGATAACGGCTACGTACAAACCGTACTAGGCCGCCGTCGCTATTTAAAAGACATCAATTCCAGAAATGCAGTGGTTCGTGGTGCAGCAGAACGAAATGCCGTTAACGCCCCTATCCAAGGAAGTGCTGCCGATATTATAAAACTGGCCATGATTAATATACATGAAAAATTAACTGCAGGCCAATTTAAAACTAAAATGCTCCTACAAGTACATGATGAATTGGTGTTCGACGTATATAAACCAGAATTGGAAACCATTAAAACACTGGTTAAAACAGAAATGGAAAATGCGTTTAAACTCGATGTCCCTTTAGATGTTGAACTAGATACTGGTGATAACTGGTTGGAGGCGCATTAGTAAATGAAAACTATCTCTGTTACTTGTGCTATAATTCAGTTTGAAGATAAAACTTTGGCTGTTCAAAGAAGTAAAACCATGAAATTACCATTGAAATGGGAGTTTGCTGGAGGAAAAATTGAATCGGGAGAAACCGAAATTGACTGTATTCATAGAGAGATTTTTGAAGAATTAAATATTCGAATTAAGGTACAAGACAGACTTACACCTGTAATTCATGAATACCCTACTTTCAAAATTAAACTTATTCCCTTCCTAGCAGAATTTGCTTCAGGAGAATTAAAACTTAAAGAACATTGTAATTTTATATTAGCTAACCATAAAGAATTGCTTAATTTAGATTGGGCAGAAGCAGACTTGCCTATTTTAAAAGAATATTTAAACTTATGAATCAAGGTATTTACGAAGAATTAATAACGCAGCTTATAAATACAAAACTAAGCGAACTAGATACCGACCAATTCTTTTTAAAACGAAGCCTAATAGATAAAGAAGAGGCTTCAAATATTCTATCTAAACATTTAGCAAAAACTATAAAACAGGCTTTTAATATTATAGGAAAAACCAAGGTAGATGAACAAATTAAAATAGCTAATAAAATAATTAATCTACTTAAAGAAGAACTAAACAAACAGGAATTTAATGATGATTTAATACATATAGAAGGTGAAATTCTAAAAGCTGTCTTTTCCAAAACCGACGCTCATTTTTCAAATCTAGATTTACGCCTTAAAGAGATAACACCGTATACAACATTAACTCAAAGTGAACTTTTTACTGGGGGAAATGGCGGATTATCCTTAGAAAGTGAACTAAAAAAAGAGATTTTATCATCTAATCAAATCCATTTATTAGTTTCTTTTATAAAATTTAAAGGCATCATAATTCTTGAAAAGGAATTAAGGGAATTTACCGAACGTGGTGGAAAACTAAAAATAATTACCACAACTTATATTGGAGCTACCGACTATAAAGCAATCCAATTACTAGCGAAACTCCCAAATACTGAAGTAAAAATATCGTATAACACATCCAACGAACGATTACACGCCAAAGCGTATTTATTCTATAGAGACTCAGGATTCCATACAGCCTATATCGGCTCCTCAAATTTTTCGAGATCGGCTTTAACTGATGGACTTGAATGGAACTTAAAAATTACAACGAAGGAAGTTAGTCACATCATAGACAAATTTCAAAAGACTTTTGATGCGTATTGGCAAAGTGATGACTTCGAACTATTTGACGACTCCATCCATAAAGACAAACTTCAAAATGCTCTAAAACAAAGCAAGTTTAGCAAGCCTTTTGAGAATTTAACTGCTTTTTTCGACATTAAACCATTTCCATATCAACTTGAAGTTTTAGAAAAATTAGAAGTAGAAAGGAGTATTCATAACAGATACCGAAATTTAGTAGTAGCTGCTACTGGAACAGGAAAAACAGTTATTTCTGCTTTTGATTATAAACGGTTTAAAGAAGCAAATAATTCGTCTAGACTTCTTTTTCTTGCTCATAGAAAAGAAATACTTCAAAAGTCTCTTTCCACTTTTCAGGGTATTCTAAGAAATAATAATATTGGTGAATTATGGGTAGACGGATATGTACCTGATAATTTTGAATTTGTATTTGCTTCTGTTCAAACGGTAAATAATCAACTTAAAGACCATAATTTAACAAAGGAGTATTACGATTATATCATTATTGATGAGTGCCATCACCAAATAGCTAGCAGTTATCGAGAGATTATTAATTACTTTAATCCAAAAATTTTGCTCGGGCTTACAGCCACACCAGAACGTATGGATGGCGGTGATATTTTAGAGGATTTTGATAATAAAATTGCAGCAGAAATAAGGTTACCCGAAGCTATGAATAGAAAGCTTCTATGTCCTTTTCAATATTTCGGAATCACAGACAGCATTGATTTAACCAATGTTAAGTGGCAAAGAGGTAAATATGTTGCTAGCGAGCTTACAAATTTATATACAGAAAGCGACAGAAGAGTTAGAGAAATAATTGATGCCCTAGAAAAGTATACAAAAGACAAATATGACGTTAGAGCTTTAGGCTACTGTGTCTCTATGGAGCATGCGAAATACATGGCCGAAAAATTTACATTGGCTGGATTTAAAGCCGATTATTTAACAAGTCAAAATTCTAACAACAGAGATTCAATTCGACGAGATTTAGAGAAAAAAGATATTAATTATTTGTTTGTAGTAGACATATTTAATGAAGGAGTAGACATCCCAGAAATCGATACTATTCTTTTTTTGCGACCTACAGAGAGTTTAACCATTTTTCTGCAACAATTAGGAAGAGGTTTAAGATTACATGATGAGAAAGACTGTTTAACGGTTTTAGATTTTGTGGGAAACTCAAAACCCGAATATAATTTTGAAAGCAAATTTAGAGCCTTAATTGGTAAAACAAATACAACTGTTTTAAAAGAAATAGAAGATGATTTTCCACACCTACCTTTGGGTTGCTCTATTGTCTTAGAAAAAAAGACTAAAGAAACGATTCTAAAAAACATCTCTGCAGCAACATCTTTAACCAAAAACAAACTAATTCAAAAAATTCAACAGTTTCAACATGACACCTATTTACCATTAACTTTAGGAAACTTTAGTTCCTTTTACAATATTCCTTTACAAACTATTTACAAAAGAGGAAGTTGGAAACGCTTATGTCAACTGGCAGGAAGAATAAATGACTTCAATTCAACAAATGAAAAGGAAATTGTATCTGCAATCTCTAACAAATGGCTATCAACACAATCGTTAAGCTATTTTACTTTTCTACTAAACATTGCAAAACTAAAGTTCAATATAAATATTTCCGATTTTAATACCGGCGAAAGAACAATGCTTCTCATGTTTCATTATGATGTTTGGCAGAAAGAAGGAGGTTTCGAATCTTTAGAAAAAAGCATACAGGCCATTGGACTAAACCGCATTTTGGTTGAAGAAATAACAGAGGTGTTAGAAATTTTAATTGAAAAAATAGATTTCAAAGAATTACCTATACACCTTCCATATAAACAACCTTTAAAGCTTCATAGTCGTTATACAAGAGACCAAATTTTAAGCGCCTTTAACTTAAGTACTTTCCATAAAAAATCATCCAATAGAGAAGGTGCTGCTTTAAATAAAGAATTGAATACAGAAATACTTTTCATTAATCTTATTAAATCTGAAGAAAATTTCTCACCAACCACAATGTACGATGATTATGCTGTAAATGAATTATTGTTTCATTGGCAAACACAGAACTCTGCTAGACCAGATTCTGGTAAAGGATTATCGTATATCAATCATAAAAAAACAGATAAAAAAATTCTACTTTTTGTTAGAGAAAAAGCAAAAAATGAATTTGGCAATAGTAATGGTTATGTATTTATTGGTGAAGGAGAACTAAAAGACCATTATGGATCTAAGCCCATGAGCATTAATTGGGAACTCAGCGAACCTCTACCACATTACCTATGGAAAGATGCTGCAAAGCTTTCGGTAGGCTAGGTAAATTTTCAAACTTATAAACACAATCAATGGTTAACTCAATTTTCGTGTTTTAAAAAACTCCAAACACTTCGTTACCGGATTCGTCTCTCTATTTATATACCCTTGATACAAACTACTTACCGTTAAAAGTATTGCTGCACCTAGGGCTGTATAAGCAACAGTCATGTTTATAGCGTTATTGGCTACATAAATAGCCACTAGAGCCCAAGCACCAACTAAGGCAAATTCTCTCATATTTCTTCTCCAAGTTACTACTAAATTTATAATCGTTGCTATGGCAATGACACTCACCGCCCAAAAGGTTGGCGATAGCCCAAAACCATCCCAATTATATTTTACTAATACTGCCGATACGTTTGCGATACTTGCTACCGTAATCCAACCACTATAAAACACAAAAGGCCACCACAGAAAAGCAATTACAGAAATTGGAGCGTCATACAATTCCATTTTATGTTTTAAAACGATTTGGATTAACGCAAAGAGTAGCACAAAAATAAATACAGAAGATAACAAGGTATATTCATAAATCCATGCCACAATCCATAAACAATTAGCAATACAAGATAACACAAACCACCAACCCGTTTTTAGCACAAAATCGTCGTCTCTTACGGTTACAAACAAACTCCGTCCTTGGTAAATAACAAACCCTAGAACCAACACATAAATTAATCCCCAAATGGAAAAGGCATAACTTGCCGGTGTAAATAAAGTCGTGTAGTGTTTAGACACTTCACCAATAGTGGTATTATTTAATATCCCCGTATTAGAAAGATAGTTTAAAATAACCATACCTATAAAACTAAGTGCATTGGCTAGTTGTAGTAGTTTTTTCATACCTATAAATTTATTACGCGAAAATTATTAGAAGCTTACTTTAGATATTCTTTTTTATAATGACATAGTAAAAAAGGTTAGACCTTCTAAAATCTAACCTTTTAGTAAATGAGCTTACTTACGGTTATGCCGTTTGCTTCTCATGCTTACCTTCTTTAATTTCTTCTATAAGCTTGGCATTAAAAGCCGGTAAATCTTTTGGTGAGCGACTAGTCACTAAACCATGGTCGACCACAACTTCTTTATCTACCCATTCAGCACCAGCGTTTTTAATATCGGTTTTTATAGAATGGAAAGAGGTTACTTGTCGGCCTTCTAACACATCGGCTTCTGCCAATAACCAAGGGCCGTGGCAAATAGCCGCTACAGGTTTTTGGTTTTTAAAAAACGACTTTACAAAACGTACTGCCTTATCTTCTCGACGTAGTAAATCTGGGTTTATTACGCCGCCAGGAAGTACAAGAGCGTTATAGTCTGACTCCGATACTTCATCTAATGTTTTATCTACTTTATAATTATCTCCCCAATTGCCATTTGCCCAAGCTTTAATATCTCCAGATTCTAGAGACACGATGTGTACTTCGGCTCCTGCTTCTAACAAGGCTTCTTTAGGCGATTTTAATTCACTTTCTTCAAATCCGTTCGTTGCTAAAATAGCAACGGTCTTATCTTTTAAATTTTTCATGTTCAATGCGTTTTAATTTCTAATGTTATTGTTACCAATAAGAAGTCGTATGAGTTGTTATTCCTGCACATACGTCTCTTAAATCATGGTTTTACAAATTTCGGAAACCTTAAACACTCGTATTGATGCATTTAAATAGAAAATGAACACAAACAAAAAAGTCATCCCGTTAGAGATGACTTTTAAAGTATATTTTATTTTGGTATTAAGCTAAAGCTTCTGATACTAAATAATAAAAGGCTGGCCTGCTTTTCATTTTAAATTCAGACATTTTTTCTACAACAGACTCAATTGCAGCCATAGCTTGCTCTTTATCTGTAACACCTAGTTTTTTCTCAACAAAATTACGACGAACAGTTTCTAGTTCTGATGGATCTGCCCCTGCTACTAAAGTCGCATCTTGGTTGTCTACCATCGTTTTTAAACTGTTTACATAAGTATCTAATTTCTCTTGATCGATACTACTAACACCACATGCTGTTAATTGTTTTTCGGCAGTAGCTTTCAATTGAGCTAATTTTGATTGTACATCACTCATAATATAAAATTTTAATTTGTATTAAATTGATTTTTATCAGCAAGTAAGATAAAAAGAATCTTTAAAACAGCTAAGGGCTTTAACGGAATATTAATATTTAAAAATATGGCGTTAAAATGCAAAGAAGTTTTTAGGTATTTCCTTTAAACCAATTAAAACAACGGAGATGGAAAATAAATAAAATTCAATTTTATGAAGCAATCTTTAAGAGCTTACCACTTAAATAACTGAAACTCTTTAAATAAGCTAAAAAACTGAAATACAATATTAAATATCAAAAAATAGCACCACACTATTTGGTAATCAAATATATAATCGTAAATTTGCAAACTCTTTTTAAGAGAGGAATGTTTAATTAGAAAATTTAAAAAGTGTGGATACATTAAGCTACAAAACGATTTCAGCCAACAAAGCTACTGCTACTAAAGAGTGGGTTATAGTTGATGCTGATGGTCAAAGTTTAGGTCGTTTAGCTTCTAAAGTTGCAAAACTTATTAGAGGTAAACATAAGCCTAACTTCACACCACACGTTGATTGCGGCGATAACGTAATTGTTATTAATGCAGAAAAAATCAACTTAACGGGAAACAAGTGGAATGACAAAACGTACATTCGTCACACAGGTTACCCAGGTGGTCAAAGAAGTTTATCTGCTAAAGAAATGTTTGGAAAAGACCCAGCAAGATTAGTAGAAAAATCAGTAAAAGGAATGTTGCCTAAAAACAAATTAGGTGCAGCATTATTCCGTAATCTAAATGTTGTTGTTGGTACAGCTCATGCTCATGAAGCACAAAAACCAAAAGCAATTAACTTAAACGAATTCAATTAATGGAAGTAATTCACAAAATTGGCCGTAGAAAGACGGCTGTTGCTCGTGTTTATCTTGCTCAAGGGGAAGGTAAAATAACAGTGAACAAAAAAGACATGGCGGATTATTTTAGTACTGCAACTTTACAGTACAAAATAAACCAACCTTTAACCATGACTAACAATGATGGCAACTTTGATATTACAGTAAATGTATATGGAGGTGGTATTACTGGTCAAGCAGAAGCGATCCGTTTAGCAATTTCTCGTGCAATGTGCGAAGTAGATGCAGAAAACAGAACAATTCTTAAGCCAGAAGGTTTATTAACAAGAGATCCAAGAATGGTAGAGCGTAAGAAATTCGGTCAGAAGAAAGCGCGTAAGAAATTCCAATTCTCGAAACGTTAATATTATCATCCTCAACTCGATTGGGAATCGCTTGTTAGCACTCTCAATCTGGTTGAATGTTATTAAAATTAAAAATAAGTTATTGTTGTCCTAGTTGAAAAACAGGATTTAGTTTAGCATCTAAATGAAGCCAACAGCCCAAAGCATAGCGCTTAAGCCCAATGGAACATTGCTAATTCAACAGAACGTAAACTATTACAAAATGGCAAAAGTAGAAGTAAAAGAATTACTTGAAGCAGGTGTACACTTCGGTCACTTGACTCGTAAATGGGATCCAAACATGGCTCCTTACGTATATATGGAACGTAACGGTATCCATATTATCAATTTATATAAAACTGCAGCAAAAATCGAGGAAGCTGGTGAAGCATTAAGCAAAATCGCTGCCTCTGGACGTAAAATCCTTTTCGTTGCAACAAAAAAACAAGCTAAAGACATCGTAGCAGAAAAAGCTGGGGCAATTAACATGCCTTATATTACTGAAAGATGGCCTGGTGGAATGTTAACGAACTTTGTAACTATTAGAAAAGCTGTTAAGAAAATGGCTTCTATTGATAGAATGAAGAAAGATGGTACTTTTTTAACCCTTTCTAAAAAAGAACGTTTACAAGTAGATCGTTTAAGAGCTAAGTTAGAGAAAAACTTAGGTTCTATTAGCGACATGACACGTTTACCAGGAGCTTTATTTGTAGTAGACATTAAGCGTGAGCACATCGCGATTAAAGAAGCACAAAAATTAAACATTCCTATCTTTGCAATGGTTGATACAAACTCTGACCCACGTCAGGTAGATTTCGTGATTCCTGCAAATGATGATGCTTCTAAATCTATCGATAAAGTTTTATCTCACGTAACTGAAGCTGTTGCAGGTGGATTAGCTGAGCGTAAAGCTGATAAAGATTCTGCTAAAGCAGATAAACCTTCGACTTCTAAGAAAAAAGCAACTGCTACAGAAGAAGAGGAATAAACTACAAATAATCATTACATAACATAAATAAGTCGTTTAGTTCTTTTCTTTGCAGAAAAAAAATTGAACGACTTTTTTTAAATAATATTACTTAGAAATTATGGTAAAAGTAACAGCCGCAGAGGTAAACAAACTAAGACAAGCTACTGGTGCAGGAATGATGGACTGTAAAAAAGCATTAGTAGAAGCTGAAGGAGATTTCGATAAAGCAATCGAAGTTTTACGTAAAAAAGGTCAAAAAGTAGCTGCAAACAGAGCAGACAGAGAATCTAGTGAAGGTGCTGCCGTAGCAAAAGTAAACGACGATAATACTGTTGGTGTTTCTATAGTATTAGGTTGTGAAACTGACTTTGTTGGTAAAAATGAAAACTTTGTTGCTTTAGCAAACAAACTTGCTGATATAGCAATGACTGTAAGCTCTAAAGAAGAACTTTTAGCTGCAGATTTCGATGGTATGACCGTAGCCGACAAATTAGTTGAGCAAACTGGTGTAATTGGAGAAAAATTAGAAGTTAAAGAATACTCTAAATTAGAAGCTCCTTACGTTGGTTCTTACGTACACATTAACAAAATTGCTGCTTTAGTTGGTCTTTCTAGCGCAGTAGATAACGTAGACGTTTTAGCTAAAGATTTAGCTATGCAAGTAGCATCTATGGGTGCCACTACTTTATCTTACAAAGATTTCGATCCTGCTTTCGTAGCCTCAGAAACTGAAGCTAGAATTGCTGTTATCGAAAAAGATAATATTGAATTAGGACGTTTAGGTAAAACTCTTAAAAATGTACCTCAATACATTTCTATGGCTCAATTAACTCCTGAAGTATTAGCTCAAGCTGAAGAATCTGCAAAAGCAGAACTTAAAGCTGAAGGAAAACCAGAGCAAATCTGGGACAAAATTCTTCCAGGAAAAATGGAGCGTTACATCTCTGATAACACAACTTTAGATCAAGAACAATGTTTATTAGATCAAAAGTTTATCAAAGACGAAAAAGTTAGCGTTGCTAAATATGTAGAGTCTTATAACGGTGTATCTGTAACAGGATTTACACGTGTTGCATTAGGATAATATTAGATTCTGTGTAAACAGAAATCTTAACATACAAAAGCCACTATTCTTTACAGAGTAGTGGCTTTTTTTATTCCGTCTATTAAAATTTTAGACTTCAAAAGCATACCAACCGCCTAAACTATACGCACCTAAATTCAAAATTAGGACAGATATTAGAAACTAAATTTTAAATACGCATTTTAAAAAAAATGTGTAATTTTGCACAACTTCTATAAACATACTATGAAATATAAACGCATCCTTTTAAAATTATCTGGCGAAGCATTAATGGGCGACCGTCAATATGGTATAGACCCGGTTAGATTAGCAGAATATGCTAAGGACATAAAAACCATAATAGATTATGGTGTTGAAGTAGCCATTGTAATTGGAGGAGGAAACATTTTTAGAGGAGTTTCTGGAGCAAGTAACGGTATGGACCGTGTTCAAGGCGACCATATGGGAATGCTTGCCACGGTAATAAATGGCTTAGCACTTCAAAGCGCTTTAGAAGATGCTGGGATTCCTACCCGTTTACAAACAGCTATTAAAATTAACGAAGTTGCAGAACCTTTTATTAGAAGAAAAGCAATGCGTCATCTAGAAAAAGGCCGCGTGGTAATCTTTGGTGGAGGTACAGGAAACCCGTATTTTACAACAGATTCTGCTGCCGTTTTAAGAGCCATAGAGATCGAAGCCGATGTTATTTTAAAAGGTACTCGTGTAGATGGTATTTACACCGCAGATCCAGAAAAAGATAGCAATGCCGAGAAATTCGACTTTATAAGTTTCGACGATGTTTTAAGCAAAGGTCTAAAAGTTATGGACACCACTGCGTTTACACTTAGTCAAGAAAATAAATTACCCATTGTTGTTTTCGATATGAATACTAAAGGAAATTTACTTAAAGTAGTTTCTGGCGAAAACATAGGCACGCAAGTAAACATTTAAATCTAATTCGATTTTTTACCTTTATAAACAGAAAAGTTTTTAAACCATGAATGAAGATATTCAATTTATTATAGATTCCACAAAAGAAGCCATGGATGCTGCTGTTAAACATCTTGAAAAGCAGTTTGTAAACATTAGAGCAGGAAAAGCTAGCCCAGCAATGCTTGGTAGTGTTATGGTAGATTATTATGGGTCGCAAACCCCTTTAAGTCAGGTAGCCAACGTAAACACACCAGACGGTAGAACAATAACAGTTCAGCCATGGGAAAAAAACATGCTTCATGAAATTGAAAAAGCAATCATGATTGCAAATCTTGGTTTTAATCCTATGAATAATGGAGATACTATTATAATTAATGTACCGCCTTTAACAGAAGAGCGCAGACGCGATTTAGCAAAACAAGCAAAAGCTGAAGCCGAAGATGGTAAAATTGGTGTGCGTAATGCAAGAAAAGAAGCCAATAACGAAATTAAAAAATCTGATGATATTTCTGAAGACGCTAAGAAAAACGCAGAAGTAGACGTACAAACGCTTACCGATGCTTACGTTAAAAAGATTGACGACATTCTAGCTGTCAAGGAAAAAGAAATCATGACTGTATAATATTTAAAGCGACCTAACCGTCGCTTTTTTTATTCTCTATATTCTAAGCACAGATTGTAAGCATAATTCTGTTAACTTTGTCGCCACAATTTATGACAACGCTTACATGCTTAAATACTGTATATGTTTTATATTCCTATTCTCTATTTTTACAAGTAGCGCACAAGGTATACCTACAGATACAAACGCTGCTCGAGACAGCATTAAAGCAAAAAAGAAAGCCGATTTAATTCACCACATCGGGAACGGATACATTCCTTTAAAATATTTCAATTTAGATTTACGATACCTGATAAAATTTAATCAGTACGAAGGAATAAGAACCGGATTAGGCGGAACGACGAGTGATAAATTATCAGAAAAATTTAGAATAAACGGCTATGTTGTTTACGGTTTTAAAGATGGGCAATACAAATATAGTATTGGTGGAGGCTACCGTATAAACGAAACTCATAACACTTGGTTAAACGCTTATTACGTTAACGATTTACAAGAAACAGCAAGTACAAAATACTTAACAGACAAACGGATTTTTCAATTTTTCGAACCCCGGTTACTTAATATCAGTTTGTTTTATCACCATATAACCAATTCCATTTCTTTACAACATGACTTTGGCCCGAAGTTAAATACAGAAACCCAGTTTTTTGCTAGTAATGTAAACCCCAAATTCGACTATACCTTTGTCACCGATGATGGCGCTTACACCAAATACGAACTTACCGTTGTTAAATCTGCGTTATATTGGAGTCCGTTTGATATCTATAAAGACACCAAAAAAGGACGTATAAAAACGTATAATGGTTTTCCTAAACTTACCTTCCAATACACCCAAAGTTTTAATGGCCCGCTTCAAGGCGATTTTAATTTTCAGAAATTAGATTTTAAGGCCACCTATCATTTTATACATAGCAAAGCCTCTCATACCGAATTAGATTTCGCTTCGGGAGTTGCCGTTGGAGACACTCCACTTACACACCTGTATCACGCCTACCCAAACAACATAAACAAAGCAACCATTATGCAACGATTCTCGGTTGCGGGCTTAAATAGTTTTGAAACCATGTATTTTAACGAATTTTTTTCGGACATGTTTTCTGTAGTGCAGTTTAAACATTTTTTTGCACCCTTATATCACTCTACCTTTTCAAGACCTCAATTGGTATTTTTAACCCGTTTTGCTATTGGCGATATGCAGCATAAGGAACGCCACCAAGGGATTACTTTTAATACTTTAGATAAGGGGTATTTAGAATCGGGGTTCGAAATTAATCAATTACTCTTCGGATTCGGACTCAGCTTAACGTACAGATATGGTGCTTATCATTTACCAGAATTGGAAGATAACATCGCTTTAAAATTCACATTTAACGTTACATTATAACACATTAGGCTAAAGTAATACGCAGCTTTTTTCTACATTTGCGGTTCTTTAATAATCTTATGCTTAAACTATTTACTACAGGCTTTTGGGAACGTGTTGCCAGACTTATTTTACGAAATAAAATAGCCATATTAATCGCTATTGTTCTTGTAACCGTATTTTTAAGTACGCAATGGAAATACATGCGTTTCACCTATACCGAAGCGAATTTATTACCAGACGACCACGAGGTAAATCAAACATATAACGACTTTTTAGATATTTTTGGTGAAGAAGGAAACCTTATTGTTTTAGGGGTAAAAGACAGCACTTTTTTTACAGTCGATAAATTAAATGCCTGGAATAAATTAGCCGAATCTTTTAAATCTGCAGCCGAAGTAGACGCTGTAATATCTATTAAAGATTTACAAAAATTAATAAAAAACGATAGCCTTAAAAAATTCACCCTAGAACCTTTTATAAAAGATTCCTTATCGACACGTTTACAAGTAGACACTTTAGAGCAGGAATTATTTGAAAAATATCCGTTTTACGACAATTTCCTTTTCAATAAAAAAACAAAAACCATTCGTACCGCAATCTATATGAACAAAGATATAGTGAACACGCCTGCACGAAAAGATTTTGTTATCGATGTTCTTATCCCAAAAGTGGAAGCTTTCGAGCGGGACACTAACATTAACGTTCATATTTCGGGTATGCCTTATGTAAGAACGTTAAATGCACAAAATATAGTTGATGAAATTGGATTATTTGTAGGCATGGCCTTATTGGTTACCTCGCTTATATTTTTCTTCTTTTTCAGATCGTTTAGAGCCACTTTTATATCGCTAATTGTAGTCTCGATTGGGGTTATGTGGACTCTAGGAATACTCGGCCTTTTAAAATATGAAATAACGGTTTTAACAGCTTTAATTCCGCCGTTAATCATTGTAATAGGAATTCCAAACTGTATATTCTTAATTAATAAATATCAACAGGAAGTTAAATCGCATGGTAATAAAGTAAAATCCTTACAACGGGTTATTACTAAAGTAGGAAATGCTACGTTAATGACGAACATTACAACGGCGTCTGGTTTTGCTACGTTCATGCTTACAGAAAGTACTTTGCTTAAAGAGTTTGGTGTAGTAGCCTCTTTAAGCATCATTGCTATTTTTATTTTGTGTTTACTTATTATTCCTATTCTTTACACCTTTTTACCTTATCCTAAAGAACGCCATTTAGAACATTTAAACAAACGTTGGATTGGCGCTTTTGTGGATTGGATGGAACATATGGTACGCCACAGACGAATCTCTATTTACATTACTGCTGTGGCTTTAATTGCCCTGAGTATTATAGGAGTGTATCAAATTAAAATTTCGGGTAGTTTGCTTGAAGACATGCCTCAAAAAGCAGAATTCTTTAAAGATATTGAGTTTTTTGAACAGGAGTTTGATGGCATCATGCCTTTAGAATTAATGATAGATACGCAACGAAAAAAAGGCGTCATGAAGCTAAGTACGTTAAAACGTATGGATGAGTTGGAAGATGCGATTATAGATATTCCGGAGTTATCTAGACCGATTTCTGTGGTTAGTTTAGTTAAATATTCTAAGCAAGCGTACTATAATGGAAACCCAAAATACTATCAGTTACCAACGTCTCAAGAGAATAGTTTTATATTAAGTTATGCCAAAAACTCTTCAAACGATACCGATTTACTTCAAAGTTTTGTAGATAGTACAGGGCGCTATGCACGAATCACCACCTTTATGAAAGATATTGGTACAGATAAAATGCAAGACATTGAAGACGACCTTCAGACTAAAATAGACAAATTATTTCCTACAGACCGGTATAAAGTAACCATGACGGGAAAAGCTTTGGTTTTTCAAAAAGGAACCACCTATTTAGTGAAAAATTTAGCCATTTCGCTATCGCTAGCCATCCTGCTTATTTCGTTATTTATGGCCTATATGTTTAGATCGTTTAAAATGATTTTAATTTCCCTTATTCCAAACTTATTACCTTTACTGGTTACAGCTGGATTAATGGGATATTTGGGTGTCCCAATAAAACCATCTACAATATTAGTGTTTAGTATTGCCTTCGGAATTTCTGTAGACGACACCATTCACTTTTTAGCAAAATACCGACAAGAATTACAAGCCAATAACTGGAAAATTAAACGATCTGTTTACGGTGCGTTACGCGAAACCGGAGTGAGTATGTTTTATACTTCTACGGTCTTATTTTTCGGATTTTCGGTATTTATGATTTCAAGTTTTGGAGGTACCGTGGCTTTAGGTGGTTTAGTATCGGTAACACTTTTATTTGCTATGTTATCTAATTTATTACTGTTACCTTCTTTATTATTATCATTAGAACGTAATATTGCAAATAAAACCGTTTTAAGAGAACCCGCAATAAATATTATTCCGGAAGAAAATGACGAAGACGAGGACGAAAACAATGCTAACAATTAAAACATGATATGCATAAAGACTTATATTTGCATGTTTAAAAATATTTAAAATGAAACCAATAACAATTTCAGAATTATTAAAACAAAACATTAATCTACACGATGTAGAAGTTAAAGGTTGGGTAAGAACATTTAGAGCGAACCGTTTTATTGCCTTAAATGATGGTTCGTCATTACAAAATATTCAGTGTGTTGTCGATTTCGAAAACACCGACGAAAATACTTTAAAACGTATCACTACAGGTGCTGCTGTTCATATAAAAGGAGAATTAACAGAGAGTCTTGGAAAAGGTCAAACGGTAGAAATTCAAGTAAAATCTATTACTATTTTAGGAGATTCAGACCCTGAAACCTACCCTATTCAACCTAAAAAACACTCGTTCGAATTTTTACGAGAAAACGCGCATTTACGTACAAGAACAAATACATTTAGTGCGGTAATGCGATTGCGTTCCGCTTTATCTTTCGCAATTCACCAGTATTTCAACAATAATGGTTTTTTCTATGTACACACTCCTATCATAACAGGAAGTGATGCCGAAGGTGCTGGAGAAATGTTTCGCGTATCGAGTTTAGATGCAAAAAACCCTCCGTTAACAGAAGATGGTGCTATAGATTACTCTAAAGATTTCTTCGGAAAAGAAACAAACCTTACGGTTTCTGGTCAGTTAGAAGCCGAAACTTACGCGATGTCTTTAGGAAAAGTCTACACTTTTGGGCCTACTTTTAGAGCAGAAAACTCGAATACTTCAAGACACTTATCAGAATTCTGGATGATAGAGCCAGAAGTCGCATTTATGGATCTTGCCGGGAATATGGATTTGGCAGAAGATTTTATGAAGTTTGTAATTGGCTATGTGCTAGAACATAATTTTGAAGATTTAGAATTTTTAGACGCCCGCTTACAAGACGAAGATAAAAAGAAACCTCAAGCAGAACGTAGCGAAATGACGCTTATAGAAAAACTGCGTTTTGTGGTAGATAACAACTTTAAGCGTGTAAGCTATACAGAAGCTATCGATATTTTACGTAACAGTAAGCCTAACAAGAAAAAGAAATTTAAATATATAATCGACGAATGGGGTGCAGATTTACAAAGTGAACACGAACGTTTCTTAGTAGAAAAGCATTTTAAATGTCCGGTTATCTTATTCGATTATCCAGCAAACATCAAGGCCTTTTATATGCGCTTAAATGAAGATGGAAAAACAGTTCGCGCCATGGATATTCTATTTCCTGGTATTGGAGAAATTGTTGGGGGTGCACAACGTGAAGAGCGATTAGATGTATTAAAACAAAAAATGGCCGTTTTAGGAATAGACGAAGAAGAACTTTGGTGGTACTTAGACCTAAGAAAATATGGTAGTGCTGTGCATTCTGGATTCGGACTAGGATTCGAGCGTTTAGTTATGTTTGCAACAGGAATGTCCAACATTCGCGACGTGATTCCGTTCCCAAGAACACCGCAGAACGCAGAGTTTTAATCTCATAAAATACTCACAAAAACAATCTATGTACACACACTATGTAGATTGTTTTTTTTATTTTTATGTTTAATCGCATCTATATTTTATGCTAAAGCAAAATTTACAGTTCAAATTATCGCAGAAATTATCGCCGCAACAAATTCAATTAATGAAGTTGATACAGTTGCCTACGCAAGCTTTTGAACAACGCTTAAAGCAAGAACTTGAAGAAAATCCTGCCTTAGAAGGCGGAAAAGAAGAGCCTTTAAGTGAGTTTGATGACGACTTCGATAATACAAAAGACGACTATAACGACGAGAATGAAACCATCGCTTCAGACGAGATTAATGTGGATGAATATTTAAGCGATGATGAAATTCCAGATTATAGAACACAAGCCAATAATTACAGTAGCGACGACGAAGAAAAAACCATGCCTTATGCGGCTGGCACCTCGTTTACTCAACATTTAATCTCACAATTAAACACCTTTCGTTTAACCGATGAAGAACGCGATATTGCTGAATTTTTAGTAGGTAGTGTCGATGAAAGCGGCTATATAAGACGATCTACACCAGACATCATGGATGATTTGGCCTTTACACAAAACGTTTATACCGATGAGGCCACTATAAATAAAGTTTTTAATGTAGTCCATCAATTAGACCCTGCAGGTGTAGGTGCACGTGATTTACAAGAATGTCTTAGCATACAGTTACACCGTAAAGAAAAGCTGGCAGATATTGTTTTAGCACAAGAAATAATCGATGATGCTTTCGATCAATTCACAAAAAAGCATTACGAAAAATTAATGCAAAAATTCGATGTTAGCGAGGCACAACTTAAAGATGCTATAGAAGAAATAGAACGGTTAAACCCTAAACCGGGTGGTTCTTATTCCGGAAACAATAGAATTGTAGAACATGTTGTTCCCGATTTTGCCATACGTATTGTAGATGGCGAATTGGAATTAACCTTAAATGGAAGAAATGCTCCAGAAATTCATGTCTCTAGAGAATATAACGACATGCTTAAGGGTTACAAAGACACTAAAGACAAGTCGAAGTCTCAAAAAGATGCTGTTACCTTTATCAAGCAAAAGTTAGATGCGGCGAAATGGTTTATAGAAGCTATTAAGCAGCGCCAGCAAACCTTATTTGTAACCATGAGTGCTATTATGCATTACCAAAAAGATTATTTTTTAACTGGTGATGAGCGGAATTTAAAACCCATGATTTTAAAAGATATAGCCGACGAAATTAACATGGACGTATCAACGGTTTCTAGGGTTGCAAACAGTAAATATGTAGATACCCCTTATGGCACAAAGTTAATCAAAGAGTTCTTCTCTGAATCTATGAAAAACGACCAAGGAGAAGATGTTTCTACAAGAGAAATTAAAATGATTCTTGAAACGGTGATTAATGAAGAAGATAAAAGAAAACCGTTAACCGATGAGAATTTAGCCTCAATATTAAAAGAAAAAGGTTATCCTATAGCCCGTAGAACGGTTGCAAAATATAGAGAACAATTAGATGTTCCTGTAGCACGTTTAAGAAAGAAAATATAAGTTTAGCTTTTACAAATAAAAGCAGTGCATCTAGAGTGGATGCACTGCTCTTGAACCAAACAAACAACATTAACTAATATCCTGGATTCTGATCTGCCGTTGTTAAGGCTTCATTTAATTCCAATTCGGCTAATGGAATTGGGAATAGGTTATTTTTAGAAGAATACCCTGTATTCGATAATTCTGATGCGGCTTTGCCCCAGCGTACTAAATCCCAAAAACGTTGACCTTCAAACGCCAATTCTAAGTACTTTTCATCTACAATAGCATCAAACAAAGCGGTTCCAGATAATCCAGATAAGTCATCTAA
This sequence comes from Formosa haliotis, assembly GCF_001685485.1. Lineage (NCBI taxonomy): Bacteria > Pseudomonadati > Bacteroidota > Flavobacteriia > Flavobacteriales > Flavobacteriaceae > Formosa > Formosa haliotis. The sequence goes on along the minus strand of NZ_BDEL01000001.1, from coordinate 2,986,882 downwards.
ACCTGCTCTAAACCGTATTTTATTTAACTCGATTAAGGCTTGATCATCTTGTCCTACTTTATTATAAGCTTCGGCCGCTAATAATAAAACTTCGGCATAACGAAACAATCTCCAGTTGGTACCATAATTTAAGTCCCGTACACCATCGGCACTCGTATCTTCGGCACGTGTTACATATTTAATCCGGATGGCACCATCGTAATCCCATACTTTACCACCATCTGCAATAGATTGATCTACACTACCTCCACCAGCTATTAGCTCGCTCTCGGTCATTAAGGTTGCGGCCTTACGTTGCGTATCTCCAGCGGCTTCAAAAGCATCAATTAACTTTTTACTTGGTAAATTAAATCCCCAACCATTTATTAAACCTACTGGTGCAACATTAAAAATCCCATCGCCTCGAGGCCCCATTAATTGCTGATGAATATTACTTTCTGTACGGCCACCCCAAGGAAAATTCCCCCAATCATAACCGTTTGTAGTAATAAAACCGATTTCTAATAATGATTCTTTACCAAACTCTGAATTAACCGACCAAACATGCATTGGGTCTTCTTCTAATCCATAAGCGGAATTAGATATCACGGCTTCAAAAAACGGGATCGATTCCGAATACTTTTCTTGAAAAACAAGCACTTTTCCCATTAAACCTTGAGCCGCACCTTTAGAAACTCTAAAGTTTTGATCTGTACTTCCTTTATTTGGAAGCCCTGCTATGGCATCTGTTAAATCGGATTCTATCTGTGCATAAAGTTCTGCTATTGTAGCTTTTGGTGCCGCGAAAGCTGACGGATTTAACTCGGTTGGGTTGGTTAGTCGTAATGGTACTTCTCCCCACATGGTTGTTAGCTCAAAATAACTCCATGCTCTAATAAATTTGGCTTCGGCCAAGTACATCTCTTTTTTAGAAAGATCTCCAACTTCTACATTTGCAATAATGGTATTTGCAATAGCAATGGTTCTATAAAATAGGGTCCAGTTACTAACAATAGAAACATTATCTACAGACACATTGCTATAATCGTCTATATCTTGTAACTGCGCTTGATCTGTAGAACTACCACCACCGGCATTCGAGTCGTCTCCAGGTAGTAATTTCACAAAAAAGGCACTGTCCCAATCTTTTGCATAATTATATTGCATTACATCGTACAAACCAATAATGGCTTGCTCTGCATAGTCGTCTGAACCAAAAATGGTTGCTGTATCTAGTGCGCCAACTTCATCTATTTCAACAAAATCGTCTGAACAAGAGGCACATAAAATCAATGATAATATTGTAGTTATATATATTTTTTTCATAATTCTTCTTTTATATTCTATAAATCAACCGATAAACCAAAAATTACTTTTGCTGCTACAGGATAAAATCCACGATCTACACCTTGACTATTATCTGTAAAACTTCCAGATTCTGGATCTAAGCCTTCATAATCTGTAATAGTAAAGAAATCGTCTAAGGAAATATAAGCACGGATACGTTTTAGTTTAATTTTCTCGACAACATTAAGCGGCAAAGTATACCCCAATTGAATTTGCTTTATCCTCATGTAAGAACCATCTTGAATCATTAAATCGGTGTCGTAAGCTTGATTAATTGAAGACGCTCCCGGGTATGTTGCATTTGCATCTCCAGGTCCGGTCCAACGGCCGTTATAATACTCTACGGGTTTATTAGTAATAGGTCGGGAAGGTTGGTGGTATGCAGAAAATATTTCGTTTCCAGAGACACCTTGTAGCATTAAATTAAAATCGAAGCCTAAATATCCCATACTAAAATTACCTCCATAAAGCACATCGGGATGCGGAGATCCTATCATCGTTTTATCGGTAGCACTTATGCCGTCTACACCGTCTGTATCTACAATGATTGGCTCTCCCGTTTGCGGATCGATACCGGAAGTTTTATACCCATAGAAATACCACAGCGGATAACCCTCTTCAAAACGTGTTACGGTTGGTCCTCCAGGAATGGTCGCCCCATTTATTGCTGCGTTTCCTAAAACTTCGGTAACTTCATTTTTAAGGGTAGAAAGGTTTAAATTAATACCATAAGAAAATCCTCCTTTAGTTGTCGTGTTATAGCCGACTTCAAATTCTAAACCTCTGTTATTAACGGTTCCTCCGTTAATTCCTGGTAAGGTTAACCCTAAAGATGGTGTAGCAAAAACATCGGACTGGCTTGCAGGAATTAATAAATCTTCGGTAGTTTTATCGTAATAATCGAAAGCGAAATTAAACCGATTATCAAACGCTCTAAGATCGAATCCAAGGTCTAATTGCGTTGATACCTCCCAAGATAAATTTTCGTTAGGTAAATCGCCTGGAGTAACCCCTGTTTGGCCTTCGTAGACTACAGATGTTACCTGACCGCCATCTGAGGCAGAAACGGTAAATGTTTGTAACGGACTTCTTGGATCTAGATTATAATCGCTACCATTTTGACCCCAACTTCCTCTTATTTTAAAATAATTAATGATTGCATCTTCTCCCCAAAAGCCTTCTTTAGAAATCACCCAACCTGCAGATATTGCTGGAAAAACGGCTGTTCTATTATCTACCGGAAATAAACTCGATGTATCGCTTCTTAAAGAAGCTTCAATTAAATATTTCCCTGCGTAATCGTAAGATAATCTTCCAAAGATAGAAGTCATTGCTTTTTCGTAAACACTTCCTCCTATTCTGTCATTATCACGGTTTGAAAAATCGTAATAAGCGAAATTATCAGATTCGTAACTAATATTTGCACCGTTTAAACTGTAGTACGGATTATTTATATGCTCGGCAGAATATCCTAATAATGCAGTAAAATTATGGTCGCCAAAAGATTGGTCGTATATCGCAAAATTTTCCCATAACCATCTTGAGTTTCGTCTAATATTGTCACTTAGGGTAGCCGTTGGATTACTAGCTTCTGAAGATACCTCGTAAATTGGCGTCCATTGCGAATCTATTTCATTAGATCTTTCATATCCGAATCTTGTTGTAAATGATAAATTCTCTAGCAATTTAAATTTTCCATAAACCGTAGATAACATCCTGTCGGTATCTATATCACCATTAAAAATATAATTGGCATACGCTACTGGGTTAATAACTTCTCCGGTAGAGTAAGCTGGGTACCCATAAACGTTTCCTTTACTATCGTACATGGCCGTACCATTATTAACGCCGTTTTGGGCTTTCTCAGGTAATTCGCCAGTATAAATAACTGGTGTTAACGGATCTATTAAAAGCATGTTATTAATTACACCTCTATAAGAATCATCTTCTGTAATCGTAGATTGTTGGGTATTGGTATAACTAATGTTTACACCTACCTCTAACCACTCAGCTACATCGCTTACAATATTAGCTCTTAAAGTGGCTCTAGAATATGCAGAGTTATCTTTACCTACAATACCATTCTGGTCTAAAAATGATCCCGATAAGTAATACGATATGTTTTCTGAACCTCCAGAAAAACTCAAGTCATGACGTTGCATAAAAGCATCGTTAAACGTTTCATCTATCCAATTTGTATTTATACCATTATCTACAACTCCTGTTTGCCCTGCTTCTTGCATATAATTAACAAATTGAGAGGCATCCATTAATTTCATTTTACTTCTAACCATCTGCGAGGCCAATTGCGTATTATAACTAATAATAGAATGACCTTCTTTTCCACGTTTCGTACTAATAATTATAACACCATTAGCCCCTTGAGTACCGTAAATTGCAGAAGATGCCGCATCTTTTAAAACTTCTATACTCTCTATATCGTTAGGAGCGATATTATCGATAGCCGAAACTTTCATCCCGTCTACAATATAAAGAGGATCTGAATTACCGTTAGAACCGGTCCCTCTAATTCGAACTTTAGCTGCTGCTCCTGGAGAACCTGAAGAAGACACCACAGATACACCTGAAGTTCGTCCTTGTAAGACTTGTTCAACACGTTGATTTGAAGAGCTTTGAATTTGATCGGAATCTATTGTTGAAATTGCTCCAGTAACCAAGCTCTTTTCTTTGGCACCATAACCAATAACAACAACCTCCTCTAAGCCAGATATATCTTCTAATAAAATAACATTAATAGTAGATTTACCTTGTACACTTAATTCTTGTGCTGAATACCCCACATAACTCACAACCAAAATCGCATTACTGGGAACATCGTCTAAACTAAAATTTCCATCGAAATCGGTAACTGTTCCATCATCGGTACCTTTAATTATAACACTTGCTCCTGCGAGAGGGCCGTTCGTATCTGATACCGTACCGGAAATTGATTGAGCAAAAATAGTGGAACCCATCAGTAAAAATACCCACAGATATACACTTTGAAATAGTTGTTTTTTCATACTTTTGTTTGTTTTAAGTTAGTTTGAAATAGCCGCTAATTGAAACATGGTTAGGTAATTACCAACTAGCTTTCATAAATATATTAACAATAAACTACATTCTACGAAAACGTTTGCGTAAAATAATATCAGTACTATTTATCCTTTGTTTAAGCCAAAATTTGGTAAAACCCTAGACAGCTAGTACAAATAGATTGTTGATACTTAACAGCTATGAAAAAACATTTGACAAAATAATATCAATACGAGTTTGTTAATGAAAAGTTAAATTTTAATTAAAACTAATAATTTAACATATTTATCATCATTTCGTTTAGGTATTCGTTAATATTCGAGTAAAATAAGACCAATATTACAGACTATGCAAAAAAGTATCTCTTACATTTTTCATCCCGTTTTGATGCCTTTGGTAGGCGTACTTTTTTATTTTTCGAAGTCACCAAGGTATATACCTTTACCTATAATAAAAGATAAACTTATAGCTATAAGTATCCTTACTATACTGTTACCCATTTTGGGTATTTTACTATTAAAAACTTTAGGAAGAATCTCTTCGATTGAGTTAAAACAGACGAAAGACAGGGTGTTACCCTTATTTATTTATTGCGGTATCATACTAATAGTATTAAAACGTGTTTTAACCGCTTATGAATTTATAGAATTATATTACTTTTTTGTAGGTATGTTAGCGTCTACTTTAAGCTGTTTAATGCTAGTCTTATTAAAATATAAGGCAAGTATACATATGATCGCGATATCGGGAGTATTTATGTTTTTTATAGGCCTAAGTATACATTTTAGTATAAATATTTTAGGCAGTATAGCACTCGTAATATTTTTAATGGGACTAATAGCTACTTCGCGATTAAGTTTAAAAGCTCATAGTACTGCCGAACTTATAATAGGTTGTGCCGTGGGCATTATTCCGCAGCTGATTTTAATACCACATTGGTTATAATATGTAGAAAATTAAACCCAATTTAATGGCATACATATCTATACTTTCTTGAGTAAGTACAGTTTTTATATCGTCTTTAAACATAGGATTTAAAGCATAATAAACGTAAAAATTCCATGTATTGTAACCTGCGCTCAATGTTAAACCGTATTGAAAATCATTGAAACCCTTCACATCGGTGTATCTTACCTTACCTAGTTCCCCTTTAAAATTTGTGATACTAGAAAACACATAACCTACCTTAAACCCGGCATAAATACGCCAAAATCGGTAGTCTGTAACAGTAGAAGTTCGCCATCTAAATTCTATAGGCAATTCTATAACATGTTGATAAAAATTATTTCTACTATAGTTTAATTCGTAGTTTTCATTTAAAACAATATAATTGGTATCCCCAAATTCGTCCTTAATAATACCTAAATTTTGATTAAATGAATTATACGAATATCCTAAACCAGCAGCGATAGCAATATTACGTTGTTTGTTTAAAGGCATATCTTTAAGAAATCCACCATGCAAACCTACAGAAAAACCGGTTTGTCTTACACCAGTAGGCATTTTGGCCAAGATATTATAGGTAAGGGCAAAGTAAAACTGATCTTCTTTGTATAAGGAATCTATAACCTTTGTAGATGGTAAATCGAGAGTTTGAGCTAAACCCAATGGTATAAAACCAAAAAAGAAAAGCGGAATAAGAATACAATAGTTTTTCATTAATGAATTAAAAAAGAGTCAAATAGTAATAGGATATTGTATTAATCAAAAAAAGGTGCTTTGAAATATCAAAACACCTTTTAAATATAAAATTAAGAGTAAACTTATTTTTTTAAACCAGCAAGTGCATCACCCTTTCTAGTTGTGTAATTAATTTTTAACGCATTTACTTTACGTAATTCTTGTTTAATATCTGACACTAAACCCATGTTAGCATCACTATCAACTTTCAATGCTGTTGTTAAAAAAGGAACTAATTCTTCTCGTTTAGAAGCTCTTTCAGATGAAATAAAAGCTGCAATGTCTGATACATCTGCAAATTTATCATTCAACTGAATTCTAGACTCTGTACCATATTGACTTTCGTATCTCTGGCTTGGTTTCCCAGCGTAGATATACATTACCAAATCCTTTTTATCTAGTTTTTCAACTTGATCTGCAGCAGGTAATTTATTTTCAATCATTAAGGTATTTTGTCTCATTACAGTAGCCACCATAAAGAAGAATAATAACATAAATACAATATCTGGTAATGATGCGGTAGATATTGCAGGTAATTCCCCTCCTTTTTTCTTTTTAAATTTAGACATAATATTTTGTTTATCTAATTAGACTTTTTAGGCTCTGCTTCAGAGAATTTTTGAGGCACCATAATTTTGATATTCTCAATTTTCTCTTTTAAACTTTCTTTCTCAGAAGCTGATGTTCTAGGATCTGAATACTTTCTATCGGCTTCTACAAAACTCATATCAAGATTAGGATAAGCTTTTTTAAATTCTCTATCTCTAATTTGATTGTAGGCTGCTAAAATTTCGTTTTGTACAGCAATGTACACATCGTATTTAGTTGCTCTATCGTTTTGTAATGATATAATCGCTTTATCAAAATTATCAGATGACTTTGGGTTTCTAGCACCTTGGCAATTTTTACATGCATCCGGGCCAGTACCTCCACCATTATCTAAGAAAGCAACCGCAGCTTTACGCAAATCTTTGATTTCAACAACTTTCTCTTCTCCTCCAGTTTTCAATAACAAGTCGTTATTTTTATTAACGGTTAATTGAAAAATATTCTTCTCTTTGATAATTACATTGTCATCACGATTGTCTTCAATTGGAGGCAGTTTTCTGCTTAATCCAGAATCGGTTTCAATAGTTGTTGTTACTAAGAAAAATATTAAAAGTAAGAAAGCGATGTCAGCCATAGAGCCTGCATTAACTTCTGGTGCTGATCTTTTTGCCATAATTACTTAGTTTATTAATTTTTTAATATTTGCATACACCATAGATGCTACTGCAATAATAGCTAATGCGTAGAAGGCATATAAACCAGCCCCAACATACTTAGATGTTGCTTCTGTTACGTCCATTCCTTTATCTCTAAATGGTGTTAAATCTAAATCTGTTCCAGAAGACATTGCGTAAGCGATAAATAATATAGCTAAGAATGCTCCTACAGATAATAAAGTCTTTTTAATGTCACCTTCAAATAATCCTTTTAATACAAACAGAATAACTAGTGTAAGTATAATAGCAAGAACCACATAAGTAACATATAGCATATTGTCAATCATACTTTCATTTCCAGACATGATCATCAAAGCGAAGATGATACCTATTACTGAAAGTATTCCAACAATAATTGTTAATATTTTGTGCATCTTATAAAATGTTTTAAATTATTACTTCTTGTATCTGATTAACAAGTCCATTAATGTAATTGAAGCATCTTCCATATCGTTTACGATACTATCAATCTTAGCAATAATGTAATTATAAAAAATTTGAAGAATAATTGCAACAATTAAACCGAATACAGTTGTTAATAAGGCTACTTTAATACCCCCTGCAACAAGTGATGGTTGCATATCTCCAGCTGCCTCAATTTTATCGAAGGCTTGAATCATACCAATTACCGTACCCATGAATCCTAACATCGGAGCCAAAGCGATAAATAATGAAATCCAAGACACGTTTTTCTCTAATTGCCCCATTTGAACACCACCGTAAGCTACTACAGCTTTTTCAGCAGCTTCTAAACCTTCATCGGTTCTGTCTAGCCCTTGATAGAAAATAGAAGCAACAGGTCCTTTTGTATTTCTACAAACTTCCTTAGCAGCTTCAACACCACCTGATTGTAATGCATCTTCTACGCGTTGAGTTAATTTTTTTGTGTTTGTAGACGAAAGATTTAAAAAGATAATTCTCTCAATAGCAATTGCTAGTCCAAGAATTAAACATAATAATACGATTCCCATGAATCCAGCTCCTCCTTCTATGAATCGCTTTTTTAATTCTTGATGAAAACCTAAATCTTCAGTTGCAGTCGCTGCTGCATCGTCTTGAATTGAAGAAACCACGGTTGTAGCTACAGTAGCTGCATTTGTAGTTGCATTAACAGTTCCGAATGCCATCATTAGTGTAATGACTAGGATAGAAAATAATCTTTTCATTGTTCTTGATCTTAATTTTATTAGTTAAAGTGTTAAAGATATAAAAATTTTGTAATTAAAAAATAAAAAACGTCTTCAGAATTTTCTGCAGAGAGGAAGGGATTCGAACCCTCGATACGCTTTTGGCGTATACACGCTTTCCAGGCGTGCGCCTTCGACCGCTCGGCCACCTCTCTGTTTCTAACTTTTTAGTTACAGTACGGCAAATAACAAAAAATCTGCTAGACCTGAAAATTTTATCAGTTAATTTTAAGTCAATTCTCCTCTTAAAGAAGTTTCATATATGGTTTTGAAGACCTTAGACGAAACATTTTGGCCTAACAAATACATCATTTTACAAATAGCCGCCTCTGTTGTGATGTCTTTTCCAGAAATAACACCTATTTTTTTCAACTTTTCACTGCTTTGATATTGGCCCATAAGCACACTTCCTCCCGAACATTGTGTAATATTTACCACATGTATTCCATTAGAAATCGCTTCTTTTAAAATATTTAAAAACCAATTTTCTGTTGTACAATTTCCAGCTCCATAAGTTTCTAAAATTACACCTTTTAATCCAGGTGTATTAAAAATACTACAAAGCAAAGGCGAAGATATGCCTGGAAACAATTTTACAAGGGCTATATTTTCGTCTAAATTCTTATGTACTTTAAGTCGTTTTTTGGTATTTGGTTTAAATAAATAATCATGATTTACCTTTAAATGCACCCCAGAGGTTACCAATTCTGGATAATTAAGTGATGCAAAAGCTTCAAAATGTTCGGCGTTTATTTTTGTAGTTCTATTTGCACGATATAATTTATACTCGAAATACAAGGTCACCTCCTTTATTACGGGCTTATTATAACGCTGGAGTGATGCCACATGTATCGAGGTAATTAAATTTTCCTTGGCATCGGTACGTAAATCTCCAATAGGCAATTGCGAACCGGTAAACACTACAGGCTTTGCCAAATGTTCTAGCATAAAACTTAAGGCAGAAGCAGTATAACTCATCGTATCGCTACCATGCAACACTACAAATCCATCAAAAGTATCGTAATTGCGTTCTATAATTTCAGCAATCTCCACCCAGTATACCGGATTCATATTGCTAGAATCTATAGGTTCGGCAAACGAAAATGTTTCAATATTACAATCTAATTGTTTTATTTCTGGAATACGGACTAATAAATTCTCAAAATCGAAGGCTTTTAAAGCTCCTGTTTCAAAATCCTTTACCATACCTATAGTACCACCTGTATATATAAGTAAAATATTTGGTCTTGTTTTTGTCATAATTAGATACCAAAAATGGCTTTTGAATTTTCTGTAGTTATTTTAGCAATCTCCTTTTCTGAAAGCTGATATAATCCAGAAAGCTTTTCTAAAACCTCCATAATATAAAAACTTTCATTGCGTTTCCCGCGATACGGAACAGGGGCCAAATACGGCGAATCGGTTTCTAAAACAATATGTTTTAAATCGATTTTATTTAAAAATTGATCTATTTTACCATTCTTAAAGGTTACAACGCCACCAATACCTAATTTCATATTATAAGAAATGGCTTGTTGTGCCTGTTCGAAATCCCCAGTGAAACAGTGAAAAATTCCGAATAAATCATCTCCCTTTTCTTCTTCTAAAATTTCAAAAACCTCATCGAAAGCATCTCTACAGTGAATTACAATAGGTAAATTGCATTGTTTTGCTAACTGAATTTGCTGCCTGAAAGCCTCTTGCTGAATGGCTAAAGTTGATTGATCCCAATACAAATCAATACCTATTTCGCCAATTGCATAATATTTGTGCTCCTTTAATAGTGTTTGCACATGAAGTAGCTCGTCTTTAAAATCGTCTTTAACATGTGTGGGATGCAAACCTGTCATTAAAAACATATGTTCTGGAAAATCACGTTTTAACTGCAACATACGTTCCGAATAAGTAGAGTCGATAGCAGGAATAAAAAATCGCGAAATACCAGCATCAATTGCACGTTGAATCATTTCATCCCTATCAGCTTCAAAAGCTTCACTATATAAATGTGTGTGTGTATCTGTAATTATCATTTTGCAAAATTAATAGTTTTACATTACTATCTTTGTGTAAATTATTTTTAAGATGACTTCACTTCAAGAATTTCTATTAAACAGAGATTACGTTAAAATAAAATTGAAACTTACTAAAACCAATCACTTTGAAATTAAGGCGAGTATAAATGGTAAAAAAGGTGTTTTTATATTAGACACGGGCGCTTCTAGTTCTTGCGTCGATTTTGATGCTATAGAAAACTTTAATTTAAAGGTAAAAGATTCTGAAATAAAAGCCGCTGGAGCCGGTGCTATTAATATGACTACCCAACTGTCTAAAAAAAATAATATAAAAATTGGAAAGTGGAAAAAAGACAAGGTTGCTTTAATTTTGTTTAATATGACCCATGTAAATACCGCTTTGGTTAATCATAATTCCACTCCTGTAGATGGTATTATTGGTGCCGATATTTTGAAAAAAGGAAAAGGAATTATTGATTACGACCGGAAATATCTATACCTTAAAAGACTGATTATTAAATAAGTTTCTTATCTTTAAAAGTCAAATTAATAAGCAACTCCCTCAATGAAAACTTCAATCGTATTAGCAGACGATCATCCTTTAATGCTAAAAGGCATGACTAATTTCCTAACTTCTGCGGGATACGAAGTTTTAGATACAGCTACAGACGGGAGAGCAGCCTATAACCTAATTATAAAATTAGAACCCCAAATAGCAATTTTAGACATAAGAATGCCATACAAAACGGGTTTAGAAATTGCTGCCGATTGTAAAATCAATGAAATTCCTACGAAAATCATATTATTTACTTTTGAAAAGCGTGAAGATATTTACCTAAAAGCAAAAGAATTAAACGTTTATGGCTATATATTAAAAGAATTTGCTGTCGAAGAGTTAGAAAACTGTATTGAATGTGTTAAAAACAACACCCCTTATTTTAGCAGAGATCTTATTCCTAGCCTTGAAAAAACATATAAACATTCCGATTTAATAGCCTTAAATAAGCTTACAAAAACTGAAATAAAAATTCTTAAGTTTATTGCTAGTAATTTAACCAGCAACGAAATTGCTGAAGAAATTGGAATATCACCAAGAACCGTAGAAAAACACCGAAGCAACATTGTTACCAAACTAAAACTTCACGGGAAACACAATGCCCTATACATGTGGGCTGTTGAAAACAAGGAAATCTTTTAAAAAAATACGTATATCCACGTATTTCATACTATATATTAATCTTATACCTTTACAATGCTATTAATTAGTTCTTAGGGAGAATTATTCAGAAAATCCTACATCTTAACCGGTGTAGGGTTTTTGTTTTTTAAGAAACCTTCTCAGAAAAAATACACATATATACGTATTTCATACTACAAATCAATCCTTTACCTTTACAATGCTATTAATTAGTTCTTAGGGAGAATTATTTAAGGAACTCTACATCGTAACTGGTGTAGAGTTTTGTTTTTTAGAACCTTACTCGAAAAAAATACACATATATACGTATTTCATACATCAAACCAATCCTTTATCTTTACAATGCTATTAATTAGTTCTTAGGGAGAATTATTAAAAAGAAAGCTCTGCATGGTAACAGTGCAGAGTTTTTGATTTTATTCAATCTAAAAACTGTCAATTCAAGTATGATGGAAAACTCTACCAATTCAGAAAACCAATTTCTTATTGTAGGCCTATTCCTTTTAGCTTTAGCTGTTATAGGCTTGAACCTTTTTATTTATTTTTTACGATAAGACATAAAAAAAGCAGAATCTCACGATTCTGCTTTTTTTTATATTTAATATTAAGATTAGACTATAGTTCTAGCGCTCTCTTAACATCGTTATTCATTAAAAATTCTTGAGGATTCTCTAAAGCTTCTTTTACAGCCACTAAGAAACCAACACTTTCTTTACCATCAATAATTCTATGATCGTAAGATAAGGCAACATACATTATAGGTCTAATTACAACCTGACCGTCTACAGCTACAGGACGTTCTACTATATTGTGCATTCCTAAAATACCACTTTGTGGTGGGTTAATAATTGGTGTAGATAACATACTACCAAATACCCCTCCGTTTGTTATTGTAAAGGTCCCTCCTGTCATTTCATCGACAGTGATTTGACCATCTCTTGCGCGAAGTGCTAAACGTTTAACTTCGGCTTCAACACCTCTAAACGTTAAGTTTTCTGCATTACGAATTACAGGTACCATTAATCCTTTCGGACCAGATACAGCAATACTAATATCACAGAAATCGTAAGAAATCATTTCTTTACCATCCATCATAGAATTTACAGCTGGATACAACTCTAATGCTCTAACTACTGCCAAAGTAAAGAAACTCATAAAACCAAGACCAACGCCATGTTTCGCTTTAAACGCATCTTTATACTCGTTTCTTAATGCAAAGATAGGAGACATATCTACTTCATTAAACGTAGTAAGCATGGCTGTTTCGTTTTTCACAGTAACCAAACGTTCTGCCACTTTACGACGTAACATAGATAATTTAGTGCGAGATTCTCCTCTGCTTCCACCTGTAGGCGTACCCATAGATGGTTTAGCTTGTACAGCATCTTCTTTAGTTACACGACCTGCTTTACCAGTACCTACAACACTAGCAGCATCCATCCCTTTTTCTGCTAAAATCTTTTTAGCAGCAGGACTTGCTGTTCCAGATGCATATGTTTTTTCTGGTGCAGGAGCAGCTTTTGGTGCTTCTGCTTTAGGAGCAGGTGCTTCTTCTTTTTTCTCTTCTTTCGCTGGAGCATCACCTTCAGGTTTTGCTGCACTTGTATCTATTAAACATACAACTTCACCAACGGCAACAGCATCTCCTTCTTCTGCTTTAAGCGTTATAATTCCGCTTTCTTCAGCAGGAAGTTCTAATGTTGCTTTATCACTATCAACTTCAGCAATGGCTTGATCTTTTTCTACATAATCACCATCTTGAACTAACCATGTTGCTATTTCAACTTCTGTTATAGACTCTCCCGGAGAAGGTACTTTCATTTCTAAAATCATCGTTCAATATTTTAGTTTAATCTTATTTATTAATTATCGTTGGTTGTTTTTTGTTTTATCAAAAACGAAGTCAATCACTTCTTTATGGCGGCGTTTAGATCGTGTTGAACTACCCGCTGCAGGTGCTCCATAAGGACGTCTAGATGCAAATCTAAATGTTTTTGCTTCATCTAAATGCATTAACATATGTGCATAAGCCCCCATGTTTCTAGGTTCTTCTTGGGCCCAAACCACTTCCTCGGCATTGCTATATTTTGCAATTGCATCTCTAATGGCTGTTGCTGGTAATGGGAATAATTGTTCTATTCTTACTAAAGCAACATCGTCTCTTCCTTGTTCTTCTTTTTCTTCTAATAAATCGTAATAGAATTTACCCGTTACAAAAACAAGAGATTTTACTTTATCTACCTGAGCTGTTTCATCATCGATAACCATTTGGAAGCTACCGTTCGCAAATTCGTCTACAGTAGATACAACTTTTGGATGACGTAATAAACTCTTCGGTGTAAAAACAATTAAAGGTTTTCTAAAGTTAGATTTCATTTGCTTACGTAACAAATGATAAATATTAGCAGGTGTTGTACAATCGGCTACAAACATATTATCTTTTGCACACAATTGTAAATAACGCTCCATACGTGCCGATGAGTGTTCTGCACCCTGACCTTCATAACCGTGTGGTAATAGCATTACCAAACCATTTTGAAGTTTCCATTTATCTTCTGCTGCAGAAATATATTGGTCTAACATAATTTGAGCGCCGTTACTGAAATCTCCAAATTGTGCTTCCCAAATGGTTAAGGTTTTAGGACTTGCCATAGCATAACCATAATCGAAACCTACAACCCCGTATTCTGATAATAGTGAGTTAAATATAAAGAATTTACCTGGCGCATTTTTTAAGTTGTTTAATAATACAACTTCTTCTTCACTATCTTCAACCTTTATTACAGCGTGACGGTGAGAGAAGGTACCACGCTCAACATCTTGTCCAGACATTCTAACATCGAATCCTTCTTCTAATAGGGTTCCATATGCTAAATGTTCGGCCATAGCCCAATCTAACTTATTCTCGTCGAACATCGTTTTTCTCGATTGTACTAGGCGTTCAATTTTACGAATAAACTTTTTATCTGCTGGAAGCGTCGAAACAACATCGGCAATTTCTGCTAATTTTTCCTTAGGAAAAGTCGTATCTACAGGCTCCATCATATCTTGTTCTGTTACACGAACAAAATCTTGCCATTCATCTTGCATGAACGGTGTAATTACGGTCTTTTCTTCTTTTCTAGAATCAACTAATTCTTCTTCTAAAGTCGCTTTATATGCCGCTTCTAATTCAGAAACGTAATCCTTATCTATAACACCTTCTTTTAAAAGCTTTTCGGCATAAATATCTCTCGGATTTTTATGCTTTGCAATTGCCTTATATAATTTAGGTTGTGTAAAACGCGGTTCATCACCTTCGTTATGTCCGTATTTTCTATATCCTAATAAATCGATAAAGACATCACGTTGAAATTGCATTCTAAAATCTAATGCAAAAAGTACGGCATGTACTACGGCTTCAACATCGTCTGCATTAACGTGTAATACCGGAGATAAAGTTACTTTACCTACGTCTGTACAGTAGGTACTTGAACGCGCATCTAAATAGTTTGTTGTAAAACCAATTTGGTTATTTACTACAATGTGTATGGTTCCATTGGTTTTATAACCATCTAAAAGTGCCATTTGTACAATTTCGTAAACCAAACCTTGACCTGCAATAGCAGCATCTCCGTGTACTACGATTGGTAATACTTGAGATGGATCTTCGGCATACTTATCGTCTTGCTTTGCACGAACAATACCCTCTACAACCGCACCAACAGTTTCTAGGTGCGAAGGGTTTGGTGCAATATTTAGATTGATTTTTTTACCTGTAACGGTTTCACGATTACTCGTCCACCCTAAGTGGTATTTAACATCACCATCAAAGATTTCTTCTGCGTAATCTTTTCCATCAAATTCACTAAAGATATCTTTAGCAGATTTTCCGAAAATATTTGTAAGTGTACTTAAACGACCACGGTGAGCCATACCCATTACAAATTCTTTTACACCATAATCTGCAGCTTTTTCAATAATTGCATCAAGAGCAGGGATTAAAGACTCCCCTCCTTCTAGAGAGAAACGCTTTTGCCCTACATATTTGGTATGTAAAAAGCTTTCAAAAGAAACCGCTTCGTTTAGCTTTTTAAGAATGTATTTCTTATGCTCTATGTCGAAGTTAGGCTGATTATCATTATCATTCAACTTGTTTTGAATCCAGGTTCTACGTTCCGGATTTCTAATATACATATACTCTATACCAATAGAGCTACAGTAAATTTTTTCAAGGTGAATAATAATTTCTCTTAAGGTTTGGGAACCAATACCAAGAATTTCACCGGCAGAAAACACGGTATCTAAATCATTTTTAGATAATCCGAAATTTTCTATGGCTAATGTTGGTGTGTAGGTTCTACGATCGCGAACAGGATTTGTTTTTGTAAACAAATGCCCTCGGGTACGGTAACCGTCGATAAGCTGAACTACTTGAAATTCTTTTGTTAGATTTTCAGAGACATGGTCGCAGGAGAAATTTTCCATTTGTTCTGCGTCCACCTCGCTGTTTTCACTACCAAAATCGTAGCCTTGAAAAAAGGCTCTCCAACTAGCTTCAACAGAATCAGGGTTTTGTAAATATTGATCGTATAATTCAGCAAAATATGCTGTGTGTGCTGTGTTTAAAAAGGAATACTTATCCATTATTTTATTTGAGACATTCTCGCTTAGACTAAATTTTGTCAAAAATACAACTTTTACTAAAATTAGCTGTGATTTTATTATATTTATAAGCTCTATTTAAAGAATATTTTTCCGAACTATGAAAAAATCTAGCAGAATTTTTATCAATAACACAATCTTAATATTATTATTTTTATTGTGTTTTAAGACAATTGTTGCGCAAAACTCAAATTTTTCTCAAAAGTTAGATATGGAGGTGGTATCGGATTGAGTTTTGGTAACGAATTCTTTAGCGGGACTTTAGAACCAACTGCACTGTATCAATTTAACCCACAATTTGCTTTGGGTGCAGGTATAAATTTTACCTATAACTCGCAAAAAGATTTTTATCATTCTACCATTTTAGGAGGTACACTTACCGCGCTTTACAATCCTATTTCGTACCTACAAATTTCTGGAGAATACCAACAATTGCACGTAAACAGAAATTATGATAACGACCGCGTATTATATCAAGACGAAAAGTATTGGGCACCTGCCTTGTTGTTTGGTATTGGATTTCAAACAAAAAACGTTACTGTTGGTGTGCGTTACGATGTGCTTTACGACGACTACAAAAGTATTTACGCATCGCCGTGGGCGCCTTTTATTAGAGTCTATTTTTAGAAAGGAAACTGTAGCATAATTATTATCGGACAAATTTATCTTTTTTAGATCGTTGTATCATTAAAAACAGTATATTTGCAAGTATAATTTTGCGCCCTGAAATCTACTTTTTTTAATATCATCATAGCTTCTGCACTGACTCTTATTTTAAGCGCTCATAGTGTTGGAAATTTATTGATTATATCAAACTTTATTGTTAACCAAGACGACATTGCTAAAAATTTGTGTGTTCAAAAAAGCGATCAACAAGGGTGTAATGGTAAATGTCACTTAATAAACGAGTTAAGAAAACACGAATTAAACGACTCTACTAAAACCCCTATTTCGGCCGAAAAACGATTAGCTTTAGACATTTACCAATTACCTACAATAAATCACATTCCTCCCGTTTGGAATCAAACTCTAGAGAATAAAAAAATTATAATTACGTATACCTTTAATGTTTCGAGTCTGGTTTTAGATATCGATACACCTCCACCCAATTTCATTTAATTTTTTATAGCATTTATTTCAATTCCCTCTATTGAAACCTCAACTCACACAACGATTTGTGCTGAATACTTCGTTGTACCCTATTAAAACACATAAAAAACACTAAAATGAAATTAAAATTTATACTTCCTGTAATCGTATTTGCTTTATTTATGACATCGTGTAGCTCTGACGATGATAACACTTCTGATATCATTGATGAAATAGGCGATTTAAAAAAAATACAAGATATTGAAACCGATGGTTACACCTTAGAACTCTACAACGCCGCCGGAAAATTTGAAACAGGCTATAATGATGTAACGGTTAGAATTAAAGACGAATCTACCGATATGTATATAGAAAATTACACCATTACCTCTTGGATGCCAAAAATGGATATGGGAACCATGGAACATGCTTGTCCGCATTCAAATTTCGAGAACACCGAAAACACCAACACCCTTAAGCATGCTATGGTAATATACCAGATGACTTTTGAAGATGGTTCTGGTTGGTCTCTAGATTTCGACATTATGATTAACGATATCTCATATAATTTGTCTTCGCCTATCACAGTTACTCAATCTGAATTAAAAAATGTGACTACGTTTACAGGTGCAGATGAAACAAAGTATATCCTTGCCTACATTGCACCTCAAGATCCTATTATTGGTAGCAACGACCTAAATTTAGGTTTATACAAAATGGAAAGTATGATGAGTTTTCCTATTGTCAAAGATTACTCCATCACTTTAGATCCGCGTATGCCAAGTATGGGAAATCATAGCTCGCCAAATAATGAAGATTTAACCTATACATCAGACAACATGATGTATCAAGGAAAACTTAATTTAACTATGAGTGGGTACTGGGTATTAAACTTACAACTTTACGACACATTTGGTAACCTTTTAAAAGGTGAAACTATTACCGATGACCACGAAGAAAGCAGCTTAAACTTAGAAATAGAATTCTAAACAAGTCACTGCTTTTACAATTTCATTCTATACACCGCAATAAACTTTAAGCGGTGTATAGAACTTTTTCAACTTTAAATTCATTTTAAAATGAAAAACTCCCTCGTGCTTTTTTGTGTGCTAATCTTTTCAACCTATAGTCTGGCGCAAGAACAACATACCGATATTAAAGTACAACAAGACACCACTATTTTAAAAGAGGTCATTCTCGTTGGGCAATATAAACTCAGTAATTACAGGCAAGAAAAAACGCTTTCGAGTATAGATGATTATTTAGAGAAATCTAACAAAGCAACCATGATAAAACGTGGTAACTACGCTTGGGAACCTACCCTTAATAATATGACTAGCGAGCGTTTAAACCTGACCATAGACGGGATGCAAATTTTTGGAGCATGTACAGATAAAATGGACCCGATAACGTCGTATGTAGACGTATCGAACCTAGACCAAGTTAGTATTCAATCTGGACAAGAAGGTACAGAAAACGGGCATAGTATAGGCGGGGGTATCGATTTACAATTATCTAAATCTACATTCTACAATAAAGGCCTACAAGGCAGTGCAGATATCGGTTACGAAACCAACGGAAACTACAAGGCAGCTGGTTTAGATTTAAATTATTCTACAAATTCCTTCTATATTAATGTAGATGGTATTTATAGGAATTCCGATAATTATAAGGCTGGGAATGATACAGAAATTATGTATTCTCAGTTCGAGAAGTATAATATTTCACTACAAACCGGGTATAAACTAAATGAAAACAATACGCTTAATGTAAATTTCATTTACGACCAAGCCAACAACGTAGGATATCCTGCATTACCAATGGATGTGTCTTTAGCTAAAGCTTCTATTGGTTCTATTGCTCATACTTATTCTAATTCTGAGGCAACCTTTAACCACTGGGAAACCAAATTATATTATAATACAATTACCCATGTTATGGACGACTCCAAACGTCCCGATGTTCCCATCCGTATGGATATGCCTGGCTGGAGCGATACCTACGGTTTTTATACCAAAGCAAAAACGACGCTTAACGATAAGCATCACCTAAATTTAAATATAAACGGCTATTACAATAGATCGCTTGCCGAGATGACCATGTACCCTAACAATCCTAACGAGGCAGATATGTTTATGTACACTTGGCCAGATGTTCGCACGTTATATACTGGTATTTTTGCTAAAGATCATGTGCAAATAAATGAAAACTCAAGTTTAACCTCATCGATAAGATTCGGATTTCAAAACAACCATATTGCAAGCCAAGTTGGATTAGAAAGTTTACAGATTTTTTATCCAGATTTAGATGATAGTAAACAACGGTTTTTAACCAGTATTACTTCTAACTATCAGTTAAAAAAACAAAACGCGATTTACAATTTTAGCCTAGGTTATGGCGAACGCGCTCCTTCGGTTAGCGAGGGTTATGGATTTTTCCTTTTTAATAGTTTCGATAATTACGATTATATTGGAAATCCTCTACTGAAGAATGAAAAATCACTTGAAGCAAACGCTGAAGCAGATTTCAACTTCACTAAATTTACTATCGGCCTTGAAGCTTCTTATTTTCATATTTTAGATTACATTATAGGAGAAACCGATCCAAACTTAAGCCCCATGACTATAGGGGCAGATGGTGTTCGCATTTACACAGCTTTAGATTATGCCACGATTTTCGATACGTATTTAAATACATCGTATAGGTTTACCGAGCGCTTATCTATAAATGCAAGTATTGGGTATAATTACGGAAGTAGTAATACCGGCGAAAACTTACCACTTATTAAACCGTTTTCATATCTAGGAGAAATCAACTACAAAACCGAAAAATTTAATGTTGCCGTACAAGTTGATGGAAATGGAAACCAAAGCAGATATAGCAGCTATTTTGGTGAAAGCGAAACTGCAGATTACGCCATCCTGAACTTGAATTTTGGGAATGTAATAGATTTTAAATCGAATTCATTCATTTTAAAATACGGTGTAGAAAATGTACTAGATGCCTACTACTCTACTTATGCCGATTGGAACAATATCCCAAGACAAGGCCGTAATTTTTATGCCAACATTTCGTATATATTTCGGTAAAAATTGATTAATGTAATAGTGTAGCAATAAGATAAAAGTAGTGATTTAAAGAAGTGAATAGGTGTTATACTTTAATTACCCTTCATCGTCACCCTGAATTCCTTTCAGGGTCTTACTAATGGAGATTTGAAACACGTTCAGAATAACGTCGTTTTAATAAAATTCACTTCTTGTCGAAAGGGCATTTCGAGCGATCTAACATTTACTGTTAATTATTATCTAATCTACTAACAACCACCGAAACTATTTATACTGATGTTTAAACCACACTTTCTGCCATTCGCGTTTCAAAATTAAAAAAACAACTTGCTCAGAGAGTTTTAAAGCATCGCTACCATCTAATTGTTTAATTGATTTTTCAGACACATCTATTATGTACAGTAAATTCAAATAATCGGCAAAGGCTTCCTGAATTAAACGAAACACCGTTTCGTGAAGTTGGAGTTTTAAATCTTCTGGTAAAATAGAAGCCTCCACTTCAAAATCGATATTTGCAAGTCTAAAATCCTTATTAAGCTGAAATACCAAATTTCCATACAATTCGTATTGCAACGATGTATTTAATAACTCTTGTATGGTTTTTATCTCCATTATTTATAGACGAATTATACTTTTCTAGTCATTAAATTCTCTCCAAAAGTTTTAAGTAAGTTCTTTTTATCTTCACTTATATCTAGAGTTTCTAACACCGAAAACGCCTTATTGGTATAGTTTTCAATTTCTTTTGTAGTCGCATCAGCAGCTCCACTACTTAAAAACAACTGTTTTACAGACTGCACTTTATCATCATTTTCGGTTGGCGAGATACTAAACAAATCTTGTAATTCCTGCTGTTGTCCTTTATCAGAAAACTCTAAGGTTTTTAGGTATAAAAAGGTTTTTTTATTTTCAATAATATCTCCTCCCACCTGTTTTCCAAACGTTTTTGGATCTCCAAAGGCATCTAAATAATCATCTTGTAACTGAAATGCAATTCCTAAATATCTACCAAAATTATAAATCCCTTGTTGCTCCTCTATAGTGGCACGTGCCACTATAGCCCCCATTTGCATAGCAGCACCTACTAAAACTGCCGTTTTATACTCAATCATTTTTAAGTATTCGGGTATAGTTACGTCGTCTCTATTTTCAAAATCGACATCGTATTGCTGACCTTCACACACCTCTAAAGCTGTTTTGCTAAAAAGCCTAGCTAAATCTCTAAAGATCTCTGGCTCGTAATTTTCGAATAACTGATATGCCATAATCAACATAGCATCACCAGATAAAATTCCCGTATTTACATCCCATTTTTCATGAACTGTTTCATGGCCTCTTCGCAAAGGCGCATCATCCATGATATCGTCATGAATCAGCGAAAAATTATGAAACACCTCAATACTCAGTGCTGCGTTTAAAGCCGTTTTATAATCGGTATTAAAAATCTCTGCCGCCATTAAGGTTAACACCGGACGTAAACGCTTACCTCCTAAATTTAAGATATAGTCAATAGGTTCGTATAAAGATTGGGGTTCTTTATCGGTTTTAAATTGCTTCAAGTAAGACACAAAAGCCTCTTGGTAGAATAGTATGTTTTGCATCTTGCAAAAATAGTAGAATAAACGTAATTACCATAAACAGATTGTAAATGTTAAGAAACCGTAAAACTCAGGAAACTTTTTTTGTTTTATAAGTTTCCTAGTGTATATTTGCACCGAATTTACGCAAGATGAAAGATAAAATTATAGCGAAATCTGAACAACTTTTTACCAATCTAGGTTTTAAAAGTGTGACTATGGACGATATTGCCAGTGAATTGGGAATATCTAAAAAAACGATTTACCAATACTTCGAAACAAAAACAAAATTAGTTGAAGCCACGGCCTCATTTAAATTTAACTGTATTAACAAATCGATAAACTCCATTTTCAAACAAGACATTAACCCGATTGATGAAATTTTTGAAATGAAACATTTTATACTAACACATCTTAATGATGAAAGGCCATCGGCTCAATATCAGTTTAAAAAATATTATCCTAAAATATTTACAGTTTTAAAACAGAAACAATTCAACGTCATGAAAGAGTGTATTTCTGGAAATTTAGATCGTGGTATTAAAGCAGGATTGTACCGTAGCAGTGTTAATATCGATTTCATCTCTAGAATGTATTTTAATTTCTTGGTCTCTATAAAGGATCACGAACTTTTTCCTCAAGAATTATTTACTCCTCAAGACTTATTAAACAATTTTCTAGACTATCATTTAAGGGGAATCTGTTCAGAAAAAGGTTTAGAATATTTAAAAACGAATCACAAAACAATTAAAAATAACTAATGAGAAACAAACTAATCCTATTATTTAGTTTATGTATAAGCTTCTCGGTCTTTGCGCAAGAAGGCCCGGTATCTTTTAGCTTACAAGAAGCTATAGATTATGCTTTACAAAATAACAGAATTGTAAAAAATGCAGTTCGAGATATAGAAATTTCCGAGAAAAAGAAATGGGAAACCACAGCTATTGGTTTACCGCAAATAAATGCAGGTGTAGACTATCAAAACTGGATTAAGCAGCAAGTATCTTTACTTCCTGCCGAAATTGTTGGTGGGGAAGCAGGGACATTTATTCCTGTAGAATTTAGTCCGAAACAAAATATAGGAGCTACAGCAACCTTAAGTCAGTTATTATTTGACGGCTCTTATTTAGTGGGTTTACAAGCGGCTAAAGTGTATTTAGAAATAGCAGAAAATGCTAAAGTAAAAACCGATTTAGAAATAAGAAAAGCCGTGATAAATGCCTATGGAAATGTATTACTATCTGAAGAAAGTTTAAAGATTTTAAAGAGTAACAAAGCCATTTTAGAATCGAATTTAAATGAAATTCAGAAAACTTTTGAAAATGGTTTAGAAGAAGAAGAAAGTGTAGAACAAATAAAAATTACCCTTTCTAGCTTAATTAGCGATTTAAATAATGTGAGCCGTTTAAATGTATTATCATACAAAATGCTAAACATTACTTTAGGGCTAGATTACAATACAGACATTACTCTAACCGACGATTTAGAAATGTTAAGTCTGCAATATACCTCTTTAGAAGCATTAACTGCCGATGAAAATGTAGAACAAACTATAGACTACCTTATTGCAGAAAACGACGTAGAAAGTAAAGATTTACTGGTAAAACTAGCAATGAGTAAAGGTATGCCAACGCTTAGCGCATTTATAAATGGTGGCTATAGCGCCTTTGGCCAAACCTTCGGATTTTTTAATAGCGATCAAAAATGGTACGGTTCCTCTTTGTTTGGAGTAAGTTTAAATATTCCAATTTTTAGCTCTTTAGGACGTTCGGCGGCAACTCAACAAGCCCGAATAGATTTAGACAAAGCCAACGAAATTTTAATAGATACCGAGCAAAACCTTAAATTTCAAATTGCAACCGCAAAAAGCGAATACCAATATGCTATTGAAGATTTCGCCAATAAAAAAGAAAACTTAGAATTAGCCGAACGTATAGAACGTAAAAATGAAACCAAATTTTTTGAAGGAATCGCTTCAAGTTTCGACCTACGTCAGGCACAAACTCAATTATATACCGCGCAACAGGAATATTTGAAAGCCATGTTAGACATCATCAACAAAAAGGCAGAACTAGATTCTATTTTAAGTACAATTAATTAATAAATCATACACTAATGAAACATATATACACAATCGCCGCTTTTACTTTTCTTTTAATTTCATGCGGAGGAAAAGAACAATCTTTAGATCAAATTTTAGCAGAAGGCAATCTAGAAGCTATTCGTGCTAAACGTGTAGAAATTGAAACTCAAAACATTGCTATAAGCGAGCAATTAAAAGAAATAGACGAAAGAATTGCCGAATTAGACGATAACAAAAAACTTCCACTTGTTACTACCGTAACAGCAGAAGAACAGCAGTTTGTTCATTATTTAGAGTTACAAGGTAGCGTACAAACCAAAGAAAACATTGTTATTTACCCAGAAACTTCTGGAGTTTTAGAAGAAATTTACGTTACAGAAGGGCAACATGTTACTAAAGGCCAAATTTTAGCTAAAATAGACGATGGTGGTTTGGGCCAGCAAGTGTCTCAAATGGAAATTCAATTGGCATTAGCTAAGACAACTTATGAACGCCAAAAACGTTTATGGGATCAAAAAATCGGGAGTGAAATTCAGTTTTTACAAGCAAAATCTAATTTCGAAGCACAACAACAAGCGGTAGACCAAACCAAAATTCAATTGGCAAAAACTAATATTTCTGCGCCTTTTACTGGTGTAATAGACGATATTATTACCGAAAAAGGAAGTGTTGTTGGCCCAGGACAATCGCAACTTATGCGTATTGTAAACCTTAAAAACATGTATATAGAAACCGAAGTTCCAGAAAACTATATTACAGATGTTGTAGTAAACAAAAAAGTATTGGTAGAATTCCCTGTATTAGGCACTAATTTAGAAACTAAAGTACGCCAAGCTAGCAACTTTATCAATCCAGCAAACCGAACGTTTAAAGTAGAAGTTCCTGTTCCTAATAAAGAAGAAAACATTAAACCAAACTTAACGGCTAAACTTAAAATAAACGATTATTCTAGCGAAAATGCTATGCTAATTCCGTTAAGTATTATTTCAGAAAATGCTAACGGCGAGCAATACATTTATGTTATTGAAAACAAAAATAAAGATAATGAGGCTACCGCTAAACGTGTTATAATTAAAACAGGAAAAACACAAGGCGATATCATTGAAATATTAGACGGAATAGAGGATGGTGCCGAAATTATTAAAGAAGGTGCTCGTAGTGTAAGAGACGGCCAAACCGTAAAAGTAATAACCTATTAAGACCAAGACATGTCAAAACAAAAAAAACAAATAGACAAGGAATTTGGAATGTCGTCGTGGGCCATTAATAACAAAACTACGATTTACGTTTTAATGGCTGTTATATTGTTTTTAGGTGTAAAAGCCTATTACAATATGCCTAGAGAAAACTTTCCCGAAATTAAGGAAACTAAAATTTATGTAAGCTCTTTATACCCTGGAAACACGGCCGAAGATATAGAAAAGCTTATCACAGATCCGTTAGAAGACAAGTTAAAAACCATAAGTAATGTGGTTGAAATTACTTCGACTTCGCAAGAGGATTATTCTATGATTATTGTAGAATTCGATGAAAACATCGCCGTTGATGACGCCAAACAAAAAGTTAAAGACGAAATAGATTCGCAAACCGCGAGCGAAGATTGGCCTACATTTAATGGTGCAAAGGTAGAACCATCGGCTTTCGATTTAAATTTATCTGAAGAAATGCCAATTCTAAACATTAACATTTCTGGAGATTATCCGGTAGAAAAGTTAAAAGAATTTGGTGAGTACCTTCAAGATGAAATTGAAGATTTACAAGAAATTAAACAAGTAGACATTCGTGGTGCCCAAGAAAAAGAGGTAGAAGTTGCTGTAGACATCTATAAAATGATGGCGGCACAAGTAAGTTTCGACGATGTTATAAACACCATTAAAGGCGGTAATGTTACCATGTCTGCGGGTAACTTAATTTCTAGCGGGCAACGCCGTACTATTCGTATTTTAGGAGAAATAGACAACCCACATGAGTTAGAGAATTTCGTAATAAAATCCGATCATAATAATCCTATCTATTTAAAGGACGTTGCTAAAGTATCGTTTAAAGAAAAAGATAGAACAACCTACGCAAGAGAATTTGGCCATCGTGTGGTTATGCTAGACGTTAAAAAACGTGCTGGTAAAAACATGGTCGATGCCGCCAATCAAATTCAAGAAATTGTAAAAGACACTAAAGAAAATGTCTTCCCGCAAGATGTAACGGTAACTATTGCTAACGACCAATCGCCAGTTACTATTGGTCAAGTAGACGATTTAGTAAACAATATCATATTTGGTATCATACTAGTGGTTGTGGTACTTATGTTTTTCTTAGGGTTTAAAAATGCACTTTTTGTTGGTTTTGCCATCCCTATGTCCATGTTTATGTCGCTAGTAATATTAAACTTACTAGGATATACCTTAAATACCATGATTCTTTTCGGACTTATTATGGGACTAGGAATGCTAGTAGATAATGGTATTGTGGTTGTAGAAAACGTTTACCGTTTAATGGACGAAGAAGGCATGAGCCGAAAGGAAGCAGCAAAAGTGGGTATCGGGGAAATTGCCTTTCCAATTATCATTTCTACCGCGACTACAGTAGCCGCATTTATTCCACTAGGCCTTTGGCCAGGTGTAATGGGTAAATTTATGATTCTCTTACCTATTACCTTATCAACTGTATTAGGATCTTCGTTATTTGTAGCTATCTTCTTTAACTCTGTATTGGTTTCAAAATTCATGACCACAGAAGATAAAGATATGCCTCTACGTAATATTATTTTTATAACGAGTATTGTTGGAGGAATCGGACTTTTAATATTAATTTTTGGAGGTGCTTACCGAGGCTTTGGAGGTCTTATGCTTTTTACAGCCATAATGCTATGGATTTACCGTTTGTTCTTACGTAAAGCTGCAAACTACTTCCAAACAAATACGCTAGTAAAACTTGAAAACCTTTACGAGCGTGAGTTAAGACGTGCCTTAAGTAAAAAATGGCCTATTTTTGTAAGCATCACTACTTTTGTTTTATTAATTATTTCTTTTATTTCTTTCGGAGCATCTTTAGCATCGCAACGTACTAAGGTTGAGTTTTTCCCAGACAACAAACCCAACCAAATTATTGTTTACATCGAATATCCTGAAGGTACAGATATTGAAAAAACAAACGCCATAACCAAAGAAATAGAAGAACGCGTATACAGTGTTGTTAATCAAGACGAGTATAAAGATGGCGACTATAATTTCATGGTAGAAAGTGCAGTATCTCAAGTTGGAGAAGGTGCTGGTAACCCTCAAACCGATGGTGGATCTTCTGCCGAAATGCCTCATAAAGCAAAAATTACGGCCTCGATGCGTGAGTATAAATACAGAAGAGGTGCCGATAGTGAATTATTACGTCAGAAAGTACAAAAAGCATTAGTAGGTATTTACCCTGGGGTATTAATATCTGTTGAAAAAGATCAAAATGGTCCACCTGCAGGTTCTCCTATAAACATTGAAATTGAAGGAGACGATTATTCTGAATTGATAGGTATCGCACAAGAAATGCGCGATTTTATTAACGAAAAGAATATTGCCGGAATCGACGAATTAAAAATAGATGTTAATAAAGACAAACCTGCCATGCAAGTAGAAGTAGATCGTAAGACTGCTGGTGAACTTGGTGTAAGCGCAAGTCAGGTAGGTACACAATTACGAAACTCTATTTTTGGTAGTAAAGCTGGTGTTTATAAAGAAAATGGCGACGATTACGATATCTATGTCCGTTTCAACGAAGCTAACAGATACAATACTAGTGCTATTTTCAACCAGAAAATGACTTTTAGAGACAATACAGGTCAAATTAAAGAAATTCCTGTATCGGCTGTTGCCAAGCAAAATAACACATCTGGGTTTAATGCTATTAAACACAAAGATACCAAGCGTGTAGTGACCGTGTATTCAGCTTTATCTCCTGGGTTTACAGATGCGGCAGCAATTGTAGGTCAAATTCAACGTGAAATGAAAACGTTTAAAGATTTACCTGCCAATGTAAAAATTGATTACACAGGACAAATCGAAGAGCAAAACAAGCAAATGTCCTTTTTAGTTGGAGCATTCTTTACAGGTTTAGCACTTATCTTTTTCATTCTAATTTTCCAATTTAACTCGGTTTCAAAACCAGGAATTATAATGTTAGCTATTTTCTTAAGTTTTATTGGTGTATTTGGCGGATTGGTAATTACGGGAGACGCTTTCGTGATTATGATGACCATGATGGGAATTATTTCCCTTGCTGGTATTGTAGTAAATAACGGTGTGGTATTGCTCGATTATGCACAACTCTTAATAGATAGAAAAAAGAATGCCTTAGGTTTAGATGAAGACAAATATCTATCTAGTAAAGATTTATATGAAAGTATAGTAAAAGCCGGAAAAGCCCGTTTACGCCCAGTACTTTTAACGGCTATAACAACTATTCTAGGATTAATACCTTTAGCCATTGGGTTAAATATTAACTTCTTTACTCTGGTTAGCGATTTCGATCCTAATATATACATGGGTGGAGATAATGTGGTATTCTGGGGGCCTCTAGCATGGACCGTAATTTATGGTTTATTCATTGCCACCTTCTTAACTTTAATAGTTGTACCGGTATTTTTCTTCTTAATAACCCGCTTTAAAATGTGGTTACGTAAAAAAACTACCAAATCAATTCCCGCATAATAAAAACGATATAACGTTATAAAGTGAAAATCCGAGGCATAATGCTTCGGATTTTTGTTTTTTAGTCATTTAACTTCATTAAATTTGCACTTCAAAATTTTAGATATGTATAGAAGTCATAATTGTGGAGAACTTAGATCTTCACATATAAATAACGAAGTAACTCTTTCTGGTTGGGTTCAAAAAGTACGTGATAAAGGATTTATGATTTGGGTAGATTTACGCGATCGCTACGGAATTACTCAACTTATTTTTGATGAAGAACGCACGCCAAAGGCCATGATGGAACAGGCTCAAAAACTAGGACGTGAATTTGTTATTCAAGTAGAAGGAACGGTTATAGAACGTACATCTAAAAATCCAAATATTGCTACTGGTGATATTGAAATTTTAGTATCTAAATTAACCATTTTAAACAATGCGCTTCTACCACCTTTTACCATTGAAGATGAAACCGATGGTGGCGAAGAATTACGTATGAAATATCGTTATTTAGATATTCGTCGTAATCCGGTAAAAAACAGTCTGATATTCCGTCATAAAGTAACGCAAGAAGTTCGCAACTATTTATCAAACCAAGATTTTATAGAAGTTGAAACGCCTTACTTAATAAAATCGACTCCAGAAGGAGCAAGAGATTTTGTGGTTCCATCTAGAATGAACGAAGGCGAATTTTATGCCCTACCCCAATCGCCACAAACCTTTAAGCAATTACTTATGGTTGGAGGCATGGATAAATATTTTCAGATTGTAAAATGTTTCCGAGACGAAGATTTACGTGCAGACAGACAACCAGAATTCACACAGATAGACTGTGAAATGGCGTTTGTAGAGCAAGAAGATATTTTAAATGTTTTTGAAGGTTTAACAAGACACTTACTTAAAGAAGTAAATGGCGTAGAAGTAGAAGCCTTCCCAAGAATGCTTTACGATGATGCCATGCGTTTATACGGAAACGACAAACCAGACATCCGTTTTGGGATGGAATTTGGAGAACTAAATGCCGTGACACAACACAAAGACTTTAAAGTGTTTAACGAAGCCGAATTGGTGGTTGGTATCGCCATCCCTGGCGGAAATAGTTATACCCGTAAAGACATTGATAAATTAATAGACTGGGTTAAACGTCCGCAAATTGGCGCTCTAGGCATGGTGTACGCACGTTGTAACGACGATGGTACATTTAAATCTTCGGTAGATAAATTTTACGATCAAGACGATTTAGCAAAATGGGCGGAAATTACAAACGCAAAACCTGGCGATTTAGTTTGTGTACTTTCAGGGCCAACCCATAAAGTGCGTACTCAATTAAGTGCCTTACGTATGGAAATGGCAGAGCGTTTAGGCTTAAGAGACCCTAAAGTATTTGCACCATTATGGGTAATGGATTTCCCACTTTTAGAATGGGATGAAGACACAGAACGTTACCATGCGATGCACCATCCGTTTACATCTCCAAAACCAGGACAATTAGAATTATTGTCTACCAACCCTGGCGAGGTAAAAGCTAATGCTTACGATTTAGTTTTAAATGGAAATGAAATCGGAGGAGGATCTATCAGAATTCACGATAAGAAAACACAATCTTTAATGTTCGATTATTTAGGATTTACAGAAGAAGAGGCTAAAGCTCAATTCGGATTCTTAATGAATGCTTTTGAGTACGGCGCACCACCACACGGCGGATTAGCCTTCGGATTAGATAGATTGGTAGCCATTTTAGGTGGACAAGAAACAATTCGAGATTTTATTGCCTTCCCGAAAAACAACTCTGGTCGCGATGTTATGATTGATGCTCCCGCACC
Source organism: Formosa haliotis (assembly GCF_001685485.1). Lineage (NCBI taxonomy): Bacteria > Pseudomonadati > Bacteroidota > Flavobacteriia > Flavobacteriales > Flavobacteriaceae > Formosa > Formosa haliotis. Next base: position 2,956,224 of record NZ_BDEL01000001.1, on the reverse strand, counting down.
AATAGATAATAATCAACTTGAAGAGCTTAGCTTAAAACTTAATATAAAAGCGTAAATTTAAAATCCCGCCTCGGCGGGATTTTAACCCTTTAACTATGCCGACACAGAAAAGATCATTACTTACAAGATTTTTACTTTGGAAAACGAAACATGTTTCGCATACCAACTTTGTTTTCTTTTTAAGTGTGTTAGTAGGTTTAATTGCTGGTTTAGGTGCGGTTATACTTAAAAACTCCACACACTTTATTCAGCATTTAATGGAGAATAAAGTGGTAAGTAGTTACCATCATCCGTTTTACTTTTTGTTTCCAATTATAGGTTTAACCCTAACCTATTTGGTTAAAAAATATGTAATAAGACAAGATTTTGGCCATGGTATTCCCTCTACGCTACAAGCTATAGCCAAGAAAAAAGGGATTATGCGCCAGTTTCAAATGTTTTCGGCCTTATTAACTGCGCCTTTAACCGTTGGGTTTGGTGGATCTGTAGGTCTAGAAGGACCAACCGTGTCTACCGCTGCTGCTATTAGTTCTAATATCTCCAGATTATTTCATACTAACCAATCTACTCGAACCTTATTAATTGGTTGTGCTGCTGCTGGAGCCATTGCATGTATCTTTAAAGCACCTATTGCTGCGATTGTGTTTGCGATTGAAGTCTTTAGCCTAGACCTCACCTTAATTTCCTTATTGCCTTTATTAATTTCGTCTATTTCTGGCGTATTGTTATCGTATTTCTTTTACGGATCGGATACAATATTACCATTTGAGTTAGTCGATAATTTTGAATTAAGTCAAGTCCCATTTTTTATCGTATTTGGTGTATTAGCAGCATTAACTTCGATTTACTTCACAAAAGTATACGAGTATTTTCACGATTTTTTCGACCATATTAAATCTCCTATAAAACGATTATTAATTGGAGGAGTCGGACTGGGAATTATCGTATTTTTCATTCCGCCTTTATATGGTGAAGGTTTCGAAGTTATCAATAATATGGTTACCGGAAACTTTAACGAAGTTGTTACCAACAACTTTATGCATATCGATATTACCAATAATTGGGCAATTATAGCTTTACTTATTGGGTTGGTACTATTTAAAGTTATTGCTAGTTCCTTAACTTTTGGTGCTGGTGGTATTGGAGGTATTTTCTCTCCAAGTTTATTTATGGGCTCTGTATTAGGCTTCGGATTTGCAAAATTTATAAACACTTTAGACTTTTTTAAAATTCATTTATCCGAAAGTAACTTTACACTAGTTGGAATGGCTGGCGTTTTAGGAGGTGTACTACAAGCTCCGTTAACGGCCATATTTTTAATTGCCGAATTAACTGGTGGTTATAAACTATTTACCCCTTTAATGATTACCGTTGCCATTTGTTTTGCCGTAACCAAATACTTCTTACCGTTCTCTGTATACAGTATGGAGTTAGCACGAAAAGGCGATTTAATTACACACGATAAGGATCAGGCTGTTTTAACATTAATGAATATAGAAAACCTAATTGAAACCAAATTTGTTAAGGTTAGTCCAGATATGACCTTAGGGGATATTGTTCATAAAGCAGTTGTAAAATCGAATCGAAATATTTTTCCTGTTATAAGTGTTAAAACGAAAAAAATTGAAGGAATTATTTTGTTAGACGACATACGCCCTATCATGTTCGATCAAACTTTATACGATGATGTGGTTGCTCGCGATGTTATGCAAGCACCACCAGAAATTATAGATTTGAACGTGGATAGAATGAAAGATATTATGAAAAAATTTCAGGACACTAGCGCTTGGAATCTTCCTGTAGTACGCGACGATAAATACATAGGTTTTATTTCTAAATCTAAATTATTAACGGCTTACCGTCGTCAACTTATTAATTTCACGAGTTAATACCAGAAAACGAAATCTTTTGACGCGTTTTAATTTTTAGTATTTTTATACTATGCCATTTAGCACAAAAAGCCTTCTTCGTCAATTTTTAATTTGGAAATACAAACATATTTCCGAACGGCAATTTGTTTATATCCTTAGTATACTTATTGGCTTTTTATCTGGAATGGGTACGGTAATTCTTAAAAACCTCACCTATTTTATTCGCTCACTTTTCGACTTAGAGATATTCAAGGACTCTGAAAGTGCCTTATACTTTATTCTTCCAATTATTGGTCTATTACTAGTATACATCATTAAACAAACTTGGCTAACAAAACATATCGGACACGGTATTTCATCTACTCTACATGCCATTTCTAAACTTAATGGTATCATCCCTAGATACAACATTTATGCCTCCTTAATTACAGCGCCATTAACAGCCGGATTTGGAGGATCGGTAGGATTACAAGGTCCAGCCGTTAGTATTGGTGCTGCTTTGGGTTCTAACACCGCGCAATTGTTTCACATGAATACAAAAACAAGAATGCTGTTAATAGGTTGTGCTGCAGCTGGTGCTATGGCTTCAATGTTTAAAGCGCCATTAGCCGCAATCGTTTTTGCTGTAGAAATTTTTAGCTTAGATATTGCTTTTGTTTCTTTAGTTCCGCTTTTATTAGCATCCATTTCTGCAGTAGTTACCTCCTACTTGTTTTTAGGAACCGATGTGCTACTTAATTTTAAATTAATTGAACAATTTATGGTTGAAGACATCCCGTTTTACATCCTATTAGGTTTAGTTACTGCATTCGCTTCTATCTATTTTTCAAAAGTGTTTTTCACGATTACCGCGTTTTTTAAACAATTTGAAAGTCGTGCTTTACGTCTTTTAATAGGAGGTGTTGCCATTGGGACCATGTTGTATTTTATACCTCAACTTTACGGTGAAGGTTACGGCCTCATGAATAATCTTTTAAAAGGCGATCATATCACTGCTATTGGTCACACCCCTTTTAATATAGACTTATCTAACATTTGGATAGTTATTGTTCTACTTTTAGGGATTTCAGCATTTAAAGCCATAGCCATGACCACGACTTTTGGAGCCGGAGGTGTAGGTGGTATTTTTATTCCAACCCTTGTTATGGGCTCTACTTTAGGACATGCTTGCGCAAAAATAATAAACAATATCGGATTTGGGTTTCATGTATCGGAAACCAATTTTACACTCATTGGCATGACCGGACTCATGGCAGGCGTACTTCATGCACCGCTTACGGCTATTTTCCTTATTGCAGAAATTACCAGTGGTTACGAATTATTTGTGCCTTTAATGATAGTTTCTGCCATTTCGTTTGCCATAACAAAACACTACGTATCACACTCTATTTATACCATGAGATTGGCCGAGCGCGGCGAACTTATGACCCACGATAAAGATAAAAATGTACTCATGGTTTTAGATATTGATAAGGTTATTGAAAAAAACTTTATCATTTTAAAACCCGATATGAAACTGGGGCATATTTTAAAGAATGCAGTATCTAAATCGTCACGAAATCACTTTCCTGTCGTTAATGACAATCATGAATTTCTAGGATCGTTAAGGCTAGACGACATTAGACACATTATGTTTGATACAGAGAAGTACGACACTGTTACGGTTTCAAACCTGATGCAAGTTCCTACAAATCTTATTGATTACAATAAAGATTCCATGAACGTTATTATGGATAAATTTAAAACGAGTGGTGCATGGAATTTACCTGTAATTAAAGATGAAAAATACTATGGCTATATCTCTAAATCGAAGCTTTTAACAGCCTATAGGCATCAACTTATAGAATTTACCAGTTAAAATTATGAGTACCTTAAATTCCAAATAATTACGAAAAAGTTAGAGATACACCCCACATCGGTTAGTATCGAAACCTTATTAAATATTAAAACATTTAATATTATAAGAGCGTAAACCACTAAATATTTATAAGTAATTGGTACTTTTAACGGCTTATAAATACCACTTAATAAACAGTACAAAGTAATATGAAATACCTCATTATCATTTTAACTCTATTGGCTTTAGGAAGTATATTTTCTGGATTAATTCTAGATGTTCCCTATGCTCAAAAACTAATAGGCTTTGGGGTACTAGGTTTATTTATTCTCGTATTCCCATTATTTTCTTATTACCGATGGAAAGATAAAGACCCAAAAGATTACATGCTTACTAAAGAAAATTTAGCTAAAATGCGAGAGCGCGAAGGCGACGATAGAAAAATCTAGTTTAAATTTCGTTTTTCAATAAAGAAACGCTTCATTAATGCAGACGCTTCTTCTGCTAACACGCCTCCCTTTAAAGTTGTTTTAGGATGTAACTTAGTATTTAAATTGATACATCCTCGGTCTATATCTCTAGCACCATAAACTATATTTGCAATTTGGCTCCAATATAACGCACCGCCACACATTTGGCAGGGTTCTAGAGTAACATATAAGGTGCATTTTTTTAAATATTTCCCGCCTAAATAATTCGCTGCAGCTGTAATGGCTTGCATCTCTGCATGTGCAGTAACATCGGTTAGGGTTTCTGTTAAATTATGAGCTCGAGCAATCACTTTATTATCAATAACAATAACCGCTCCAACAGGAATTTCACCTTTATCGAATGCCGCTTCGGCTTCCTGAAGCGCTTTCTTCATAAAATAAGTATCATCAAAAATATTTTCCATAATGTAAAAATACAATTTCAAAACGTACATTTGTACCTGCATGACACATTTACTCCAACATATAAATTCGCCCCTAGAACTTCGTAAGTTATCGAAATCTGAATTACCTAAACTCGCTAAAGAATTACGCGAATTTATAATTCAAATTGTAGCTACTAAAGAAGGGCATTTGGGTGCTAGTTTAGGTGTTGTAGAACTTACAATAGCCTTGCATTATGTATTTAATACGCCCGACGATATTTTAATTTGGGATGTTGGCCACCAAGCTTACGTACATAAATTATTAACGGGCAGAAAAGCACAATTCGACACCAACAGACAACTTGGTGGTTTAAGCGGATTTCCAAAACGGGAAGAAAGTGCCTATGATGCTTTTGGGGTCGGACACTCTTCTACCTCCATTTCTGCTGCCTTAGGTATGGCCATTGCCTCTAAACTTAAAGGCGATTTTAACAAGCAACATATCGCTGTTATTGGAGACGCCTCAATTGCTAGCGGGATGGCTTTTGAAGGCCTTAATCATGTGGGAGTTACAGATACCAATTTACTCGTTATTTTAAATGATAACGCTATAGGAATAGACCCAAGTGTAGGAGCCTTAAAAATGTATTTAACCAATGTTAAAAAAGGCACGCAAAAACAAGACAATATTTTTGAAGCCCTAAATTTTAATTATTCTGGCCCTATAGACGGACATGATTTACCTAAAGTAATTTCGGAATTGGAGCGTTTAAAACACATTCCCGGACCAAAATTTCTTCATCTTATTACCACCAAAGGAAAAGGGTTAAAACAAGCCGAATTAGACCAAGTAAAATACCACGCACCTGGTAAATTTGATGCTAAAACTGGCGATTTATTTGCTAAATCGACCACGGTGATGCCTCCAAAATTTCAAGATGTTTTTGGTAAAACCATAGTAGAATTAGCAAAAGACAACGAAAAAATTATAGGTATTACGCCTGCCATGCCTACAGGAAGTTCGTTAAAGTATATGATGGAAGCCTATCCCGATCGCGCCTTCGATGTCGGGATTGCCGAGCAACATGCTGTAACCTTATCGGCAGGATTGGCAACTCAAGGCTTTATACCATTTTGCAATATTTACTCTACCTTCTTACAACGGGCATACGATCAGATCATTCACGACGTGGCGCTTCAAAATTTACCGGTAATATTTTGTTTAGATCGTGCCGGATTGGTTGGTGAAGATGGCGCAACTCATCAAGGAGTTTTCGATTTGGCGTATTTACGATGCATACCAAACCTCATCATTTTTGCACCTAGAAACGAAGTCGAATTACGAAACATCATGTATACCGCTCAACAAGGTTTAAAACATCCTATCGCGATTAGATATCCGCGTGGAAGAGGCCGGGAACTAGAGTGGAAACAGCCCTTTTCGAAACTTGAAATTGGTAAAGCTGAAAAATTAAAATCAGGAAAATCGATTGCTGTTTTATCTATAGGCACTATGGCTTACAATGTTGAAGATGCCCTACAACTATTAGAACATACAGACCAAGAGGAGATTGCTTTTTACAATATGCGATTTGTAAAACCTTTAGACGAAGACTTGCTTCATAATATTTTAAGTAGCTACACCAAAGTCTTTACTATTGAAGACGGTACTATTTTAGGTGGATTTGGAAGCGCCGTAATAGAATTTGCTGCAAAACACCATTACAAAACAACTATTGAAGTACTAGGCATACCGGATACATTTATAGAACAAGGATCGGTAGCCGAACTGCAAACCGAACTCCATCTCGACGCAAAACATTTAGCCGAAACGTTTTTAAAAACATTATAATTTTTTATGGAACAGTGTCTATTTTGGTTTGGTTAAACCTAATTCAGATAAAAATTTCCACATGTTTTCATTTAATTTAGATTTATCTTCTTTTGAAAACTTTCCATGGCCTCCCCCTTCTATGGTTAAAAATGCGGTTTTTACCTGGTGCGCTTTCAGTGCATCATAAAGAATTTTAGACTGATTATAAGGAATAACGGTATCTGCATCGCCATGAACAATAAATATGGGCGGACTATTTTTATCGACATAATACAGCGGCGAAACCGACTTTACAAAATCTATATCCTGATACCGATTTCCCATCCATCTCTTAACAGACCCCTTTAAAATTAGCGTTAAATCTGTAGGCCCGTATTGATCTATAATCGCTGCGATTTTAATATTAGACTCGTGTTCGCAGTTTGTATCGAATTTAGTATTGTTGGCCAACAAACCCGTCATGAGTGCTAAATGCCCTCCAGCAGAGCCACCTTTAATCACAATTTTAGTGGTATCTATATTTAATGTTTTAGCATGTTTAACAAGATAAATTAGAGCGCAACGCACATCTTCGATCGATCCCGGAGCGGGCGAAACGTCTACCAAGCGATATTCAACATTGGCCACGGCATATCCTTCCTTAAAAAAGGAACCAAAACCCGTTTGAGATTCTTTAACCCCATGACTCCATCCGCCACCGTGAATATTAATAACAAGAGGGGTAGGTGCTTCTGCGCTAGGATTGGAATATATATCCATCCGGCCTTCCCAATCCTTAACGGTAGTATAAACCACATCTATTTCAGCTTTATAACCTGCTGGAAAGGCAACAGGCTTATACGAGGTTTCTTGAGCGGACACCTTAAAAAAACTTCCTAAAGTGAGTACAAATAATAAAAAATAAGCTTTCATTAGTCGTTTAAATTTAGATGTATCATAAAAGCAAATATAATAGAAAATCAACTCTTAACGCTGTTAAACTCTACTGTTGCAGAATTTATGGCACAAAAAAAAAATAGGCTGTCTAAAAAAGTATTAAAATCCGTCATTCCGATTTTTTTTCAGACAGCCTATTTAAAGACTATAAAAGCTTGAATATTATTTTACAATAAACTTTTTGTTGTGGTTATTGCCCCTTCAGTAAACTTCGCTAAATACACACCCGATGACACATTTAAGCGCACATCTTGAGCAGTATTACCGTTTAATTCTAGATCTTTAACATAAACCGACTGTCCGTTTAAATTGAAGATTTGAAGATTTACCTTTCCTAAATTCGATTTAGAATTAATTTTAAATTCACCATTAGATACTGTTGGATACAACGAAATTCCAGAAGCCAATACATTGTCTTCTACACTTAAACTGGCACTTGTAAATTTCCCCGAAAAAACACCTCTTCCGTATGTTGCTGCGTAAATAGTATTATTATCTCTCATATCAAGGTCTAACACTTTAACATTACTCATACCATTAAAAGCCGATTTCCAAGTTGGAGAATTGCTAGAGAAATTAGCCGTATACCAAACACCTAATTCTGTTCCTACGACTACTTCATCTAATTTTAATGGATTTTGAAGAATGGCTTTAACAGGTAAATCTGGTAAATTTCCATCTTTCTGACTCCAAGTGGTTCCTCCATCAGTGGTGTACCAAATATTATTTACACCATAATTATGGAACGTCACAAAAATATCGTTTGATGTTTGTCCGAATTCAATATCTGAAATACTTCCTAGAAACTGAGGTGAAGAAATATCTGTCCACGTTTGAAATAAAGGGGCACTAGCATTCGTCACCTTTAATAATTTTCCGTTTTCTAAACCTAAATACAATATACTATGATCTCCGGTTGTTTGATGTGGAGATACTGCCATAGCTGTTGCTGAGGCATCTAAAGCATCGTTTTTAATGGTATTTACTAAGAAACCAGGTTGGCCAATTGCTAATTTGGTACGATAAGTTCTATAGGCATAATCGTTACCTTTTGAGTAATTTGAGAATAAATAATCTAAACGAGAATCTAGGGCTTGTGGGTTTATAAATTCTCCATACTGCTCCTCTTCTTCATTTATGGTTGTTCGAGCTCCTGTAGCATAATCTATTTTAGTAATGGCAAGATTATACACATAATTTACGATACAATAGGTATCTGTACCATCTTGATCGAAAAAGGTTGCTCCTCCATCGCCGCCGTACACAGGAAATGTAGAATTAATACCTTCGCTTACCTGTTGAAAAAATTGACTCCCATTATCTTGAGACCCAGCGACCATAAGCTCTTCGGTAAAAGGCGAAGTTGGAGACACCGCTACGGTATAAAATTGTGTTACATTATAACCATCGTTTCTTACTTCTGGGTTTGTTCCAGATGTAGTAGAATAATATACCCCACCATCGTTACCAAATAACATTTTAGAGGTGTCGTTTTGCCCAAATACTATGGCATGTTGATCGGCATGCATTTCAGGTAAATCGTAACCCCCATGCCAGTGCGATAATTGAGTCCAGGCATTACCTCCATTTACACTTTTAAATAAATCGATACCCCCTACAAACACCGTTTCATCATTTTTAGGATCTAGTTTTATTACCAAATTGTAATATGCTTGCCCTCTACAAAAATCATCGGCTGATATATCATCATCGGCATCGTTTGGTAAAGGCATAGATGTCGTTGTTGCAAACCCATTGGTTGTTTTTTCAATAATAACAGGAACATTAGTCCCTTCTGCTAACACATAAATTTTATTAGCATCTGTAGAAGATACTGCTATTTGCGTACGTCTAGCAGCCAACGTGTGTTTTACCGTAAATATACCACCATCTTTCGATGATAATATTGTTCCGCCGCCATCTCCGTATAATGCACTACGTCTTGTAGCCACCCACACAGTGTTATCTGGGCCAATTTCAATATCGTTTGGTTCGAATTTATAACCTGAATCGGTTGTTGGCAAGCCTAATTCGGCCCAAGAAGCTCCGCCATCTACAGATTTATATAAACCATAATCATTTGGTCCTAAGACTGTAGTTGGATTCGAGACAAAATACCCTGTTGCTCCTGCAGCAATATACACTTCGGATACGCCATTATTATTTCGTACTGCGATATCGTTTACATGCTGATTTCCATTAAGAACATATTGTCCAACAAAATCGCCATAACCACCTTTAATGGTACCGTTAACCGTATTTCCAGCATCTATTTGAGCTTTTATTTTAGCTCCATTGGTATTAGAAATCATAACCGCAGGAATTTTTATATCTCCTAAAGGATCATCGCCTCCCATTCCAATCGGATTTCCAGCCACATTATTTATAACAATTACACCAATCGCTCCAGCATTTTGAGCATTTTTAACCTTAACAACAAAATCGCAACTTCCTCGATAAACTAAGGCAATTTTACCTTTTATAGCCGCTGCATTGGTTAAAGCATTACATCCCTCGTTTGGTAAAGCGGTACCGTCTGTAGCTATTACCAAATTGCTAGTTATGTCTTCTAAAGGTTTAGGGCCAAAACTAGCACTAGAGGCTACATTGGTTCCTGCTATAGTATTCGGAGCATTAATTACCACACTTGCACTTGTTTGAATAATGGTTTCACCAACTGGACCTCCAAAAATATGAGACCAAGAATTACCACCATCTGTAGATTTCCAAACACCATTCCCATTAACATCGCCAGAGACATAAGATTCACCTGTACCCAAGTACATGACTTTAGAGTTATTAGGATCGACAGTAATACAAGTAATATTTAAGTTTTCTGGAATATTTACACTCGTCCAAACCGAATTAGGATCGGATATTTTAGTATTTCTCCACAATCCGCCACTTACACCTCCTGCAAAAACGGTTTCATTAGAAGCATCGTTTGGATCGAAAATAAGAGCACGTGTACGTCCGCCAATATTATTCGGTCCACGTTCTACCCAGTTGTTATTCGAGGCGTCTCCAGGAACACGCCCTTGAGCTAAATCTGAATTTCGCTTAGCAATAAGTTCTTTTTGAATAACAGCCAGATTCTCTGGTGTTGGACGACCGAGTTCTGGATTCATGGTTAATTCCCATAAACGTTCCATATAACGCTTTGGTGGTAAGCCCATGTTTACACGTTCTTTTTTAGATAAATCCTGAGTTCCTTTAAACGGACTGTTCTCAAGGAATTTTTTATGAGCAGCCTTCAGTTCTGAAATTGAAGTTTTGGGTTCTGTTTCTGCCTTTTGGCTAGAGTAATAATAACTAAAAGCCAAAATTAAAGTAAGAGCTAAAAGCCCTAATACAATGGGTAGTTTTTTTTTCATATTAAAGTATTGATTTTACGTAAAAATAGAACTAATAATGCTTACCTAAAAATTTTCTATACGTTAAAATAGCTTGACTGTCAGAAAACAAAGACACATAATGACATACATTTAAAAGCCTTATATATAAGTCGTCTTCGTTAAAATTGATGGTTTTTGGTAGAATTTTTAAAATTAGCTTATCGTAATTTGAAGCATTCCCCTCGAAACTATTATTAACAGCAGTAATATAGGTGTCTAATAATTTTGAAATGACCTCGTAGCCTGAAATCTCCTTATCTAAAACTTCTCGCGACTGATAGATTTTTTCTACACTAAGTTTAATAATGTCATTTATTTGTGCTTCGTATTTACTTTTGTCTAATAAAGACACGCCAAAGGTTCCGTTTAAAATAGCATCTTCATTAGCTTCAAACACAGAAATTGCTTCATTTATTAAGGTATTTATGGCCAGAGCTCTTAAATAACTAATACGATCTTGGGTATTATTTAATTGATTGTATTTATTAATATCAATAACATCTTTCACCAATTTAATAAGGTACTCTAAAGCAAATTCTTCTTCAATTAACCCTAGGTTAATCCCATCTTCAAAATCGATAATCGTATAACAAATATCGTCTGCAGCCTCTACCAAGTACGCTAATGGATAGCGTTTAAAACGTATATCGCCAGACGCTCCTGTTTCAATTAAACCAAGTTCTTGGGCCACATCTAGAAAGGCTTCCTTTTCACTTTGAAAAAAACCATATTTTTTATCAGATACATGTTGGGTAGGTTTTTTAGGTAACGATTCTTTTGGGTATTTAATAAAAGCTCCTAAAGTAGCGTAACTTAAACGCAGCCCACCAATACGGCCGGCACGGCTCTGCGTTAAAATTTTGAATCCGTTCGCATTTCCTTCAAAATCGCATAAATCTTGATATTGCTTTGGCGTTAATCCAGCTTTATACTTTTGCCCAAAACCGGTTTTAAAATATTCTCCGATAGCTTTTTCGCCGGAATGTCCAAAAGGCGGATTCCCGATATCGTGGGCCAAAGCCGCCGAAGCTACTATAGCTCCAAAATCGTTTGGCAAATAGCCGTGTTCTAATTTAAGTTCTGGATGTTTTATAAGTAGTTTCTCTCCAACCTTACGCCCTAAAGACCTAGCTACAACACTTACCTCTAAACTATGGGTTAACCGTGTATGCACAAAATCGGTTTGCGACATAGGGATGACTTGAGTTTTATCTTGTAAACTTCTAAATTCTGAAGAGAATATAATACGATCATAATCAACTTCAAACCCTAAACGGGTTTCATCTTGATCCTTTCTTAAACGCTTTTTAACATCTCCAAAACGTTTTAGAGATAATAATTGTTCCCAATTCATAATACTATTTTAAGTGAACGCAATATAGCATTTTCTAATAAACACAATGCTTTAAGCGTGATTGAACACCAAAATTAAAATCTTTAATGTTAACATAATGTTTAGAAAATCGAGAAAAAATTAAATCGGCTAACCTTTAGTTAACCTTTTCATCATTAATCTTTAATCCGTGATTAACCTTGACTTTACATTGTGCAAGTTTCTTTGCCGCATGATAATAAACGACAAAATGAAACAAATTTTAATCGCATTAGTTTTTTTAACAACTATGTTTTCTTACGCCCAACAAACAACGGGTTCTATAGTAGGGACATTAACAGACAAAGAGTATAACAATGAACCTTTAGCATTTGCTAATATTTTAATTAAAGGCACAACAAAGGGAACGACATCTGATATGGATGGTAATTATAGTTTCGAAAATTTAGAGGCAGGATCTTATTCGCTTTTATATAGTTTTGTTGGGTATGAAACCCAAGAAGTACCGGTTACAGTTACAGCAGGAAAAGAAACCAAAGTAGATATTATTATGGGTGCTAGTGCAGCTGCCCTAGACGAAGTAGTAATTACTACCACTACAAACAAGGAAAGTGAAACAGCTTTATTATTAGAACAAAAAAAGGCTGTTGAAATAAAGCAAAGTATTGGTACAGACGAATTAGTTAGAAAAGCCGTAACTAACGTTGAACAAGGACTTACAAAAATTTCTGGGATTACTACAGTACAAGATAGAGGAATCTTTGTTCGTGGTTTAGATGATAGATATAACTTCTTGTTAGTTAACGGGCTTCCTTTAGCTTCATCAGACCCAGATAATAAAATTATACCTTTAGGCTATATTGCAACCAGTATTGTAGGATCTGTAGATGTTTTAAAAACATTTAATAGTTCTATATATCAAGATTTTGCTGGGGCAACATTTGAAATTAACACCAAACAAATCCCGTCAAAACCTCAAACTAAATTTAGTGTTGGGTTTGGATTAAACACTAACACATCTCTTAAAAGTTTTAAGACCGATGACAGTGGAGATTCTGAGTTTTTTGGATACACAGGAGGCGGACGTCACTTACCATCGCAATGGGGTCAAGATGCGCAGTTAGGATATACGGCATCGCCATCGGAATCGGCAACTATTTTCGATACCTCTTGGACACCAACAACCACAAAGGCACCTTTATCGACTCGTTTCGGTTTGTCTCACGGACAAGAAATTTTTGATAATGGCGTAAGTAAAGTAGGTTTCTATTTTAGTTTAGACTACAGAAACTCTTACCTAACACAACAAGGTGTAGAACGAGCACTGAACTCTGAAGGAACAGCGCAACAAGATTTTACAACAACAAATTTTAATTTCTCTACTCAAAAATCGGGATTACTTGGTTTAAATTTTTCTAGAGGAAATAATTTCAGTTTAAACTTCAACACCATTTACCTACAAAATTCATCTAACTTTATTAGAGAAGCACAAGGTTTAAATGACGGATTTACTCAGTTGAACAACAAAGATTTCTACATTAGAGATATTAAATACACCGAAAACGACTTATTATCTTTCCAGTTGTTTGGAGATAAATCTTGGAATAACGACAAGCACATCTTAACTTTTGCTGGGTCTTATGGTATAGGAAACAACAACCTTCCAGATCGTCGTGTATTAAGAACTGCTGGATCTGGAGAAGAAGCCGAGTATATTACAACAAATGGTATCGACCCGTTTAAATTCTACCAAGAATTAAATAATAACAATATTAATGCTAAAGTAGAATATCAAGTTGGGTTTCAAAGAGACGAAGATTCAGATAAGTTTAAAAGCATCTTAAAAGTTGGATACAACTTTGATGATATTAGATACGATTTCTTTAACAGAACCATCTCTACAGAACAAAACAGTAAGGATCCATTACCTTATATTAACACTAACGATCCTCAAGACTTTTTCGAACAAGGATTTGCAGGGGGCTACTTATTTTATAGCAACACTGCCGATCCTGCCGCAAAAAGTAAAATCAACCAAACTATTAATGCTGCATACATAGATTTCACAAAAGAGTGGGACAAATTATTAGTAGAAGTTGGAATTAGAGGAGAAGCTGCTTTTAGAGAAATTATTTATCGCGAGCAATTAAGTTCTATTAACGATCCTTACAAAAGCATAGAATACAATCCGTTTGATATTGCACCATCTTTAAACATTAAATATACTTTAAACGATTTATCGAATATCCGATTTGCAGGATCTAAAACCGTTACAAGACCACGTTTAAGAGAAATTTTACCAACCACATTCCAAGATGGAGATGGTAACCAAGTTCTTGGTAATCCTGAGGTAGAAAACTCTACAAACTATAATGCCGATTTAAAATATGAAATCTTCCCTTCTAGATCTGAGGTTTTAGCCTTAACCGTATTTGGTAAGTACATTCAAAATCCTATCGAGCGTTTATCACGATCTACATCTATTGGGTATAGAACATTCTTCGACAATTTCGATGAAGCTTACATTTATGGTCTAGAATTAGAAGCTAAGGTAAATATTGGTAGTATTACAAAACTTGAATCTTTAAACCCATTTACCTTCGGATTTAATGGAATCTTAATGGATTCTGAAGCTTCTGCAGACCCTAACAATCCAGATTTTGCAACTGTAACAAATAAAACAAGAAAACTTCAAGGAGCATCAGACTGGGGAGTGAATGCCGATTTAGGTTACAATCTTATCGACAGAGAAGAAACAACATCGTCTATAAACTTAATCTTTAACACCTATGGAAAACGTATCTACGCAGTAGGTGTGGAAGGTGCAGATGAAATTTACGAAAAACCTGTTAACCAATTAGATTTATCTTGGAACACTCAATTTAATGAAAAATTTGGCTTGCGTTTTACCGTAAGAAACATTCTTAACGAAGAAACTCTTTTTACTCAAGATGCAACTAGAGAAATTCAATTTCCAGACGATTATAGTAACGTTATAGAAAACTTTAACCTGGGCGTTAACTTTAGTTTGAACTTAACTTATCAATTATAAACCTAATTTAATTTAACACAATTAAAATACTAAAACAATGAAAACAAATTTTTTAAACATCTCTTTAATCGCAACATTACTACTAGGTGTAATGTCTTGTAACAATGATGATGATATGGGAGGAACAGATCCAGTAGATCCAACAGAAAACGTTATTACTGGAGATATTACTGAAGACATGGTCCTTGAAAAAGGAAACTACACACTTAAAGGAAATGTTCAGGTTCACTCAGGAGCTACATTAACTATCGAAAAAGGAAGTACAATTACAGTTACTTCGGCAGATCAAGCAGCAGGAATCAACCTTTTAATGGTATTACAAGGTGGTAAATTAATCGCTAACGGTACTGCAGACGAGCCAATCGTATTTACTTCTGAAAACAAAAATGCAGAAGGCGGAGACGGTGACTGGGGAGGAATCACTTTACACGGTTACGCGCCAATGAATGCTACAGGTGGAACTTCTTTATCTGAAGCTGGACAACAACCTTACGGTGGAACTGATGCTGCAGACAGCTCTGGTTCTTTAAAATACGTTATCGTAGAATATGCTGGTCAAGCATCTTCTGATGGTGAATTCGAATTTAATGCTTTCTCTTTCTTTGCTTGTGGTAGCGGAACTATCGTTGAAAACTGTGAGGCTTTTGAAGGAGCAGATGACGGATTCGAATTTTACGGTGGTACTGTAAATGCTAAAAACTTATCTATGGTTGGTATGGAAGATGATTCTATCGACTGGGATGAAGGTTTCCAAGGATCTATTACTAACGCTGTAATTTACCAATACGATAACATTGGTGACTATGCTTTCGAATTAGCAAACAGAAGTGGAGAAAACAATGCATCTCCAAGATCTAACGCTGCTGTAAAAGACGTAACTGTTAGAGCTAGCAACAGAGATGGAAAAGCTGCTTTCGACCTTAAACAAGGTACTGCTGGTACTTTCGACAACATCATTGTGTCTAACACACAAACTGTAATGTTTGTAAACAACCAATTAAACGAAATTAACGACGGGACATTAAAATTTACAAATGCTAAATTTACTTATAGCGAAAACGAATATGTAAATAACGTAGACGGAACTACACTTCCAGATAGTTTTATTACTTCTAACGGCGAAGCTACAGGTGCAGACGAAAGTGTATTTGATGGTTGGTCTAACTATGCTAACATCGGAAATGAAAATGCAGATCCTATTGTTATTAGCGGAAATATCACAGAAGATTTATTTATCCCTAAAGGAAACCATACACTTAAAGGTGCTGTAACTGTACAATCTGGAGCCACTTTAACTATCGAAAAAGGAAGTACAATTACAGTTACTTCAGCAGATCAAGCAGCAGGAATCAACCTTTTAATGGTATTACAAGGTGGTAAGTTAGTTGCTAACGGTACTGCAGACGAGCCAATCGTATTTACTTCTGAAAACAAAAACGCAGAAGGCGGAGACGGTGACTGGGGAGGAATCACTTTACACGGTTACGCGCCAATGAATGCATCTGGTGGAACATCTTTATCTGAAGCTGGACAACAACCTTACGGTGGAACTGATGCTGAAGACAGCTCAGGATCTTTAAAATATGTTATCGTTGAATATGCTGGTCAAGCATCTTCTGATGGTGAATTCGAATTTAATGCTTTCTCATTCTTTGCTTGTGGTAGCGAAACTATCGTTGAAAACTGTGAGGCTTTCGAAGGTGCAGATGACGGATTCGAATTTTACGGTGGTACTGTAAATGCTAAAAACTTATCTATGGTTGGTATGGAAGATGATTCTATCGACTGGGATGAAGGTTTCCAAGGATCTATTACAAATGCTGTAATTTACCAATATGACAATGTTGGAGATTATGCTTTCGAATTAGCAAACAGAAGTGGAGAAAACAATGCATCTCCAAGATCTAACGCAGCTGTAAAAGATGTAACTGTTAGAGCTAGCAACAGAGATGGAAAAGCTGCTTTCGACCTTAAACAAGGTACTGCTGGATCTTTCGATAACATTGTTGTAACAAATGCTCAAACTATCATGTTTGTAAACAACCAATTAAATGAAGTTAACGATGGTACTTTAGTATTTACAAATGCTAATTTCTCTGGTTACACTAACTTATATGTTAATAATGTAGACGGAACTGATTTACCAGATAGTTTCATTACAGAAAACAGCGAAGCTACAGGAGCAGATGCTACTGCTTTTGATGGTTGGTCTAATTACTCTAAAATGTAATTGAATTTTTAAATTCATACCTAATAAAAAAAGCATCCTGAGAAGGATGCTTTTTTGTTTTATAAAAATTGAAATTAAACTAGTTGTTACCAGCTAATTTGGTTTTATTGTTCCATTCGCTAACACTAGCAATAGCGTTGTTAGAATAGTCTACTTCTTTTAATGTCTTATCATTCCAAAAGAACCACTTTCCAACTTTGTTACCTTTATCATAATTTGCAGAGGCTAATTTTTTTCCATTAACATCATATTGCTTCCACTCTCCTTGCAACTTTCCGTCTAAAGTATAAAACCCAGTCTGACTTACTACACCATTATCATGATAATAAGTAACTTCAATTAGCTCAGCTCCTTCATTAATTTTTAAGTCTCTTTTATCTTGTGCAAATGACACAGCAGTCATTAATAATGCAATTACAAATAATATTTTCGTTTTCATATTCTAAGTGTTTATCTAATTCTACATAACAAAGATAGCAAATAGTTAACTTTAAAGCAATGTTTACGTAACATTAATTTAACATTGGAGTGTATTTTATTAATTTTCAACACAATACAACAGGCTTAAAAAGCTTAAAGTATTAATATTAACATAATAATGGCTTCACGTTTATATAATGTCTATAGTTGATATTTGCTATAACTTCATATAAACTATTAGTTTTTGTCGACTATTTTATCATGAATTTAGTAACTGCCTCTCAGGAGGCAGTTCTTTTTTCATTGTTAACTTTTAAGAAACATTCAGTTAACATTGGTTTTAGTTCTTTGCCTCGACAAAAACTATAACATATATGAAACTTAAAGTACTGCTAGTTCTAGCATTGACTTTTTCGTTTTCAAATTTTATTCATGCTCAAGAAGTTAAGCCTTCCAAATTTGGTAAAGGCATAATTAATATTGTTGATAAGGACAGTACTTGGTCTATGAAATTTGGGGCACGTATGCAATTTTTAGGATCCGTTTTTACTTATAACGATAATAACGTCTTAAAAGAAACCAACTCATCTTTTTTAATCCGTAGAGCGAGGCTAAAGTTCGATGGATTTGCTTTTAGTCCAAACTTAGTTTATAAAATAGAATTAGGAGTGTCTAACCGAGACATGTCGGGAAGCTCCATCTACACCCATAATACACCGCGAATTATTATGGATGCTGTTATGAAATGGAAATTCCATAAAGGATTTCAATTCTGGTTCGGACAAACAAAACTTCCTGGTAATCGTGGTCGTGTTATTTCATCGGCAAATCTTCAACTTGTAGATCGTTCCATATTAAATGCCGCATTTAATATAGACAGAGATATTGGATTACAATTACATCATCAAAACACCATAGGAAACCATTTTGTTATGCGACAAATAGTAGCAGTCTCCCAAGGGGAAGGCCGAAATGTAACTACCGGTAATTTAGGTGGCTTACAATATACTACACGCCTAGAATTTTTACCTTTTGGTGAATTTAAAGATAAAGGGGATTATTTTGGAAGTGACTTAAGCAGGGAAGATCATCCTAAATTATCGCTCGCTGCTGGTTACGATTTTAATAATAATGCCGTAAGAACACGTAGTAATATGGGAACCTATATGGTTACAGATTCAGGATTTCATAAAACCAACATTGGTACCGTGTTTATAGATGGGATGTTTAAATATAAAGGCGTATCTTTTATGACTGAATATGCAGACAGAACAGCAAGCGACCCAATTGCAAGAAATTCTGATGGCACAGAAACCGGAGAAACTGTATTAATAGGAAATGCCTTAAATTTACAAATGGGCTATCTATTTAAATCTAACTGGGAAATTGCTGGCCGGTATGCCACAACAAATTTTGATAAAGAAATTACCGGTCGTGGAACCGAAAATGAGTACACGGCAGGTGTATCTAAATATATAGTAAAACATAAATTAAAAGTGCAAACAGATTTAGGCTATTTAACCAATGCTAGCAACAAAGATATGCTATTATATAGACTGCAATTTGAGATGCATTTTTAATTAAAATCATAACATTAACGTAACATATCAGTGAAAAACACTATAGATATTTGCAAACAATTTTAGATTAAATTATGGAGAATATTTACTTATTAATGATTGTTGCCTTGGCGGTTTTAGCGATTGCCGATTTAGTAGTAGGAGTTAGTAACGATGCGGTTAACTTTTTAAACTCTGCTATAGGATCGAAGGCTGTATCATTTAGAACAATTATGATCGTTGCCAGTGTTGGAGTTGCCGTTGGGGCCATATTTTCGAGTGGGATGATGGAAGTTGCCAGAAAAGGTATTTTTAACCCCGGAGAATTCATGTTTAGTGAGATCATGATTATTTTCATGGCTGTAATGATTACCGACATATTACTACTAGATTTCTTTAATACTATAGGAATGCCTACATCGACAACGGTTTCTATTGTATTCGAATTATTAGGAGCATCGGTAGCCATTGCATTAATTAAAATTGGTCATGATGGCGGTTCTTTTTCAGATTTGGTAAACTATATAAACACCTCTAAAGCCACTCAAATTATATTTGGTATCCTCCTCTCGGTAGTTATAGCCTTCTCTGTTGGTGCTATGGTTCAATGGGTTGCAAGATTACTGTTATCTTATAATTTTGAAAAGAAAGCAAAATGGGTTGGCGCCCTTTTTGGAGGTATGGCCATTACAGCTATTTCGTATTTCATTTTTATAAAAGGTATTGGTGGTACGGCCTTTGCAAAAGAAAGTTATGACATTTTAGGCGGATTAACTATCGGACATTACTTAGAAACTCAAGTACTATTAATTTTAGCAATCAGCTTAGTATTCTGGAGTTTAGTCTCTTATATATACACGGCCGTTTTTAAACTAAACATCTATAAACTAATCATTTTAATCGGAACCTTCGCATTGGCCCTAGCTTTTGCAGGAAACGATTTGGTAAACTTTATCGGGGTGCCTATTGCAGCATGGCAATCGTACCAAGAATGGTCTACATCTGGAATTCCTGCCGATCAATTTAGCATGGAGGTATTAGCACAATCGGTAAAAACACCTACGTTAATGTTATTTATAGCAGGTATGGTTATGGTTGCAACCTTATGGTTTTCTAGTAAAGCAAAAGCGGTAGTAAAAACATCTATCGATTTATCTAGCCAAAGTGACACAAAAGAGCGTTTTCAGCCTAACTTTTTATCTCGTGGATTTGTAAGAACAGCTGTTGGTATTTCAGACCTTATAAACTATTTAATGCCTAATGCTACACAAGCAAAAATAGATAGACGATTCGAAAAGCCTACCATTGCGCTAAATCGTGATAAGACTTACGAATTACCTGCGTTCGATATGGTTCGTGCAGCTGTAAACCTTATGGTTGCCAGTGTACTTATATCTATAGCAACTTCTATGAAATTACCATTATCTACTACATATGTAACCTTTATGGTAGCGATGGGTACCTCTTTAGCCGATAGAGCTTGGGGAGCAGAAAGTGCTGTATATCGTGTAGCTGGAGTATTAAATGTAATTGGAGGTTGGTTTTTTACAGCGCTTATAGCTTTTTTATCTGCCGCAGCAATTGCATATTTAATAAACTTACACGTACCTTCAATGGTGGCTATATTACTATTAATAGCATTACTATTGTTGGTTAGAAACTATCTTTCCATGAATAAGAAGAACAAAGAACTAAAAGCTGAAGGTCAACTTATTCGCGCCGAAAGTAGTTCTATTCAAGGTGTTATTCATGAAAGTGCACAAAACATAGCGAATGCTATTAAACGTGTTAATAAAATTTACACCGGAGCCATAGATGGTTTATCCAAGCAAGACTTAGTAGCTTTAAAGAAGAATAAAAAGCAAGTCGATAAACTTACAAACGAAATTGATGAATTAAGAGATAATATTTTCTATTTCATTAAAAACTTAGACGAGTCTAGTGTAGCGGCAAGTAACTTCTACATTAACATTTTAGGCTATTTACAAGACATGTCACAATCTTTAGAATACATTTCTAAAGTGAGCCATAAACACGTAAATAACAACCATAAAAAATTAAAATTCAACCAGATAAAAGAATTAAAACAAATAGATAAAACTCTGGATGAGTTATTTACAGATACACAAACAGCGTTTTTAAATCGTTCCTTTGAAGAAATTGGAAGTATATTAAGCACTAAAAAAGCAGTGTTTAATCAAATTACTGAAAGAATACAAAGACAAGTAGAACGTACAAGAACCGAAGAGGTAAGCCCTAAAAACACGACACTTTACTTTAGTTTATTGTTAGAAACAAAAGATTTATTGACAGCCACTATGAATTTACTAGAAGAGTACCACAATGCTCACGATGGTTCTGTCCATGTGCCGAAAATCTTTAAACCTGAAGAGGAAGAATAAATCAATTCTCTACTTTTAAATCCAAAAACAAGGCCGTTTAATTTATTTTAAACGGCCTTGTTTTTCTTTAAGATATGAGCCAATACTCCATTAAAACGGGAAGCCTCCTTTTAAACTAGATTTAAAATATTATTTATTAGACCCAAAAATATCACCAGGAAACATGGGATAATTTGCACCATTTAATTGATTACTATTAGAATCCCGTTTAATTATCGTAGTTCCTGCAGTTATTGATTCTATCATTGGGTTTTCAGTTTTCACTAATTGAATATTATTTTGATTAACTGAGTGTATAACGGAATCATTAAAACTACTTCCAACCAAGCGTGTATACTCAGATACTTCCGGCAGGTCTATTCCGAAATTTCTGAGTCCTGGCCATGCATCAATTAATATTTTTGGAGCTTTTTGAGAGGCTTCTGGGGTCATATCATATACAGTAGCGTTTATTATATGTTGAATTAAAATAGTATTTAAATCATTTCCAATGGTAGCGGAAGCCATACTAAACTTACCATCTTTTAATACAATGGTAGGATTCATTTCAAGAGCGACATGATTTCCTGGTTTGGCAGTTTCATAAAAACTACGAATAGGTGAATCTGCAGCGTTAGGTATAACTACTCCTCCAACTTTAATACCACTAGTGCCCCAAGGTATTGGCATAGCATGACTATAAACTAATACTGCCACATTTCCTTGCTTATCTACAGCAATCATACCGTCGGTATGTCCTCCGTGTCCCTCATTTTCATTTTGTGCGATTGCATTGAAAACTTTATTCCATGCTTCGGTCCCCATAAAACGCCATAATTGTTCAGCATGTGCTTTAGTAACTCTAGAACTAGGGTTCATATTAAATTCTGATAAATATTTGCTTACCAAACTATCATCCCGTACGATACTATTATACTGAAGAACTTTTAATATTTTTTCAGTTCCTTTTGATGTTTCGGCATAGTGTTTCTCACTACTCAATTGGGCTTCATTAAGCAGGTTAAGTGTTTCTATTACCCTTACACCTCCAATGGAATTTATTCCTGCCGAGTACACTTTATACCCTGAAAAATCGGTTGAAAATGGGTCTTCCCAAATGGCTTGATAGTTACTTAAATCTTCTATCGTCATATCTCCACCATTCTCTTGAACTTGCTTTACCAATTCCTGTCCCCAAGCGCCTGTGTACATATATTGAGCGCCTTTATCAGCCACATTTTTTAGTGTATTTGCTAGCTCTGGTTGTTTTAAAAGTGAGTCCGATTCACTAAATTTAGAAAGGAAACCTTTCCCTACATCGTTCTGTTGCATTAAAGGAATGATATCATGAGGCACATGTAGTCCGTGTTCAGCGATATAAATTGCAGGCTCAAATAGTGCATCAAATGGTAATTTTCCGAATTTTTTATGAGCAGCCTCTACGCCAGCCATAAACCCTGGCACCATAACATCTTTTCCAACATATCTAGCTGTAGAATCTGAGCTGTGTTCCTCGACAGTTTTAATGATAGCAGGTTTACCATAACTTGCATCCAAAGAATAAACCTTACCACTTTCTACATCGTAATACACTAAAGTGGAAATTCCCGCAAAACTATACACACTACCCAAGCCTTTAGTAATATTTGTCATAGCACCCGTTAGCACAGCATCAACTGCACTTCCTCCTGCCTCAAGTGCTTTGTTCCCAGCAAAAGCACCAGCTGCACCAGTTAAACTCGCCACCATACTTTCGTTATACGACTTAGAAACTTCCTTATTAATTAGTTTAAAAGGTCCCACGGTATCAAATAAACTTTCAGACCAATTTATAGGAGATAATGTTCCTTTTTTATAAGACATAATCTCCTCTTTTTTTTCACAATTAAAACAAAATAAAAAAAGAAATGTGAGCAGAGCTATTCGTGCAATTCTAATACTATTCATATTATAATGATTTGATTGATAGAATTATAAAGTTAATAAAAAATTAATTAAATGAACAACCTAATTATTCAACAGGGGTACAAATTTCAATACTGAATTGTATTAATTTAATTCTAACTAAGTAAATTTCACGAATAGCATTAAACCAATTTGAAAGACACTTCTATGTAAAACAAAACCCACCAAGCTTACATACCTAGTGGGTTTAAAATATAACACTTAATATAAAAAGAAATAAGCTGTTTTTAAATCAACTTATAAATATTGTTTTTATAAAATTAGAACTAAAAAATTCAATAAGCTAGTTTGTCCAGATTACCCCTACAGCTATAGAGAAATGAGATAAGCCTTCTAAATCTCCCGATTTAAAAGCTGCATTATATCTTGCTGCGGCACGTAATCCTAACCCATAGCTTACATCGTATTCAAAACCTACTTCTGGTCTTAAACTAAACTGCCAAGCTTCTTCTTCAAAAACATGAAGCCCTAAATCCTGCTCCTTTTGGTTATACATTACACCAACACCTAAAGACACAAACGGAGTAAAATCGGCAGATTCATTAATAAAGTAACTTCCTGTTGCATAAATAGGTAAACTGTTAATATAATTATATCGGTTAGCAGATACTGTTTCTTTGCCTTCGGTTGTCGTTACATATCCTAAATCGTCGTAAAATGTCTGTAAAGAAGCACTAATACCTACTCCCCATTCCTGATTTAACATATGAGTATAATCAAACCCTACACCTCTCCAACTTACAGATTCTGTAAAATCGGCTGTATCTCCTGTTGGAATACCCACACTATAATTAACACTATACTTTTCTTGAGACATCGCCGAAAATGATAAAACCATCATGGCGAAAAACCAAATATATTTACTTTTCATCTTGTTTCTTATTTAATTATTAAATGGAGATTGAGAGAACGCTTGATCTAAATTGGTATCGATTCTATTAACGATATTCGCTTGACCACCTTGTAACAAACCATTTAAGGCTGCCATCCAAACTACTGGGATTTTGTTATCTTCGGCATCGTCTGGCACAGTCATTTGTACAAGCACAGAACCTGTTTTATATCCACTCACATAACCTGGAGTAAATGGGTAGTACCAGCCCCAATTTGGGCCATACCATGGGTAATACCAGTCCCAATACCACGGATTATAATAGTAATAAAAACTCTGATCGAAACCTGAAGCCAAAACAACAACTTCCGGGTTAGCATCTACAGAAACCTCTGTCCACCCCAAAGCATTCAAATTACTTCTTAAGTTACTTAATATAGCGTCGCTATAGGCTTCATTTATGTATTCGGTATCATCATCGTCATTATTATTGCCAACTTTAATCACCCGATCTGGTAAGGAATAGGAATAGGTTGTATTAAAATTGAAATCTGACGAATAATTTGTGTAAACAGCATCGTAGTCCTCTACGTATTCTGCTCCACCAGGATAGCAACTTGTAAGTAGCATCGCTAAACAAGCTAATTGTAAAAACACCCTAAGGTGCCATTGTTTTTTAACACTGTTTGTTTTCATTTTACACGTTTTTATATTCATAAAACATACCCTCTCTATAGTATTGAAACCAAAAAAAGGTGAAGTAAATATATTAAAATTAATAATGAAGAAAAACAAAAAAGAGCGTCTAGTTTCTCTGGTTCCAAGACGAACCAAACACGATATAATATCCGAAATCATTGTTAGACCAGGCGAAATCCAGACCTACTCTAAGCTTAAATTTACGTGCAATTAAGTAGCGAAATCCAGACCCGTAATTATAGACTAAGCGTGCTGCATCAAAATTTTCCTTTTCTCTAACAGCTTTAGCCATACCCGCAAATGCTACAGCACTCCATCGCATTGTTATATCGTAACGCTGTTCTGTTTCTACTAGATAAGTAGATTTCCCTTGGTATCTAGATTTAGGCACACCTCTTAATTCTACCGCAGGCTCTAAATAAAATGGTGCATTATCGCTCTGAAATTCTAATTGTAAACGAAAACCACTTACCCAATTATGTGTGAATTGTAAAAACTGAAGCGCTTCAATTCTAAGATCTTGAAAATTATAATCGCTACCTGTCCACTGTTCATTTATATGATATGTAGCATTAAAAAAGGTTCCTTTATCGGGTGTAAACATAGAGTCTCTACTATCGTATTCTACAATTAAACCGGGACTACTTAGGGTACTAGAAATATCCTTTTCATTTACAAAATCTGGAAGGTGTTCAAAATCAAAATTCGGAGTTATCTCACTGTGCATATAGTCGTATTCTACTCCCAAATACAATTTAGAATCTCCTATTTGTTTCATAAAAGTAAGATCTACGGGTATCGATTTAAAATTAAATTCGAAGTCCTTTTCACCTTGATTTAAAACTTCTCTATAATAATCCATATTTACCGAACCATACCCTGTAGCAAACGAATATTTAAATTTATGCTTAGTATTATATCCTAAATGATACACGCCCACGGCCCACGATTTATTAGCAGAATATCCTCCTAAAATGGTAGTTATATTTGGTGGCGTATATTCTTTAACTGGATGTTTGTTGGGGTGAATAAATACAGGCCCTCCCATAATACCAATATTTCCTAAAGCAGGTTCTGTTACTGGCTGTGCAAAAGGAATAAACCCCTTCGGATTCAATAAAAAATCACTAAAATCTAGCTTATGATCTAGAGAATCTTTAAAAACATATTTTCGTTCTTTTTGGCCCTGAACGGGTAATACCAAAAATAGACATAGAAAAAAAATAAAGAAAGAAATGTGTTTCATTAGTGAATGCCTTTAAAGTAAAAGTACTAACTTCAACTATAATATGCACTATTTAAATATAATTAGACCCAATAATATATAAAAAAACGAGGCCTATAATGAGCCTCGCTCTAAAATTGAAATTATTTAATGGTCTGTTTTTTTTTAAGATCCACACATTAAACAGTCGTCGCCTTCTGCTGCTTTAGCTTGTGCAATAAGCGCTTTCATCTCTT
Organism: Formosa haliotis; assembly: GCF_001685485.1. Classification (NCBI taxonomy): domain Bacteria; kingdom Pseudomonadati; phylum Bacteroidota; class Flavobacteriia; order Flavobacteriales; family Flavobacteriaceae; genus Formosa; species Formosa haliotis. Next base: position 2,929,563 of record NZ_BDEL01000001.1, on the reverse strand, counting down.
CTGGAGACATAGGCTCTACATTAATGTCATTTTCATTGGTTTCTTTAGCAAACTTAACCGCTGTTTTTACCGCCTGTTCCTTTTGATGATTCACTACTGGCGTTTCAACATCTACCTCTGCATTAGGCTCTAGTTTTTTAGCTTTGTCTAAAGTGAATTTAATAGCATCTACAGCACTTTTAGTTCGCAAATAATACATTCCTGTTTTTAAGCCACTCTTCCATGCATAGAAGTGCATAGAGGTTAATTTGGCCATGGTAGCACCTTCTAAAAATAGATTTAAAGACTGAGATTGATCTATAAAATAACCACGCTGGCGGGACATATCTATAATATCTTTCATGCTTAATTCCCAAACGGTTTTATACAGCTCTTTTATGTCTTGTGGAATACTATCTATATTTTGAATTGAGCCATTAGCACGCATAATATCTTGTTTTAAGCCGTCGTTCCAAAGTCCTAATTCTACTAAATCTTCTAATAGATGCTTGTTAACTACAATAAATTCACCCGACAATACACGACGCGTATAAATGTTAGAGGTATAAGGCTCGAAACATTCGTTGTTACCCAGAATTTGCGACGTAGAAGCTGTTGGCATTGGTGCCACTAAAAGCGAATTACGAACGCCATGTTTTAACACATTTTTACGCAATGCATCCCAGTCCCAAAGTCCACTTAAATCGGTTTCTGTTAATCCCCATAAATTATATTGGAATTCACCTTTGCTTATTGGAGACCCTTCGTAAGTCTGGTATGGACCATCGGCTTTAGCTTCTTCCATACTTGCCGTTACAGCAGCAAAATACAAAGTTTCAAAAATATCTTGATTTAATTTTTTAGCTTCATCGCTGGTAAACGGCATACGGAGCTTAATAAAAGTATCTGCCAAACCTTGCACCCCTAAACCAATAGGTCTATGACGCATATTTGAATTTTCGGCCTCTATTACTGGATAATAATTCCTGTCGATAACACGATTTAAATTCTTGGTTACGCGCTTTGTAATTTTGAATAATTCCTTATGATCGAATTCACCGTTTTTAACAAACATCGGTAACGCGATAGATGCTAAGTTACAAACAGCAACCTCGTCTGGCGAAGTATATTCTAAAATCTCTGTACATAAATTAGACGACCGTATGGTTCCTAAATTTTGCTGATTAGATTTACGGTTTGCCGCATCTTTATACAACATGTATGGCGTTCCGGTTTCTATTTGAGATTCTAATATTTTCTCCCAAAGTTCGCGAGCTTTTATGGTTTTACGACCTTTACCTTCTGTTTCATATTTTAAATATAACGCTTCGAAGGCGTCGCTGTGTACCTCGTCTAGACCTGGACATTCGTTCGGGCACATTAAGGTCCATGGTCCATCTTCCTGCACACGTTTCATAAATAAATCTGAAATCCACATCGCATAAAATAAATCGCGAGCACGCATTTCTTCTTTACCATGATTTTTCTTTAAGTCTAAGAAATCCATAATATCGGCATGCCAAGTTTCAATATACATGGCAAAACTTCCTTTACGTTTTCCTCCTCCTTGATCTACATAACGTGCCGTATCGTTAAAAACACGTAGCATAGGCACAATTCCGTTAGACGTTCCATTTGTTCCAGAAATATAACTCCCTGTGGCTCTGACATTATGAATAGCTAAACCGATACCTCCAGCAGATTGCGATATTTTTGCAGTTTGCTTTAACGTATCGTAAATACCATCGATACTATCGTCCTTCATAGTTAATAAAAAACAAGACGACATTTGTGGCTTTGGTGTCCCTGCGTTAAACAAGGTTGGTGTAGCGTGTGTAAAATATTTTTTAGACATCAGCTCGTAAGTTTCTATAGCTGCATCTAAATCGTTTAAATGTATCCCTATTGAGACACGCATTAACATGTGTTGCGGACGTTCGGCAATTTTACCATCTAATTTTAAAAGGTAAGAACGCTCTAAGGTTTTAAATCCGAAATAATCATAACCAAAATCACGGTTATAAATAATTGTAGAATCTAAACGTTCCTTATTATCCATAATCACTTGGTAAACGTCGTCTGCCAAAAGCCCTGCTGCTTTACCCGTTCTTGGGTTAACATAGGTATACAAATCGTGCATGACATCGCTAAACGTCTTTTTTGTGTTTTTATGTAAGTTAGACACAGAAATTCTTGCTGCTAAACGCGCATAATCAGGGTGAGCAGTAGTCATAGTTGCAGCAATTTCTGCCGCCAAATTATCCAACTCACTGGTTGTTACACCGTCATACAAGCCTTCAATTACACGCATGGCAACCTTTACAGGATCTACTAGTTCATTTAAACCGTAGCATAATTTTCTTACTCTCGCGGTAATCTTGTCGAACATGATAAGTTCTCGTTTTCCGTCTCTTTTAATTACATACATAGTTTTTTACACGTTTTTAGTTTTGATTCCAACACACCAAATATTGGAAACCGGTTAGTTATTTTGGTTTTTTATTCTTGCAACTCAAATAAGGCCTATCTAAAATAGAAACCTTTAAAATGAATTGATAATTTTAAAATTGAAATGTGATAAATAGGGTTAAAAATCGGCATCGAAATTAAATTTATCTTCCTCTTCCTCCTTATTTAAAACCCCTGCCTTTTGGTATTCTGACACTCGTTTTTCGAAGAAATTGGTTTTTCCTTGCAAAGAAATCATATCCATAAAATCGAATGGGTTTGAAGTATTATACACTTTCTCGCAATCTAACTCGCTTAGTAATCTATCGGTTACGAATTCTAAATACTGTGTCATTAAAGTAGCATTCATCCCAATTAAACTTGCAGGAAGCGACTCCGTAATAAATTCGCGTTCAATATTTAAGGCATCAACTAAAATTTCTGTAATTCTAGCTTTTGGCACTTTATTAATTAAATGATGATTATGTAAATGCACAGCAAAATCGCAATGCACGCCTTCGTCTCTCGAGATTAACTCGTTAGAGAATGTTAATCCTGGCATAATGCCTCGTTTTTTAAGCCAAAACAAAGAACAAAATGCCCCCGAAAAGAAAATACCTTCTACTGCAGCAAAGGCTATTAATCGTTCTGCAAAACTAGGAGACTCTATCCATTTAAGTGCCCAATCTGCTTTTTTCTTAATAGCCGGAAAAGTTTCAATAGCATTAAACAGCATATTTTTTTCTTTTTCATCTTTTACATAAGTATCTATAAGTAAAGAATAGGTTTCGCTATGAATATTCTCCATCATTATTTGAAACCCATAGAAGAATTTGGCTTCGCTGTATTGCACTTCGCTCACGAAGTTTTCAGCTAAATTTTCGTTTACAATACCATCGCTCGCCGCGAAAAAAGCCAAAATGTGTTTTATAAAATAACGCTCGTCGTCGTTTAATTTATCTTTCCAATCAGAAAGATCTTGATGCAAATCAATTTCTTCGGCCGTCCAGAAACTGGCTTCAGATTTTTTATACCATTCCCAAATATCGTGGTGCTGAATGGGGAAAATTACAAATCGATCTTTGTTTTCTTGCAGAATAGGTTCTATCGCTTGAGACATTATTTTAGTTTTTTAAGTTTTATGGGTTGATAAAAAGTATTACTTTCAGTGAGTAACAAATATTCAAAATTAACATCTAAAAAGAAAGGCAATTGGATAAACGTTGTTAACAAGTTTTTAACAACACTTTTCAACAACAAAACTCATAAGTTTTCATAAAAATATTTTATAACACTGTATTTCAGAAGTTTACAAAATACACCTACTTAAAAAGTTTCAAAAAAAATTACGCTAAAACCCTTTACCTCACTATAAAAGAGCACAAAAAACCTAAACTTAACACAAACAAAAAGAGAGCTGTTATAAGCTCTCTTCTCCCCCAATAATTAACTAAACTAACTAAAAAAAAATTCTATATTTTTATTCTTATTTTAAATTTTTATACATTATTAAATCAGCTTTTAAGATTACCCCATAAAAATCACGATACCTTGACTTCCTAATTTAAAATGAAAACATAAACCAAATATCAACAATTACTAGAAACCATCGACTCGTTTTTGTATGGTTGGTATAAAATTATGTGTATTTAGCGATGATATTGCTCAAAAAATAAATTAATAGAAATTACGTTTAAGTAATTATATTAATCCTTTATATTTATGCTAAGATTTATACCATTATGATAAAAGCCGTTATAGTTGATGATGAACCAAAAGCCATACAAAGCCTCACTTGGGAGTTAAGCAACTTTAGCGACCAAATTGAAGTTATTAAAACGTTTACCACTCCAGAAGATGCTATTTTTTACCTAAATAGCACACCACCCGACTGCTTATTTTTAGATATACAAATGCCAACTATGGATGGTTTTCAGTTTCTGGACAAACTAAAAAACAGAGATTTCGCTGTAGTTATAACCACAGCTTATAACGAGTACGGTATTAAAGCGCTAAAACAAGAGGCTATAGATTATTTATTAAAACCAATAGATTCAGACGATTTAAAAGAGACCTTATATAAAGTTAAAAAATTTAACTCTAAATTTACCAAGTCGATTCAGATTGAAAACGTCATAACAGAGTTTAACGAAAAATTTAATTCGCAACGTATTACCATAAATACCGATGGCAAATTAATTTTTGTAGATGCCGATGATATTTTGTTTGTCGAGTCGGATGGAAATTACAGCACAATCTATTTAAATGAAAATCAAAAAATTGTCATCACCAAAAAATTGAAAGACGTAAACACCATTTTACCTGAACATTTTTTCTTCAGAATACACAACTCATATATTGTTAACCTGAATAAAATAAAAGAATACATTAAAAATGATGGCTATGTTGTTATGCAATCCAACCATAAGATTCCTGTTGCACGACAACGTAAATCTGATTTCTTAGAGAAACTATAACATGCCAACATCTTTTTTAAATATATTTAACTTTAACCTAAGAAGCAGTCTGTACTGTACATTCCTCTTCTTTTTAGTTTTCAATAGCTCTATTGGTCAAAATCAGGCCCTAGACACGCTGTTTATTAGCAATGTAAAAACCACATTAAAAGAAAAAACAAAAGATTATAGAACTTTAGAAAACCTATTTCGGTCGGCCAAAGGCGATAGCCTAAAGATGAAATATTTAGAAAAGCAATCGACCATCAATAATTATTCTGAAGGTAGAAGTTACGCTTTAAACGCGCTTGGAAGAATTTATAGAAACATGTCGCTTTACGAACGCGCGATAGAAGCCCACAAAGAAGCTATATATGCGGCAATAGATGGTAAAAACGACGCTTTACATGTTATTTCTCTAAATTTAATGGGGGTGGTTTATCGCCGTATGGATTTAGTAAAACCGGCATTAGACTACCATAAAGAGGCTTACGATTTAGCTACCAAAGCCTACAAAACAAACCCAGACCCAGAACTAGAGCACAGTATCGCCGTGTCTAGAAATAGCATGGGAAATATTTATCTGGCGTTAAAACAAAACGATCTTGCTCTAAAACAATTCGAGCGCTCTATTATTATTGAAAAGAAAGAAAACAATATTTTAGGACTTGCTATAAACCATCAAAACATTGGGTATGCTCACGAAGCCAAAGGCGATTTAGACAAAGCACTAGAAAACTACCAAACATCGCTAGGGTATAACGAAGAAATGGACTCAGACATTGGGCGCGTTATCTGCTACAACTCTATTGCACAAGTTTACATAAAACAAGAACGCTTTAACGAAGCTCTAGCCATTTTGCACAAATCTCTAGACAAGGCTATGGATTTGGGCGACCAATATTATTTGGCACAAACCTATATTAATTTAGGATGGACTAACGAAAAACTAAACCAAGACGCAGAAGCCGAAAAAAACCTAAAGACAGGTTTACAAATTTCTAAAGCCTATGAGCTTAAAACATTTACTGCCGAAGGCCTGAATCACTTATCAGATTTACAAACCAAGCAAGAAAAATACAAGGAGGCTTTAAACAGTTTTAAAGAAAGTAAAACCATTGAAGAAAGCATTACTAACGATCGCAATTTAAACTATGTTAACGATTTAATTATAGAATACGAACACGAAACTAAAAACAATCAAATACAAAAACTTGCCGACGAAAACGAAGCTGTTAAACACAAATTAGAGCGTAACAAAAAATTATTCTGGTATACGGCGATTTTAATTTCGTTGTTTACCACCATGATTGTTATTATTATTAGACACCGTCAAGTAAAACAAGAAAAACAAATTATTACGCTAGAGCAAGACATGTTACGAAATCAGATGAATCCGCATTTCATCTTCAATTCGTTAAACTCTATCAAACTTTATATTATTAATAACGACAAAGAAAAAGCCGTTTATTACCTAAATAAATTTTCAAAATTAATCCGTAAAATTCTAATTGCTTCTACCGAAAAAGAAATGACTTTAGAAGAAGAATTAGACACTATGCAACTGTATATTAATATTGAAAATATTAGATTCCAGAACGAAATTCAATTTAATGTTCAGGTAGATGAAGGTATAAATACTGCCAATTTAAAGGTACCGTCTCTTATCCTGCAACCTTTTTTAGAGAACGCACTCTGGCATGGTTTATCGTCTAAAAAACATGATAAACGCATAAACCTACACGTTTATAAAGACACGCCAAATTATATAACAATAAGCATTGAAGATAATGGTATTGGCCGTGTTGAATCGGAAAAAATAAACAGCCTAAAAGTTTTAAAACGAAAATCTGTGGGTATCGCTATTACAAAGGCACGTTTAGCCAATTTCTCTAAACGTTTTCCTAACGATTATAAATTTAATATTGAAGATTTATACAACGACAAAAACCGACCAAAAGGAACACGAATTATATTACAAATCCCGATACCTAACTATAAAGACGCTTAATTTACTTATAAGATTCGGCCACTTTCTCTAACTCCATATACCAGTCTTCGCCAAATTTTCTAATTAAAGCTTCTTTTACAAATTTGTAAATGGGCACTTGTAGCTCTTTACCCAAAGTACATGCATCGTCGCAAATGTCCCAACGGTCATAATTTACCGCCGAAAACTCGGTAAAATCTTTCACTCGAATCGGATATAAGTGGCATGACACTGGTTTTTTCCAGCTTATTTCACCCTGATTATAAGCTTCCTCGATAGCGCAAAGTGCCGTGCCTTTTTTATCAAAAATAACATAAGCACAGTCTGCTCCATCAATAAGCGGGGTTTCTAAATCTCCAAAATCTGTAGTTACATAAGTACCTTGAGCCTCGATAGCGTCTATCCCTTTTTGTCTTAAAAACGGTTTTACTTTCGGGTAAATATCCTCTAATATTTTTATTTCTTCCTTATCTAAAGGCGCTCCGGCGTCGCCATCAATACAACATGCACCTTTACACGCCGATAGATTACAAAGAAAATCTTTCTCTATAATATCTTCTGAAACTATGGTTTTTCCTAATTGAAACATGATGCAAAAATAGGTAAACTTTCTATTTAATTATTATAGATAGTCTGTTATAATCCACTACTTTTGCGCAAAATTTTAGCCACAAAAGCAATGCAGTTCAATTTTAAAGAAATATTTACAGCCTTTATGATTCTATTTGCTGTAATAGATATTATTGGAAACATCCCTATCGTAATCGATTTGCGAAAAAAAATGGGACAAATTCAGAGCGAAAAAGCGTCCGTTATAGCCGGAGCTATTTTAATTGTATTTTTATTTTTAGGAAAAAGTATCTTAAATTTAATTGGGATAGACGTAAATTCTTTTGCCGTTGCAGGTTCTTTTATCCTGTTTTTTATTGCCTTAGAAATGATTTTAGGTATTACGTTATACAAACAAGAAGAACAATCTGCGGTTACCGCAACAGTGTTCCCTTTAGCGTTTCCGCTAATTGCTGGCCCTGGAAGTTTAACCACCCTATTATCGTTACGAGCAGAATTTAGAACTGAAAATATTATTGTAGCCGTATTATTAAACGTAATTTTAATCTATGTAGTCCTTAAAACATCGTCTACAATAGAACGTTTAATAGGACAAAACGGAATTAATATAATTCGTAAAGTTTTTGGCGTTATATTACTAGCCATTGCAGTAAAATTATTTGCACACAACATTAAAGCCTTATTTATTTAATATGAAAATATTCTCAATTATACTCGGGGTTATAGCCATTGCACTTATTGTTTTTAACGCCTCTCAAATTAATTTTGATGCGCCTTTTGGAGATGAAAGCATTGTAACGTTAATTACTATAATGGCACTTTTATGCGCGATTGTATTATTACTTATTTTGAATACATCTAAACGGATAGAAGAAAAATTTAAAAACAAGAAGTAAATTCTGTTTTAACAGGAAAATGCTAACTAGTCTTGATGTTGTTCACTTAATTTAAGAACTTCATTAATCATATCGTCGTTGGCATTAAAGACTTCTGTATAGGCGCCTTTTCCAAATAATTGATCGGCTATAGTTGCTTTTAAATATTGTTTAACCTCTTCATGAAAAGCTACAAACGTAATATTTGAAGCGGTACGCATATTTAAATAATCTTGAAACTTAATCACTAAGTCGTCGCTCACAATAAAATCATCTATAAAATTACGACGGGTATAGCCATCAAACATATGCCTGTCTTTTTCTAGCTCTTCGAAAATAAAATAACTTATAAATCCGCGTTGCTCCAAAAACAATAAGGTTTCGTTTTGCATATTGGTATCTAGCGGTACGAAAACATCAGGAATAATTCCGCCGCCACCATATACAATTTTACCTTTTGGTGTTGTGAATTTTAAAGAGTCGGAAACTTTAATTTTTGTAGGGTCTATTAGTTCACCACTTTCTAAACGCTCAAAATATTCGTCGTAATAATCTTTATTTCCATGACTATAAGATCGCTGAATTGAGCGCCCTGTAGGCGTGTAATAGCGAGACACCGTTAAACGCACAGCACTACCATCGCCTAACTCCATTTCTCGTTGCACTAAACCTTTTCCGTAAGACCGTCGCCCCACTATGGTTCCTTTGTCGTTATCTTGTAAAGCCCCTGCCACAATTTCGCTGGCCGATGCCGAATTCTCGTTTATTAACACATAAACTTCACCTTGCTCGAAATCGCCTTTTGCCGTCGCATAGTCTTTATCGATATTTCCACTTTTATTTTTAGTGAATAGTATCAGTTTTTCATCTTCTAAAAATTCGTCAACAATCTGCTCTGCAACGCTTAAAAAACCACCAGGATTGTCTCGCAAATCTATGGTCATTTCTTTGGCACCTTGCGCCTTTAAATCTAATAGTGCTTTTTTAAACTCTTTAAAGGTCGATTCTGCAAAACGGTTCACTTTTATGTAACCCAGGGTATTGGTAAGCATATAGCTAGCATCTACACTTTTAATAGGAATGAGATCGCGAGCCACTTCAAAATCTAAAATTTCATTCGTGTCTTTTCTAAACACTTTTAACTGTACTTTCGAGTCTACCGGGCCTTTTAGTCTGTGTACGATATCGCCATCTACAAGATGTTTTCCAAATAAAGAATCGCCATTGGCATAAATAATACGGTCGCCTCCTAAAATACCAACCTTATCGCTAGGGCCATCTTCAACAGTTCTTATAACCGTAACAGTATCTTTATAGGTGTAAAAATGAATACCGATACCAACAAAATCGCCTTTCATATTTTCGGCCACACGCTCCATATCTTCTTTAGGAATATACACAGAATGCGGATCTAAATTTTCTAGGATTCCGTTTACGGTAACATCTACAATACTATCGGTATTTACATTATCTACATATTCGTAATTAATATAATCTATAAGCCGATTTAATTTCTCTTTATTACTATTAGAAGTAAACAATCTATCTGAGCGATCTGAAAAATTTAATTTACCCCCAATAAATATCCCGGCCGCTACAGCAGCTCCGATAACCAAGGGTAAATATTTTTTTTTAAACGCCATTATGCCGATAAATCTTCGATGTATTCTATAATAATACCTGCTTTTTCTAAAAATTCTAATCCCGAATTATCCTTGTATTTTTGGCAGTACACCACGCGTACAATTCCCGCTTGATGAATTAACTTACTACATTCTTTACAAGGCGATAGCGTGATATACAATGTAGCTCCTTTACAGGATTGCGTAGAGGCTGCAACCTTTAAAATGGCATTAGCTTCGGCATGTAAAACATACCATTTGGTATAGCCTTCCTCATCTTCGCAGAAATTTTCAAAGCCTGTAGGTGTACCATTAAAACCGTCTGAAATTATCATGCGATCTTTTACAATAACGGCCCCTACTTGTTTGCGTTCACAAAAGGATAATTTTCCCCACTCTCTAGCTATTCGTAAATAAGCTTTATCGTATTTAAGCTGCTTTTTTTTCGGCATTAACAAGTATTGATTTTAAGTAAATTCTTTCAGAATAAAGAAAATAAAAATAAATTAAAATTTACAATGCCATTTTCCTTTTATATTGAAGAACTCCATAACGAAGATACTCGGTTAAGGGTTTAATTACAATGTGAAATCGTTAAAATTTTGAGAAAACTTTTGAGAGTTAGGAGATTAATTCATTTTCTAAAATCATAGGAATAACCAAACCAATTACTATAGACGACATGACTAAGACCCAGTCGCGTTTAGAAAATCTAAATACCGATTGCATAACAACACTGAGACACAATACAACAAACACGATTATAATTTGCGCCACCTCTATGCCTAATCCGAACTCCAACAATGGGAGCAACTTATCTCGTTTACCACCCACTAATAAATGAAACTCTCTAGCAAAACCTAAACCGTGAATAATTCCGAAAAACAACGCTGAAAAAAACAACACCCCGGCACCTTTTTGGATGGTCTTACCAGCTGTAAACACATTATAAAGTGCCATTATAAGAATGGTTATGGGAATTAAAAATTCGACCAAAACACCATTGATTTTAACCACATTATAAGCCGCTAAAACCAAAGAAATAGTATGGCCTAGCGTAAATAGAGATACGAGTACCAGAACGCGTTTCCAATCTTTAAAAACATAAGACACGGTAAGCACCAATAAAAATAATACATGGTCGTAACCATTAATATCTAACACATGATTTACACCGTATTGTACGTAAAAAAGAAAATCGTCTAGCATAACTTGGGGTTTGGAGCTTTATGTTTGAATTGAAAATGATATAAAATAAAGCGTATTAAAAAGCACTCTACATAAAAATTTTCAGCGGCAAAATTAATAAAAAGATTACAACAATAAGCTATAATATCTTAACGCATTATTTTAAACAAACAATGTCTACCCCTAGTTAGTATTTAAAAAGTCAAGCTACTCTTTTCTAAGCCAGTACTGAGTTCTTCCTAAAAGCGCCATCCCTAGAAAACCTCTTACTTTAAGTTTATTGTTATCTACCAACTTCACATAACAGCTATATTCATCTCCCGATTCAGGATCTAGAATGCTTCCACCATTATACTCTTTTCCGTCTTTTTTAAGATTCTCTATAATAACTAAACCAATGATCGGTTTATTTTTTTTATCGCCTTCACACTTTTCGCATACAGAATTTTTATCGCCAATATATTTGTCGACTATTTTTGCAAAATAGGCATCGCCAGTTTGATAGATTTCAATTAGTGCCTTTTTTTCGTTGGTTTTATCATCGTAAGTTTCCCATGTTCCAAGAATACTTTGAGCATTAACAGAAAGACTTAACATTAAAACGACTAGTAAAAACAAATATTTCATGAGTATAAGGTGTTTAGTTATTAATTTTGTGGTCTAAAAATAGGAATTAAAAATCACTTTTTAATTTTATACTAACTTTTGATGTATTGAAAATATTTTTTTTGAGGAATCGTATCAAATACTGCACTTACTTAGAGCAGTTAAAGACATCTTTAAATCAAATGATTAACAGTATTCACTGTCCACCAAAATACTCATAAACTTCTGCAAAGTGCGCCTTCTATTTTAGAAGATTTATAGCCTTATGCATCATAAACTACAATACAATTTCCTACGGAAACCCCCTGATGGATTTTCAGAAGTTAGCCAGCACAAGTAATTTATTATAGGAGCCATTATTAGACTCTGTTTTTAAAAACCAAATAGAAAATCCAAGATAATTTTCGTGAGCCGCCTAGAACTTAGCTATTGTTTTTTATACAATATTGGCAGTTCGTTGTTTTATACAGTTGGTACCTTTTCAAGTGTAACTTCATTTCCAACTTTGTCAAAATAAATACAGGTCATTTTTTCAAGATTTACTATCCATTTCTCAATTCCTGTTTCAGCACAATGTTTACAAAATGTAAAATAGTCTGTTTCTCCTTTTTGGTGGATTTTCAAATATTCTTCAAATTTTTGCTTATCAGTATAATCCGCTATAAGCAATTCTTCATATTTCGGTTTAGATTTCGTCCGAAAATTGTCCTTTCCAAAATATTCAGTATGACTATCCGATACCCAAGTTTCAAATGCCACAACTCCGATTTGTTTAATTTCCTCGATGTACTTTGGAAATTCCGCCCCTGATTTAATCTTACTATGGGCTAATTCAATTTGTTCTACTGTAAACATTATTGTCCTATTCTTAAATGTTGTTTTCTTCCTTATCATTGATTTTTACGACCGACAACAGTCTCCGTTTGTGAGTAGTTACGCCGTTTAACCGTTAATTTGTCAAGTACACACAAAACTAAAAACCCTGACGAATTTTCTAATATAGGCGAGCACAAGCAATTACTTATTGTCATTATTGTGCATAGTGTTTTATTCAGTTCGTTTATAATTCAGTCCAGTTTTAAATCCGCAATACGCTAAGAAAATTAGCAATATTATTTGTATATAAAAAAGAGCACTTGATAAAATTACAAAACTACTTTCTTTCGGTTCAACTTCTTGTTCCATTTGTTCTATTCCATCTCCATCACTCAAAGGCGGATAAATAGTCCAACCAGAAGTTTGTTGGACAAAGTTCTCTACAATTGCACTTATTCCGTTCAGGATTACTATTAGTAAAATTGTCGAAATTATTAATATCAGATTTGCAGTCAGGTTTTTAAAATTCCCGCGTAATGTTCGGACAAGGTAAATTCCAAAAAACACTAAAACTCCAAGTAATAGGAGAAAATGAAAATTGGAAATAACAAAGTAAGTGTCGTGAACACTTAAGTTAAGAGTAGAATCAGATTTAATATATGATGATTCTTACAAAAGTACTTTAGTGAAAAGTTAATGCTTTTTTACTTGTTTTTTACCACAGTACTTTGTTGGCAGCTGGTTTTTATTCATCTATTTTTTGTTCTTCTCCGCAATAAGGACAATATGCAAATCCTTCGTCCAATCTGTTGCTGCAATTCGAGCATAAGGTTATTTCCTCAATTACTGATTTAAAAGGAATACTTGTTTTAAATGTAAAGTCATCTGGGATTTCTTTTATAAAACTCGATTCATTTCCTTTTTCCGTGATTAAAAATAAGTCGTCTTTTGCTCTTGTAATTGCCACATAAAATAGTCGCCTTTCTTCTTCAAGTAGTAAATTGTGATTTGATTTTTTGATTACTTGATAAATTCTGTCTTCCATCCAAATATCTGGAAATCCACCGCCTCCTTCTGTCAATCCAATGATAAAAACAGCTTTTGCTTCAAGCCCTTTAGAGGCGTGAATTGTTTTACCTGAGACAAACACTCGTTCCTGTTTAAATCTTTCAAAATATGCACTATACATTTTACTTCTTCGATAAAGAAATAGGATGTCTTCTTTTGTATAACCTTTGTCTTTTAGTTTATTTACTTGGTCAAGAACGTACTCAAGGTTCTCAGCAAGATTTTTACCTGCATAAACGTGAATTTTACTACTTGACTTTTTATTTGAGCGTACATCTTTGTCAACCTTGAATTTGTTGTGTTTGATTACTTCATTACTTGCACCAACTATATGTTCTGTGCTTCTGTAATTCATACTCAATTTTATAGTTTCAGATTCTTTAAAATGGTCTTTAAAGTTGACTATATAATCTACGTTTGAACCTCTAAAACCATAAATACTTTGCCAATCGTCTCCAACACAGAAAAGTTGGTTACTGTCTGTTAGCAAAAGTTTTATTAATTCAACTTGTAAGTTATTCACGTCTTGAAACTCATCTACAAGAATGTACTCATATTTTCCTCTAAATTTTTCTGCTATTTCCTTATGATTTTTAAATAAAGAAATAGTTCTTGTAATCATATCATTAAAGTCTAAATATGATTTGTTGGTGCAATACAATTGATATTGCTCAATAACTGGAATTGCAAGTTTATAAAAATCTCTTACTCTTTCGTGTTGGTCTTTTTTCGATTGTTCTAAAACTGTTTTAGTTGGTAAGTTCTCCACTTTTACCATATCAATTACTCGCATAGTTTGTCGAAGGAAGTCCTTAACTTCTTTGTGATATGATTTAAATTCTTCTTCGAATGATAAAGCAGTTGAAAAATGATAATTTGAAGGCAATCTATTTTTTACAATTCGTTCTAAAGCTAAATTGAATAGTGCAGTATCTTTTGTTTGGTGCTCAAATGTTTTAACAAGTAGCTTATTGGCTTTGTTAAACTGCTGTTCTTTTCCTTTTGTTGGATAGCTTTTTTGACTTACGTGTTCTAAATAAAGATTAGCTTCTGGAATATAAAAGTCTGGTCGAAAATCAAAATCTCTAAAGTTTACGTTTGGTTCATATTCAAATTTAATGCTGTGTCGATAAAGCCAATCCGCTATATATTGTTCGGATTTTGACCGAACTTTTGTACCATTTAATGTTGTGTAATATTTTCCATCTTTTGGTAGAGAAATACGTTTGTCTTTTTCAATGTGGATTTTGTCAATCATATAATCCAATATGTATCTTTTCAAATCGAATAGATACTTATTTGATTCACAGTTTTCGATTAAGATTTTATGGATGACTTCAAAAATAGTTTCTGTTGCCGAGTATTTTGCAAATTCATCATCTTTTGCTTTGGTATCTCCAATAATTTTGAATTTGTTATCAAACTCATTCACGCCAAAGTTTCGGATAATGCTATAACAAAGGCTGTGAAAAGTTCGTAATGTTAAGTTGTCAATCCACTTATGTTTTTTTGTAAAAAAGTAACGTTCTGTGTCTTTTTCTTTTGTTGTTCGATTTTTGTCGGCAAGAATTTCAGCATATTCCTCTGTGTCGTCTGCTGAGATGATTAACCTATCGAGCATTTCATTGGCAGCGTTTTTTGTAAATGTAATTGCCAAAATATTACTTGGGTTAACGCCTTTTTCTTCAATTAAGTAAATTAATTTTTGAAGTAATGTTTTTGTTTTTCCCGAACCTGCACCTGCTAAAACTAGAAGTCTTTTACATTCTGAAACTACTGCTTGTCTCTGTTTTTCATTAAGTCCGCTTAAATCGGTTTTGGTTGTTTGCATATTTTATTTTCTTCCGAAATCAGCTGGAATTTCTCCCCAAGCTTGAGTTTCCCATTTTAGAATTTTGTTTTCTATATCATTTGTTTCTAACCATTTTACAGCTCTTTCAAGTAATTCAAATGATTTTTCATTTTGCTCACATTTTTCAAGATTAGTTCTATGTGTTTTGTCTCTTACCCAACCCATAGCAATTTTACTATCGGTATAAATTGGTCTTTTGTCATTTGTTTTTTTCATATGAGCAAGCGTGTGTACCAAACCTAAAAATTCCCCAATATTATTTGTCGATTCATAAAGTGGTCCATAATGAAATATTTTCTCTTTTGTTTTAGTGTCAACACATTGATACTCTACAATTCCTGGACTTCCACTACAAGCTGCATCTACTGAAACAGTCTCCAAATTTGGTTCTCCAATTAATGCAAGCTGTTCTTTTGATAGTGTGCTTTCAAATATCGTTTTACCTTTGTATTCGTCATAGTTTTCAGAATATGCTTTTTTAGCAAGTTCAAGTGTTTTAAACGATTTGTATTCCGCTCCTTTAAATCCGTGAATTGAGTTTTTACACTCTTCCCAAGATTCTAAAATTCCTGTTTTAAAACCTTTCCATACTACATAATATTTTTTCTTTTTCTTACTCACGTTATTTTGGGGTCAACTTGCTGCCAACGTCAGTCCGTCTAATAACCGACTGCAATTTTATATATTTCTACTAAAATACAGTTTTTTCTATTAGTTGGCAGCTAAGATTCTATATTTTGAATTTTGTTTGTAAGCTTCTTCTAAACCTGTTAGAATAGCTTTAATAAGCCTAATTAAAGACCAGCGAGCTTGAACAAGAAGTGTATTCGTATTTCTAATGATATTCCAAATTCTTTTTAAGTTATAGGCAATAAACATAAACCCTACATCTGCACTAGCGCGTTGCATCGTTTTTTTAGTCATGATATGATCAAAACTCCACTGACGTTTTATGGTTCCGTAAGGATGCTCTACAATGGCTTGGCGTTTTTTATAAGCATCAGGATTTTGCAATACACTCTTTGCGTTGGCTTCAATATATTTATGGAATTCACTGCGTTGTACTACTTTTCCATTTGCTTTAGACGTTGTGCATAATGCTCTTGCGGGGCAAGCTTTACATTTGTTTGTTTTGTATTGTTTGAAACGATAATTACGCCCTTTATAAGTGCTGCCATTACTTTTAAGTATGTTTCCTTGTGGGCAAGTATAGGTGTCGTGTTCTTTATTATATTTAAAATGTTCTGAGTTATAGTTAGGATCTGGAGCTTGCGATGCTCTTCCTATTCCAGGGATAGCAACAAGGGTTTTAATACCTAGTTTATTAGCAGTTTTAAATTCACTTCCCGTATGATATCCTTTGTCATAGAGCGCCGTAAAGGTGTTCGTTCCTAAAATAGTTTTAGCTCTCTGTAACATCTGTCCCATAGCCTTGGAGTCGTTTTTATTGGTAACCAAGTAGTCGAACGGAATATTGTGATCTGCGTCTACAGTAGATTGTACACAGTAAGCAACTTCAGTAATATTGTTACGCACAATTAAATGTTTGCTATCGGGATCAGAGGTAGAAATTTGTGGTTCTCCCGAAGCCTTCAACTGTGCATTTAGTTTTTCGTATTCTTTTCTGCGACCTTGATGCTTATCAATATCTTTCTTAATTTCCTCTTTTTCATTTTCACTATCACTTTGTTCAAGAGCTTTGTTGTATTGTTCTAATTTATTGTCAATATAATCTATGTGACGCTGTATTTTCTTCTTATTAAAATTGTTTTTCTTACTATTCTGAGCTCTAAACTTAGTACTGTCTCCAGCAATAAGTGTAGCGCCTATAAGCCCAAAATTACGTGCCATTTGCACGGTAGCAAAGAACACTTTTTTAATAGCCTTTGCATTATCTTTTCTGAAATTGCTGATGGTGTTGTGATCTGGAGCTAGCGATTCAAGCAGCCACATGACTTCAATGTTACGCCTGCATTCTTTTTCTAATTGTCTTGAAGAACGAATACGGTTCATGTATCCATAGATGTAAAGTTTGAGAAGAACAGCTGGGTTATAGGTCGGAGGACCATTTTCGGTAAAGTTTGAACGGAATCCTAGTTCTGCAAGGTTAAGTGAATCTACAAATTGATCTATAGACCTTACGCTGTTCTCATATTCTATAGAATCATCAAGAGAAACAGGAAAAAGGCAGGTCTGTTTTCGGTCTTTTCCAGGTATGAATTTCATAACTAAAAGATACAAAAATCACCTGGAAATTACTTGAGAACTTCTAAAAAATGTAACTAAAAAAGCAATAGTTATTAGACAGTCTGACGGGTTTGTATATGAAAAGTAGCGGATTTTAAGCACTAATTTTTCAGCTTGACAATGACCTTTAATTTATTCATTTACTTTTGTTTAAGCGATTAAACCGCTATTTTTTATATACGTCTTAAGTTAGCATTTTAATAAAAACACTAAATTAAGATCTATAAATTAGAAAGAACAAAAGAGAGGAATAAGGTTATTATATACGGAGAGACTAGAGATCTCGTCAACATTGAAAATCCCCTCTCTTTTACTACCCAGATTTCGTACAGTTCTATGAGGCTTTTAGACCTCGATTTTAAGTCGTTGAAACTCGCGTAGTCGTCCTTTCAAAAATCATTTTCTTATGAATAAAGATATTAAATATTTTGGAATTGATATTAGCCATTTAGTTTTTGATGTGACAGATTCAGATGGCAATTACTACCAATTTAAAAACACAATTTCTGGCTTTAAAAAATTTACAAAACTCTTAGATTTGGATAGTCATTGTGTTATGGAAGCCACGGGATACTACCACTATCAATTGGCCTATTATTTACTTGAATCTGGGGTACAAGTTTCTGTAGAAAATCCTTTAGCTGTCAAACGTTTTATCCAAATGAAGTTGTCTAAGGTCAAGACGGATAAAAGTGACTCTAAACTTATTTGTGAATATGCAAAACAAGTAGAATTAAAGCTTTGGGAAGGTCAATCCAAACATCAAACAGAATGTCTTCAAATGACCAGACTCCTTGCTGTATATACAAAACAGAGCACTATGCTTAAAAATAAATTACACGGAGAGGCTGTTTTAGGAAACCCTAGCAAAGCAGTTGTAAGTTCTATAAAGCGGAGTTTAAAACACGTACAAAAAGAGATAGAAATCTTGGAGAATAAGCTATTGGTGTTAGTAAAAGAAGTTCACCAAGATGTATTAACTCGCTTAAAAAGTATACCAGGGATTGGAAATAAAACAGCATTGATGCTTGTGGTTCTTACCGATGGATTTGAGCGCTTTACAAGTGGTAGTGAACTCTGTAGCTATGCCGGCTTGACTCCTGTGGTTAGAAAGAGCGGTAGCAGTGTAAATGGACGCAGTAGAATAAGTAAAATAGGAAATCAAAAGCTTCGTAATTTATTATTTATGTGCAGTTTTAATGCCTGTAAATACAACAAAGCATGCAGAGATATTTATGAACGAATTGTAGCAAAAGGGAAGAGTAAAAACTGGCTTTAATTGCTGTGTGTAATAAGCTTCTAAAACAGGCTTTTGCCATCGCCAAATCAGGTTTAATATATGATGATTCTTATAGAAGTACTTTAGTGAAAAGTTAATGCTTTTTTACTTGTTTTTTACCACAGTACTTTGTTGGCAACTGGTTTTTTTCATAAATTAATCTTTTTCCACAAGATTCGATTGAACCAATTCCTCTTTGAAAACACTCTGACAATAATTCAAGGTCATTCGTGTATTCCATTGCTTTTTCGAGTAATTCTTTTTCTTTGTCTGTCCAACTTTCGTATGCCCTAAAGTGTCTTACTCTTGAGTTAATTATATATTCAGATAAATCTTCCGTTTTTAAAATTCCGATTTCGTTTATTTTGCTTTTTAGTTGGTCAATTGCTTTTTCTGTCAGATTGTTAAATTTCTCTTTTTGAAAAAAGTCAATATCTTTCCAAGGTTGTGGTTTCCTTTCTTTTTTTACTTTTCCGTGAAGTGAAAAACCGTTTTCAATTAAATAATGTTTGAAAAATTTATGTAAATCTTGTTTAGTGTAGTAACCAAAATATTTTCCATATAGTTCATTTGAGTTTAGAATAGGAAATTCAAATTCCTTTGATTTTAAAAAGAAATGAGTTAAGCGACTGTAAGTCGGATTATATTCAACACTCTGAAACAATTTAATAGCTTTGTCAGCTTCTTCTGCACTAATATTTAATTCAGAAGGTTGATTTTCATTTTCTGTTGATTGATTAATTCTTTCCAATTCGGAAATTGCTTTTTCTAATGCTCTTATTACATCTCTTTCATTTAAAACACTATCACTTTCAATTAATTCGCCAGTTTGAGGTGAACATCCTGAAGCCAATGCTTCTAAAATTTCTATTGTTCTGTCAATTTTCATAATGCTGCTCTTAACTTGTTGCCAACGGTCTCGTATAACCGTCAGTTACGGGTTAATATGCGTTAATTTTCGGTTTAGCACTGACTTTAGCAATTCCGAGTGGATTCGGACATAGTCGAATCCGCCGTAATTGCGGTTATACATTGTTGTACGCAGTGATTTCATTCAATTGTGTCTTTTACATAAATAGTTTTCTCAAAATACACTTTTGCGGTAATACTATCAAATTCTTTTTCCTTAAATGGTCCATAAGAGTATTCTTCCATATATCCTCTCAAAAGTTTTTTTCCTGGATTTTTAAACCAAGCTCCAAAAATTGCCACGTGTCCATATCTTTCTGGGTCAATATTAGTAAACCATTTTTGATTAATACTGTCAGTTTCTAAGTTTTCAAAATGGTCAGTTCTAATGAGGCTATCGTTTGGAAAAGGTGAATTGAAATTTTCACTTTCGCTGTGTAAAAAAACTCTGATTTGAGAATCATAATCTCTTATTCGGCGAGAATTACAATAAACCACTCCACGAATTGGTTCATTCAAGTAGATAGTGTCTTTGTTAAAATTGAAAACATTGTAGTCAGTTGCTCGTGTTCCTAAAGTGTCATTGATAAATTCCTTTTGTTTAAAAATGGAATCTTGGTCTCTCCAAGCTAGTGTATCTCCTTTTTTATTGAGAAACCAAGCTCTATTAATTCTTGAATGTTCGTCTATCACAAACCATTCTCTAATTTCCCTTAACTTTCCATCATTGGAATATAAGTTCCAAATTCCAAATGGTTTCCGTTTTTTTTGATTTTCCCTTTCTTAAAAATTTTCCCGTTTCTGTAGAATTTGTAAAGGCTATCGTGATTCTCAAATTCAACTATTTTCTTGAAAGTCAAATTACTGTTTTCAGAATAAAATTCCAGTTTTTCATTCGGTTTGGTTTCCGATGATTTTTCTTTACAAGCTATAATTGTAAAAGTTAGAAAGAATATTATAAGTAGGTTTTTCATCATTGCGTACAACGGTTTTGTGTATGATTAGTGGCGTGTTTAAGCACCTAATTTAGCAAATAAAAACCGAATAGAAAATCCGCGAGGATTTTCGTAAGTAGGCGAGAACCAGCCATTAATTATACACGTTGTTGCCAGTAGTTTTTATTCCTTTCCGCTTGAATCTAACACTTTAGTTTCAATTCCATATATTTCAAAAACTACTTTTGCTTTATTTCTTGTTCGTTTGTCATTACATATAAAATAATCACAGTAACTTGAAAAATGACTATGGCTTGAATCCCAAAGTCTAGCGTAATTAGATTTTTCATTGAATTTGTCTTTCCAATAACCAACCATATCTAACATTTCAAAAATTCCTGCGAACCGATTATGTAGTCCCATTTCTTTGCCTTGAGGATGAAGTTCAACTGCTTTCTCAATCATTCCAACAAGAGAAAATCCTCCCATTAAGTCACTTTTCGAGTTGATTTGTTCAATAACTTCTTTAGGCGAATAATTATTAATTCGGATTGGGTCTATATTCAGTTGTTTTCTAAATTCCGCTTTTTGTTCTTCATTTACTGTGCTCATCATTCCTTTCATCATATTTCTTGCGAATGGAACATCATTAATTGTGTTATAAACTACGTTAGGTTTTTCTTTTAATTTATGAACTTTATTTGAAGGTAATTCTTGAAAAAGATAGTTGTTGTTTGTTACAGAACTTATTGTTTGAAAACGCTTTATAAGTCTATTATTCAGTTCGCTTTTTGTTTTAGCAGTCATTTCATTCGCTTCTTGAAGATGCGATGCTGAATAGAAAAAATCAGTTATATTTTGGTCAATATTTTTCAACAAGTTGTTAATCGACAATGAATTCTGTTCAATGTCAACGAAAATATTATTATCTAAATATGCTGTTTTTTTCAAATTCTGCTGTTTTTTCAAATTACTGGCAACGGTTTTGTGTAAGCGTCAGTAACGGAAAAATACGCGAGTATTTTCCGTTGACACAAACAAGATAGCAAAAAGGCGAGAATTTTCTACAGAAAATTCCGCCGTTATTGCGCTTACACGTTGTTGTGGCTAGTACTTTATCTATTCAATTTATATTTTTCGTTCTGTTTGATTAAAATATTCTTGTTTTTTAAATCCTCTAAATGAGCCTTTAATTGCACTTCTGGAATTTCGACTTTTCCTTTCGATACAAGCTGTTCTTGAGTAAATTCATTATTGCTAAACAAATGAGAAATAATTAAAATCAGATTTGATTGAATTTCAATTACTGTGCTATAATGAAATTGTTCCGGAACGATTCCGAAAGTTTTATCTAACTTTTTCATTCGATAAAACTTTACGTCAGGGTTTTTAGATTTGAAAAGCGAGCAAATCATTTCGATATCACTAGAATTTGTTTTAAGGCCGAAATAAATTGCTTTTAGCGAACGAATAGGATAGAAGTAACTTTTGTTAGATTCTTGATGAAAAATTCTCATTTCTTCTTCGTGTTTCCAATCTATGGACTTAAAAGAGAGTAATTTTTTGATTGACTCTGGAATTACTACATTAGACTAGACACTAAGTTGAGAGAATTTGTTTTCTAGTTATTAATTTAGCAATTATGAGAAGTAAACCGAAACATTACACATTAGAGTTTAAGCAAAAGGCAGTAGAATTAAGTTATGCCAAAGACAATGTAAAGCAAGTCTGTGAAGACTTGGACATATTTCCATCTGTGCTTTATCGTTGGCGTAAAGAGTTAAAAGATTACGGTAAAAACAGTTTTCCTGGTCGGGGTAAGCCTAAAATGACAGATGAAGAGAAAGAGATAGATCGTTTAAAAAAGGCTTTAAAAGAAGCCGAATTAGAGCGTGATATCTTAAAAAAGGCGATTGGCATCTTCTCCGTGAGCGACAAGAAAAATACAGGTTTATAAAACAACACCTATTAAAATTTCCTGTTGAGGCGATGTGCAAAGTATTAAAGGTAAGCAAAAGCGGTTATTATCACTGGTTACAATCAGGACCAAGTAAGTTGTGGATAGAAAACCAAAAGATAAGCTCGCTTGTTAGAAGCATATTTGAGAAGAGTTTTCAAAGCTATGGTTCTCCAAGGATAAAATCAGAATTGGAGGCATTAGGCTATAAGGTGTCTAAACCTAGAGTAGCCCGTATTATGAGCGCTAATTATTTGTTTGCTAAACGAAAACGTAAATTTAAAACAACCACAGATAGTAATCATAATTATCCAATAGCTCCTAATTTGCTTAACCAATGCTTTGATGTTAATCGAGAAAAACAAGTTTGGGTAAGTGACCTCACTTATATTCAAACCAAACAAGGTTGGCTGTATCTTACGGTTATTATCGATTTATTTAATAGAAAAGTGGTTGGATGGTCTTTAAGCAAAGATCTTACTACAGATAACACTATTGTAAGAGCTTGGAACATGGCTATTAAAAACACAACCTTGCAAGAACCTCTAATTTTTCATTCTGATAGAGGTGTACAATATGCAAGCCAAAAGTTTACCTCTATTATTAAAAGCTATGAAGGGTTAGTCAAGCAATCTATGAGTCGCAAAGGAAACTGTTGGGATAACGCTGTGGCAGAATCCTTTTTTAAATCATTAAAAGTAGAATGGGTATATAGACACAACTATAAACTAAGGTCCGAAGCTGAGTTATCTATCTTCGAATGGATAGAAACATGGTATAATAATAGACGAAGACATTCCTTTTTAGGAAACAGAAGTATTAGAGAATTTGAATTAGATATGTATAATCATGAACTAGCAGCATAGTCATTCAACTAATTGTCCAGTTTTTTGTTGCAAGTCCACTCTGCATTATCCTCTTCCTCAAATAATAAGTCAGAATTCACATCAGGGATTTCAGTTTGATATTCTACATCAAATGCCTTTGAAAAAGGTTCGTATTCTGTATCAAATTCCAGACAAATACCTTGATGACTATCAGCATAATGAGACCACATTAAAAGGTTATCGTTATTTCTTGAAAAACAACAAACACCAATCTTTGCAAATTTCTCTTGTCGAATATTAAAAAGTGTTTCGAGAATAGTATTTTGAAGTCTTGACTTAACGGTCATAAAAAACCGACTAATATTCTCAAGGAAGTCATTTTCTGTTTCCTCTACATTTTTGAGTTGATTTAAAAAATCAGTCTTATTATGAAATAATTGATTTTCATTGGTTTTATCGAAATCGAAGATATAATCAATATGTTCTTCGCAGAAGTTGTAGAATTCTTTCTTTGAAATAGTTTTATCTAGAATTCCGATTAAATGCTTTTTATTGAATGTACGTTTGTTTGATTTGCAGTAAAGTTCAATGAATTTGGAATTACCTATTTCAGTTATTCTGGCTGGGTGAAAAGTATCAAAAGGGTCATTGAAATTTAACGGACTGTTGAAATAAATCTGTCCGTTCTGAAGATTTCGCAAAGAATATGAATTTATTGGTGTGTATTTAAACATTTTAAATAGAAATCACTTTTTTTGGTATTAGCCACAACGGTAAAGTGTATGATTTCGTTGCGTGTTTAGGCACTAAAGTTAGCAAATAATCACGGATAGAAAATTCCAGCGGAATTTTCGTAAGTAAGCCTTTACTAGTAATGAATTATACACAATGTTAGGCACAGTACTTTATTTTACACGTTTATAAATTCCATAATTAGAAAATTCAGATTCATAAATTTCATTTTTTGGAATTAGATAATAAGTTCGAATGCAAACTACTGGACTATTTTCAATTTTTTCAGTCAGTTCATTAGTTCCTTTTTTGTATTTAAATTTAGTAGCATTGTCTTTAAAAAGTTCGCTAATTTCTAAACGAAATATTTTTCCATTGTCATCTGCAATTATCTTAATATTCCCTTTTTGAAAAGAAACATTGGTAGTGTCTTTTTTATTATTCCCAAATTTTTTCTCAATACCGTAGAAATAAATACTGTCTTTCACTTCCTTAAATTCTGAAAACTTATATTCATTTAAAAGGCAAGTAGCATTCGAATATCCAGAATATTTCTCATAATAGTCTATTTCAATATCAATTCCAGATTCTTTGATTTTTTTACTATCAATAATATTTAATGAAATACTGTCATTGTTTACTGGTTTTTTAATCCGATTGCTTTTATTTTTCTTTTGTTCGGAAGTGATGTTAGATAATAAATCGGCAATTTTCTCGCAGAATTGACTTTAAATTGTTTAGTAGAATCCATTATAACATATCCTGCGCTATGTGAATCTAATCCACCCCAAGCATCGAATTCATAGATAACGTTTGAAGAATCTTCTATTTTTTGTTCGTAAAGTGTTACGTCCCAATCTCCAAATCCACAACCATAAAGTTGGATTATTAGACAGAGATAAAAGATTTTAGCGATGTTTTTCAATTTGCAGAAGGATTTTCGTATTGTGCCTAACTCCTTTTATCCGCACTAAATCTCACAATATCTAGAGAAGATAAAGAGATATCGTTCATTTAATCTCTAAATATATTACTTTCTTGTAAGAAATATTACGGCTTACCGTAAAAACAAACCGTTTTATAAATTAACCTTGCTTAGTGAAGTTGCTCAGAACACTTCATTTTAAATTTTAATTCTTGCAATATTCCACACCCCAAAACAAAAAAACCGCTGTTGGACTTCCTATATTAGACTGGACGTAAAGATGAGAGAATATGTTAGTTAGTTTTTATCTTAGCCCCATTTTTGCATTATTTTACTGTTCTCTTTGCATTTTGTGCATTTTGATTGCATTTTGAAACACCCTTAAATAATTGAATATATGTGTTTTACAAATAAAAATGTGGATAATGAGGATAATGCAGTTATAGTAATATTCTTAGGATTTTAAACGTAGCAGCTCAAAAAATAAAGATTGAAAAATAGGAATGGTAGAATATACATTGCCCCTTTTGTTGCCCCATAAAATAAAAAACCCTTACAAACACTGTGCTTATAAGGGTTTTAAAGTACTCAAGGTGGGAGCAAGTTAAATGATTCAACTTGAAACACTATGATATAAAATTTTAACACAAAACCTTATAATCAAAAGTAACACATTACATTACTTTCAAAAAATATCATCATTCCATTTCAAATAATTTCATTTTTGTGTGCAAATTGTGTGCAAATTGTTTTACCTTAGACATGTTGAATACTAAAATATGTCCACAGTCACTTTTTCTTATCGCTCCGATAAGCCAAAAGCCTTTTTAGAGGCTCGCTTGTCATTTAGAATCCCAGGAAAGAACCTATCTAAGTCTGGAAAAGAAATGCCATTCTCATTTTATAAGCGTTCCAGAATTGAAGTCACTAAAGAATTTTGGAATGAACTCAAGAAGAATACAAACTTCAAGGATGAGGAAAAGATAAATCTTCGAAAAGAAATTAACGATCATATTTATGATTTACAGAAGCACGTCCTTGAAGAATTAGACAAGGTCAATCTTTCTGATGTGAACAAAGAATGGTTCAAAAACACGATTGAAACCTTCTATGTTAAACCAAAAGAGATTAAAATACCTGAAAAAGTATCTGAATACATAGATTTCTATTTAACAACCAGAGAACACGAATTAACAGAAGCTCACAAAGGTCGCTACAATGTCGTTAAAAACAAATTACTAAGGTATAATCCTAATTTGATGATAAAACACGTTAACGAAGACTTTAATAAACTTTTCGTTTCCTGGTGTAATCAAGAAAATTATTCACAGAACACCATTCACAGGGATTTAAAATACGTAAAAACCATAGTGAAGCACGCCCGTATGAAAGGACTAGAAATCAATCCCGAATTCGAAACTATAAACCTCAAAAAAGAAAAAGCACCCAAAATATTTTTAAGTTTCAAAGAGCTGGAAGCAATTCAAGAACTAGCGGATCTACCAAACTACTTAAACAATGCTCGCGACTGGCTTTTAATTTCATGTTATACAGGTCAGAGAATAAGCGATTTCATGAGGTTTAACAAATCAATGCTGAGATTTGAAAGCGGTGTACCTCTTTTAGAATTCACCCAAATTAAGACCGACAAGAATATGTCCATCCCCGTACTTCCAGAAGTAAGGGCAATACTTGACAAGCGCTCTGGAGAATTTCCAACCCCAATAAGTGATCAGAAATACAACCAATACATTAAAGACGTATGCAAGAGAGCTGAAATTAACGAAATGATCAAAGGACGTATCACCAAAAACATTTCAGAGGATGAGCACCAAACAATCATGAGAAAGGTTGAAGGCTCCTACCCTAAATACAAACTAATAACAAGCCACATCGGGAGGCGTTCCTTCGCTACAAACTATTATGGAAAATTACCAACGACTTTTTTAATTGGTATAACTGGTCATTCTGCTGAAAAAATGTTCCTCGAATACATTGGTAAAGGACAAAAAGACCTGGCATTTGATGCCTACGAATATTTTCTAAAAATGAATCAAAAATAAATAACAATAATGAAAACAACAAAAGCAATAAGGCACAAGTTATCCAACGAAAGAGAGAGAATATCCCAGTTTTTCGAACTCAACAAGAATAAAGAGGGAGTTCCAATTGAGATTACTATCGATATTTCAATTCAAGAAATATTTGAGTTATCAAACAACCCTACATTTTCAGATAGTCAAAAACAGTATTACAAGAAGAAAATTAAAGACTACTACAAAGGCCAAGAAATGTTTGGCGAAAACAGGGTTCTTCCAATAATTAACCAGTCCGGTGCAATAACAATGTGGATCGATTAACGTAAAATATAAAAAACATGAAAACAACTATTGAAAATCTTTTAGACAAAGCAAACATAACCCTTAACACTGGGGAAGTAGTATCATTACAGCAGTACACAAAATCATGCTCAGAGTATCTTATTAATCGATTAAATGAGTTTGATGATCAATACAGTAACCTTTTAAAAGAAACCCTGATTTCTAATTTAGGTAAAAAATGGTCTGTAGTTAGAAAAGCGATCATTGATATGGAATCTAAAATAAACTTTAATGAGATCGAGTACGAACACGATTTAAGCATGGCAATGATGTATGAAGATATTATCCATCCAGCGACTGATCAAGATGAAGAAATTATGAAATGGCTTGATCAGCAACAATTAAACTAATGAAGCAAGAAATTAAAATACTCGACTTAGTCCAAGATGTAAAAAATCTATTTAAAGAGGATATCCCTAAGACTTTCTACTGGGATTATATTGATCAATTTAAAGAGCACTTGAAGGCGATTAGATCAAGTTGTAATCATGAACGATCAGAAAGGATATTTAATGATTATAAAAGACAAATTGATAGTTATCTCTCGAATAAATGGAATGAAAAATTAATTGATCGTTTTTGGGAAACGGAAATGATAGCAACTACCCTTCAGCAATACCATTTAAGGAATACAGATGAACTCCTTACTTATTTTTATGATTCTTTACGAAGTGAGCTTAACAAGATCCCATGCGATTCAGATACCTTGTTACGGCTTGAGGAATATTTTGTTGAGCTTTACGTCAAAAATACTTTGGATGAGCAGTATGGTTTGATTGATGAATTCCAGAGAATTCCAGAGGTTGAAACAAGTGATTCTGGCATTACAAGCAGCACACCTCAAATTCCGAAACATGATGATATATTTGCTAATAACGGCTATGTCCTTTGGGAGCACTTATTTGAAAATAATATAAAATACTACCTAGAAAAACCTAATCAAAGAGGGTTTCAAACTGTTGTAAGCTACTATTATCAACGTCTATGTTTTTCAGATCCTAAATATATCATCTCGACACAACCTGAATTCATAAATTTCCTTATAAGGAAATATGGTGTAGAAGTTTCTCAAATCAAATCTTTAGATAAATCTGATAGCATTGAAAGGGAAAATAACCTATCAAAGGCGTTAGAATGGTTTCATAAAAAGCATAAAGCCTAAAAATAGGCTAAATTCGGCCTTGCTGTAGGCCAAACACAATACTTCCTTTGTTCTAGAAATCAAAATCTAGGACACATGAGCCATCAAATAATTTTACAAGGGATAACAGCCAGTGATCTGGTCGACATTATTGAAGAGAGGCTAACAAAGCGCTTAAACAATCTTAATTTAAACCATGAGCAAGAGCCCGACCCTCTAAAAAACTTCATCGAAAAGAAAGAAGCCCGAGAACTCCTTGGGGTTTCTAATCCCACCCTATACCGCTGGGAAAATAAAGGCAAACTAAAAAGTTATGCTATTGGTGGTAAGCGATACTACAAACGTTCAGACATTGAGAGTGCTATTACAGCCGTAAACAAGTAATGCTATGAGATTAAAGAAACCCCATAGCACTAATAGTAACAATCGTCTTAATCAAGTAAATGACAAGCGTAAAGATACGCTTTCCCATTCACAAATCAACAGGGTTTTTCAGGCATTTTTCAATGCACCAAAGACCATGCTAATGGTTAGTAGGGAAACAGGGATCTACCGAGCGAGTATTTGTAGATATGTGGCAGAATTGCGCTTTGAGGATAAAATTATGGTGGTTAAAAATGGGCTTTGTAAGATCTCAAAACATGAGGCTAATTACTATACAACCAATCCTGATTTATTTACGGAATCAATATTGAATTAAAATGAACGGATACGCACTTTCCAGAGAATGGTTTGACTGGTGTTTTGAGAATCCAGGTAAAGCAAAGACATCACATTATGCAGTATATTTTTGGATGATAGAGTTATGCAATCGTTTAGGATGGAAAGAAAAATTCAGGCTTCCAACTCTACATTCTATGGAAGCCTCTGGAATTAGCTCAAAGAACACTTATTACAAGGCATTTCATGACTTAGCAGATTGGGGTTTCATAGATATTATTGAAAAGGCTACAAACCAAAACACACCTAATTTAATCAGAATAAACGGTGTATCAAAAAATGCGTCAGCGAGTAAGTCAGCGAGTAAGTCAGCGAGTAAGTCACCACTTGATTCGGCAATTATACAGCAAGAATACAGCGGAGGTAATATAAATAAACCATTTAACCATTTAACCAATAAACCTAAAACAAAGAGAGAGAAGTTCACGCCCCCAGAGCTTTATGAAGTTGAACAATTTATAATGGATAAGAATTACCAAACCGTTAATCCAAAGAAATTTTGGAATCATTATGAAAGTAACGGATGGATGGTAGGTAAAAATAAAATGAAAGATTGGAAAGCTGCAGTTAGAAAATGGAACGCAACCGATAATAATAACCCAAATAACAATCAAAATAACAATCAAAATGACAAGAAAAATCAACAAGAGCCTAGAGTTAACGGACAAACATTTACCAGCGCTACAAAAAACAGCATTGGATTTGGTTAATAGACCATTTGGAAGCAAAGAAATTTGCGAATACCGGGAGCCAGAAACACAATTACGAAACCTTGATCCAGACACGAGAAAAGCTGGGCTAGGCTATATCTTTTCTCGTGTAGCTATTTTATCAGGCTTTAAAGGTGAAATTCCAGAGATCAACAAAGAGGATATTACAGATTTACTATTGACTAGGTTCAAAACAATTAGCTTAAACGAATTAAGTTTTGCTTTTAAGATTGACAGACACGGATATCATGGCGACCCTACACCCCATTTTCAATTATTTAATGCGGAATACGTGACCAAAGTGCTCAACAGGTACTTAAAATATAAAGAGCTCTTTAAAAACAGGCCTAATCAATTTTAAACCAAGTATAAATGGAAACACACGATTACTTTATCAGTAAGCTACCAAATGAATTTACCAGAAAGGATTTACTAAAACTGGTAATAAAAGAAGGGTACAGCATCAGCACAGCAAACACCGTTATAGAATACGGCATTATTACAGAGTCTATAAAACGAATTGCCTTAGGCAAATACCAAAAACCACAATAAATCATGAAAATTAAAAACAAATTAGAGTTCGATTGCACAGGAGACGAATTAACTTTTCCAACAGTTGATATCAATGACGTTCCAGAAGTGGGTGACGAAATTTGGGTTAACGAAAAACAGAACCTAACAGGGGAAGCGCTAATGCCGGATCTAAGATTGATTAAGTATGAAAACGGGATTATTACCTCCATAGAACAACTAGATCCCACAAGTTCTAAACTCATTCATTTCCCAATTAAGCCAGAGACAACATTAAGGTGTTCAAAAGGCAACAAAATTGAAATTTTTGCTATGAAGGACTCCGCGTATAAAGTAAACAACAAGGTCCTGGTAAACGGCAAAGGAAACATCTTAGGGAATTTTAAGGTTGGTAATATTCTAATGCTTATCAACAAAGGCACAATTACCTACATAAGCGTACCTAAGTCATCAAAGACCAATTCCAGATTCACTTTTAAAAGAAAATAGATGTTAACGACGTAAATGAGAAACAATGGCTTTTAATGAAGAGTTAGACATAGATAGAATTAGGGTTAAAATTCTAACCCTGGCTAAAGAAGATAACGATTTAAACGATCTGCAATTAGCTGAAATAACACGATATGTTCTTTCAATGAAGTTTTTCTGGAGGTACTTCGATTTGCTAAAAGTAACCGATGTTAAAGACATTATTTCAGGAGTCAATAATTATAACTCAGTAGTTAATGGTGCGAATATGTAATTGTTAACTACATAAAACAAAATCTAAATTAAATACTATGGCACAAAAAGACAGGAACAATATTACACAAGCGATCGAAGGTAATGTTCGCGACAACAACAATAAGGAAATCACCGCTGAGATGATTAGAAGTGTTCTTGCTGATTTCAGGGATTCTTATTTCAACCTTATTGATGATTATCTAGCAAACTTAAAGTATGACAATCAATACACTTTAGCCGAGATATTGGCGCAATCAGCAAACGTACCTCCATTGTGGGGTTCTTCAGATTTCTTTGACCCAGGATCTACAGATGGTAATATTGTTGAGTATAACGATAACGGTAACGGTACTGGAATAGTTCAGAGCATGAGTTATTTAAGTTTAGGAGGTCCAGATTGCGAAATAACTCTTAACTTATCTAAGTCAATTTCTAACAAGAAACTAGTTGTTAGTTATTTTACTGATAACACAAATTTAAATAGTCATAATGATTTTTGTGCGCCAATTATTAGAGTAGTTCACTCCCAAGCCGTAAAGATTGGTATTCGTGAAATAGCAGGAGCTGTTAATAAATTGCGAATAGAACTGTTTGCATTCACAGTAGATAAAGGAAATTAATCAATAAAATTTTATAAAAATGAACACAAAAACAGAATTTACACCAATCTTTTTATATCGAGAAGAAGAGCGAATTACAGCCACAAACAAATTATATCAAGAATGGTTAGTTTACATTCAAAAAGGGCTTGACGTTACAAAAGAGTTGTTTGATGAGCCTCTTACAGATGAACAGCTAACAAATATTATGTCCGGAGGTTGGAAAGCTGTTGAGGGCCTCATGAGAGAAAAGTTAAATTTTCCAAATGCAAAAATAGAGACCCTACTGGATCTTAACGGAAAGGATGGAACCAATGCAAAATTAGCCCTTAACCATGTAGTAAATAGAAGTAAGACTATAAATGCCAGCATTTCTTCAGGTAATGTTATCATGAGTGAAGACGTTCAAAAGATGATTGAACAAGAATATACTTATTATACTAAATCAATCCAACAGAATGAATTATTGGAAGATGCAAAACAATTAAGCGACTTAATGAATAAATTAATTGGGAACAAAATCATTGCTAACATTGATGTTTATCAAACTTGTTTTAGGCTAAAAATAGTTGAAAGTAAAAATACTGGAAATGAAAACCATGAAGTTGTACCAAATCTAAAAAACATTAGGATAATGAAGTAAAATATAGTTTTTGTGTCATTTTTGAGACAAAAAAATTTGTTAATTGGATTAAATAGAAAGCGGGTGTAAGGCAATTTACATCCGCTTTTGCATAAAATGGCATTTCTAATGCCATAAATTATGAACCTAACGCAATTCTCACTTATATTAAATTATTAACAGTTAACACTCCTTGAGCCCTTTAAACATGCTGCTTTTTTAATTTCCTTTTCAATAAATTTCTATTATAACCAGAACTCTTTATGGTATTTTATGACCTATAGGAATTGAATGAGGTTTTTTTGACATAGAAAAAAGTAATATATTACATTACTAATTTACTTCTAAAGAAGATTTTATGGGTTTTGTAATAACCTTACTTGTATTAGTCGGGGCAGCTCTAATTTATGGATGGGTGAAGCTCATAAATGCTATTTTTAATCCTATAATTAAACGCCTAGAGATTAAAAAACAACGCCTTTCCAAAGCTGACAATCCTTATATCCAAATGCACCGATTGAAGTTTGAAAACGATGCCATGTATGACGAATACATTGAATGGTTAGACAAAAATGGCGGGGATATTCCTTTTGAAAAATGGAAAACCAGTCTGGATCGAAAAGCTGATAGGGATATCAATAAACATTTAAAGATGTGATTCAGAAAGATACTCGGAATTACTCGGGTTAAAATTGACCGAAATTGACCGAATTGAAAATTATGTTTCTCTAAAAATTACTGAGAATTACTGGGATTATAATTGTCAAGTATTGTTAAGGTTAACATTATTCTTTTTGTATATTGCTATGACATACTACACGCGGGAGTTTAGTATTCAACAAATAAGAAAAGAGAGGCTGACATACCTCTCTTTTTTTTCTTTGTGTGCAAAACGTGTTCATTTTTTGCGACAAAAAAACCGTAACACTTTATAAATAAAGCAATTACGATTTTAAAAAGTACTCAAGGTGGGAATCGAACCCACACTCCCGAAAGAACTGGATTTTGAATCCAGCGCGTCTACCAATTCCGCCACTTGAGCATTTATATTATTTTGGTATATTATTTACAATCTCTAATCTGTCTTAGCTTCTCTTTACCAATTCCAGATTTCCAATATTTTTCTCTTTTCCTAGCTTCCATTCTTTCTACGTCCAAAGACTCCGTGAAAATCAATTCAAAAGGCCTATAAGGTTTGGTTGTTTTTTCTCTTCCGCTATTATGTCTTTCAACTCGAGCTTCCAAATTTTCAGTCATACCAACATAAATATAATTTCTATGAATACTTGATATGGCGTAAATATAAAACATATTATTAAGAACTTACCACTTTTAACGCGCCTGCCTGTCGGCAGACAGGTCTACCAATCCTGCTTACGGCAGGTTAACCCACCACTTGAGCATTACTTAGAATTTTCATTCCGAGAGAGCACAAAAATAATTCATTTTTATTTAAACTTCCTAAAAAATTCAGCATATAATTCTATCCAAGTAAAAATAAATCCCTAAATTTGCAGCCAATTTAAAAACCTGTAGTGTTTTACACTAATAAACAATAAGTTACCATGCCTAACGTTACAACAGACGCTAAAATATTTACCTGTACGCAAAGTAGAGAGTTAGCCGAGAAAATTGCAGCTTCTTACGGGACACACCTAGGAAATGTTATTACCTCAACGTATAGCGATGGCGAATTTCAGCCTTCTTACGAAGAATCTATTCGTGGTACACGTATATTTATTATAGGTTCTACACATCCAGGTCCGCAAAATTTAATGGAAATGTTGTTAATGATAGATGCCGCTAAGCGCGCCTCTGCCAGACACATTACCGCTGTTTTACCTTATTTTGGTTGGGCAAGACAAGACCGTAAAGATAAACCTAGAGTACCAATTGCTGCTAAATTAGTAGCTAAAATGCTAGAAACTGCTGGTGCAACGCGTATTATTACTATGGATTTACACGCCGATCAAATTCAAGGGTTTTTCGAAAAACCAGTCGATCACCTTTTTGCATCCACAATCTTTTTACCTTACCTAAGATCCCTAAACTTAGACAACTTAACCATTGCATCTCCAGACATGGGAGGCTCTAAACGTGCTTATGCATATTCTAAAGCCTTAGAAAGCGATGTTGTTATTTGTTATAAGCAGCGTGCTAAAGCCAATGTTATTTCTTATATGGAATTAATTGGAGACGTTACAGGAAAAAATGTTGTGTTAGTAGACGATATGGTAGATACTGCAGGAACGCTTACTAAAGCTGCCGATTTAATGATGGAACGCGGAGCCTTAAGCGTTAGAGCTATTTGTACACACCCGATTTTGTCTGGTGATGCTTACGAAAAATTAGAAAAATCTAAACTTCAAGAATTAATCGTTACAGACTCTATTCCGTTACGCCAAAAAAGCGATAAGATAAGAGTGTTAACCTGTGCCGATTTATTTGCAGGGGTTATGCAAAATGTACACTACAACAAATCTATCAGTTCTAAATTTGTAATGTAGTTTAAACAACACCAAAATGTTGTGATTAAAAGTGAATATTAATTAAATATTATAAATAAAAATGAAATCAATTACAATCAACGGATCTCTTAGAGAAAGCGTGGGCAAGAAAGCAACAAAAGCCTTACGTAATGCTGGTCAGGTTCCTTGCGTATTATACGGAGGAGATAAACCAGTTCATTTTACAGCAGAAGAATTGGCATTCTCTAAACTTGTATACACACCTAATGCGCATACAGTTGTAATTACTTTAGCTAGTGGAGAATCTTTCAATGCAATCATGCAAGACATTCAGTTTCACCCGGTAACTGACAGAATTTTACACGTAGATTTCTATCAATTATTTGATGACAAAGAAATCACTATGGACATTCCTGTAACTTTCGTAGGTAACTCTCGTGGTGTTAGAAATGGTGGTGTTTTACGTAAAAACAAGCGTAGTTTAAGAGTTAAAGCTTTACCTGCTAACTTACCAGATACTGTAGAAGCAGATATTTCTCCTCTTAAAATTGGTGGTAAATTATACATCACTACTTTAGAGAATGATGCTTACAAATTTATGCACCCAGACAACACTGTAGTATGTCAAGTAAGACGTTCTAGAGCAGCTGTTATGGATGATGAAGAAGATGAAGAAGAAGGAACAGATGCTGCAGCTCCAGAAGCTACTGCTGAAGCTTAGTCTTTAACATTCAATAAAATTAAAAGCATTCTGTATTCAGGATGCTTTTTTTATTTTAGCAAAAACTAAAGTGTTATGTTCTCTTTTATAAAATCCCTGTTTAAACCAAAATCTACGAACATAAAAACGGAAGACATTATGAAAAAATTCTTAGTGGTTGGCCTTGGTAATATTGGCGAAAAATACGAAAACACACGTCATAATATTGGCTTTAAAATATTAGACCATTTAGCTAAAAAAGAAGCGCTAACCTTCGAAACTCAAAAATTAGGCGACTTAACAACCTATAAATTTAAAGGACGCACATTTATACTACTAAAACCTAGTACGTATATGAATTTAAGCGGAAAAGCTGTGCAGTACTGGCTAACAAAAGAAAATATTCCGTTAGAAAACTTACTTGTTATTACAGACGATTTAAATTTAGCCTTCGGTAGTATTCGTCTTAAAGGAAAAGGTAGCGATGGTGGACATAACGGACTTAAAGATATTCAGGATAAATTACAAACCACACAATACAACCGTTTCCGATTTGGTATTAG
This sequence comes from Formosa haliotis, assembly GCF_001685485.1. Lineage (NCBI taxonomy): Bacteria > Pseudomonadati > Bacteroidota > Flavobacteriia > Flavobacteriales > Flavobacteriaceae > Formosa > Formosa haliotis. The sequence goes on along the minus strand of NZ_BDEL01000001.1, from coordinate 2,893,124 downwards.
TGATGCCTTTAGCAAAGGTCGCCAAATAGATTATGTATTAGGCGAATGGACTGTTGAAGAAAACGAGACACTTCCAGAACGTTTAGACAAATCTGTAGAACTTATTAAATCTTTCGGAACTGCAGGTCTTAACAACACCATGAATACGTTTAACGGAAAGTAGGAAATTCTCCGAAAAATATTAATATTCGTTATTCTAAATGTATTTCAGAATCACATCACAGTAATAAGTATTCAGGAGAGAATGTGCATTGCCATGCTTACTGGTAGACAGGAGTTCTAATTCATAAACAAGGTTCCAGCCAAGCTCTTAGTATTCTTAAAAGATACTAACTACTTAATTAGTACCTTTTTTATGGTTTTATGCACGCCATTATTAACCTCTAACAAATACATTCCAGAAGCTACACTTTTAAGCTCAACATGCTGACTAAAATTATAGCTACTTACATACGATTTAGAAAACACTTGCCTTCCGCTAATGTCGTATAACACCATATGCACATCATTAGCCGAGGTCGCTTTTAAAGATACCGTAAACACGCCTTTGTTCGGGTTTGGCCAAATATTAAAATCACTAAACTCAGAATCTTTTATGCTTAAGGTTGGTTCTATTTGTAAACTGTAATCTTCCACTTCGCCATCATAATCTATTTCACAAGCGGTAGGCTTAGTCATAAACTTCGTCGCAACGCGCATTGTAGTTTTTTCTGTTAATACAGCATCAAGAGGCACAGTAATAATTAAAGGAGACGCAGAAGTAATGCCATTACTTACATTGGTAGCTTCGCCAAGTTCATACATTTCCCCTGCATCATCAAAACTACAATTGTCATTCCAATCTATCCAAACCACCGTGTTGGTGGTATGGTTTCCAGAAGTATTTACATAGGTAGATAAACTATAATCTTCTCCCCTGTTCAACGTAGTCGATATAGATGTAAAATCGCTATAGTCGGTTTTTCCTGAAACATTGTCTATAGTATTAAAAACAACTCGGGTAGTAGATGTTTCTAATTTAAACAAGGTGTTACCATAAGATTCACAAGCCTTGCAATTTATGGTTGAAAAACTAAAGGTCGGCGAATTGTCGCTTACCGTGCAATTATTAATAGCACTAACACGCCAATAGTAAGTGGTTAACAATTTTAAATCGGTTAAATTAAAAAAGGTGTCTGTTAATACATAGCTGTCCACATTAGTTGAAAAATCTAAAGCGGTAGACACTTCTAACTCATATTGCATGGCGTGAAGTGAAGCTTCCCAAGTTAAAGTAACAGTTTCCGAAACTTCGGAAAGTGCATTTTCCGGACTTATTAAATTTGGACTATCTATTTCTGAAGCTTCAATATTTAAAGTTGCGGTAACAGTCGATGATAATGAACTAGCAACCCCGGTAATTGAAATAACCTGACTCCCAATTATTGCTGAATCAAAATTACTTAGCGTTAACACAACATCGGTATCTGTTTGTGTAGATGCTGGTGCAAAAGAGGCTGTAACACCTTCAGGTAAATTCGATACATTAAACGTGGTTTGCTCGTTAAAACCCGAAACGGTAATATATTTAAACGGAATATTAAACGTTTCAGAATTATTACAAACGGTATACATGTCATCCTCGTTTGTTTGCTCTAAAACAAATTTTGGTCCAGATTTTATAATACTAAAATCAACATCAGAAATATCATAGAAAATATTATCGGCTGCTTCTACCATAATTCTACAGTTAGCACTTTCGTTATCTGGAACAGTTATAGTCTCTAATCCATCGTTATCCACATTTGAAGCCAAAGTAATTGGATAGGTTATTCCACCATCTAAAGACAGCTTAATATTTACTTTTTTACAATTTATGGGTGCATTAAAAGTTTCCCCTACTTGCCAAGCAATATCACGTGTCATCCCAACATACCAATCGACAGCAGTATTTGGTTTATTTACTGTAAAAGGTGTGCCATCTACTACAGTAACGGTCATTAAATCGCTATCCGTTTGCCCAACTCCTATAGGATAACCACTACCATTATCTCTTACTGTAAGAGCAAAATTCATGGTGCGAGCTACAGCAGGAGTTACCTCCCATTTTGGAGTAATATTACCAGCTGCAACATCTTGAATATTTGGCATATAACGATTAGGCGATGTTGTTGGCAAAAAAGAACGATATAAAGGCCCGACCGTCCAAGTAGGTTGTGGCGCACCATCTGCTGGCGCACGTTGCGGATCGTTTTGAGACCAATTATAGGTTAAGGTTTCTATCCCGTCTGGATCGGTTGCGGCACCTCTTAAAACATAAGGTGTAGATACCGGTATGGTATAATCCTGCCCTGCATTTGCCACAGGAGGACTATTATCTAGAGCCGTTTGTTCGCCACAAGCGCTAACCCCTCCCGGTTGTATTTCTTCAGAAATATCTCTAATATTTACATAATTAAAATGCGCATCGGTATTTGCTTGGACGTTATTTGAACCGCAAATTCCGGCATATCCCATTATCGAACTTCCCGATGCAGGCTCTACTTCTGTTTTTCCATTTCCAGAACGCGAACAAGTGTTCATAGTGTGAAATCCACCAAATTGATGTCCCATTTCATGCGCCACATAATCAATATCGAAAGCATCTCCCGTAGGATTAGCCGTTCCGGTATACCCTCTTCCTTTAGACACTTCTCCAGTATAAGGCGCTACAGCATCTACACAAACACAACCCACACACCCCGAGTTTCCTCCGTTTGAGGTATTAAAATTATGTCCGATATCATATAAAGACTCATCGCCTAAAGTGGTTGAAATGACTTGTTGTGTTTTTTCGTTAAACTCGGTTCCCCACGGATCGTTGTCTACATCGTAATAAATTAACTCATCATTTCTGTCTATAAATACCAATTTAATCGCCAAATCGCGTTCGTAAATTTCATTAACACGATTTATGGTAATAGCCATTTGGGCTTGTATATTGGCTTTCTTTTGAGCATCTGTACCCGAACCGGCAAACAAAGCACCGTATTTTGCGTTACACGATAAGGCCAAACGATACGTGCGTAAAGTACGATCGTCTGTGTTTTGCAATCTTGATCCTTGATCATTTTTTAAAGATTTCAAATCGATATTATCATCTACCAAACATTCAAAATCTTGCGTATCTATGCCTAAAGCCGAACGGTTATACACCATATATTTATTCCCATCTACGGTATAAGGATCTATAAAAACAGAACTTCTTTTTCCTGAAAGCGAAAAGGCATGCAAGCCTTGTTGGGTAATACTAAAGCGCATGGTTGCTGTTTTATCATCTAACCCCACAGCTTTGTACGTTTTAATCATCGGGAATTTAGCCGCCAATTTCGGTCCCATAATAGACGATTCTGTTACCTGAAATTTCTGGAATGTCCCGTCTTCCATAGGGAATTCCATAACCATAACCGCTGCATGTCTTCGCGTTTGGCTTCCTTGCGATTGTTGTAAAGCCGTTTTTAATCCCTCTAAATCTAATTGATATACTTTAAAACTTTCAGGGTTTGTTTTTCTACTTAACGTTTTACTCGCAACACGTTCTTGAGAAACATCTTTCCAAAATTTCGAACCCGATTGTGCAAAAATAAGGTTAGCATTAAAAGACAGAGCTAAAAGCAAGAAAAGGGTTTTCGTATAATGGGTTTTCATAAATATAAATCTTTTATATTAGGCAATTAAAACAGTATTTTAATTTAATATAAATTATGGTCATTGTAAAAACATGACGTAGTTTTGCTTAAATTTTAAATTACATCATTAAATGTTTGCTTTAATGTAAGCGAAAATAATGTTTTTAAATAATTACTTAACGATTACTCTTAATTAAATGGAAAAAGTCAGAAATTTTAATAATCTAGACTCCAATATTTTAACAGTTGTAACTATTGGCACCTTTGATGGCGTTCATTTAGGACATCAAAAAATCTTAAAACGCCTTGTAAATACAGCAAAAGAAACCCATTTAAAATCGGTTGTTTTAACCTTTTTCCCGCACCCTAGAATGGTACTTCAAAACGATGCGAATATAAAAATGATTAACACCATAGAAGAACGCTCTACAATTTTAGAGCAATCGGGAGTCGATTATTTATGTGTACAAAAATTTACCAAAGACTTTTCTAGATTGACTGCCGAAGATTTTGTAAAAACCATATTAGTAGATCAGCTAAACGCTAAGCGCGTTATTATAGGATACGATCATCATTTTGGAAGAAACCGATCGGCTAATATTGATGATTTACGCAAGTTTGGTGAGCTTTACGGATTTGAAGTAGAAGAAATTTCTGCCGAGGATGTTAACGAAGTTGCCGTAAGTTCTACCAAAATACGAAAAGCGCTAGATGCAGGAGACATTACCAAAGCAAACACCTATCTCGGGTATCCGTTTTGTTTAAATGGCACTGTTGTCTCGGGTAAAAAAATTGGAAAACAATTACAATACCCTACCGCTAATTTAAAAATAGAAGAAGCTTATAAGATTATACCAAAACATGGTGTTTATGTGGTAAAATCTGAAATGAACAACAAAACGGTTTTTGGGATGATGAATATAGGCACCAACCCTACTATTACCGACAGCACACAACAGCATATTGAAATTCATTTCTTTAATTTTGATGACGATCTTTATGGAAAATCATTAAAGATTGAAATGTTACACCGCCTTCGTGATGAAAAAAAATTCAATTCTGTTGAAGACCTAAAAACACAATTACAACAAGACGAACACGAATCGCTACGCTTTATTAACACCTTGCATGATTAATAAACTGCTCTTTAAACACATAGACAATTCGGCTTTAATAGTCTTCCGGATTCTTTTCGGACTTTTATGTTTTTTAGAAACCGTTGGTGCTATTTTTACCGGCTGGATTAAGCGTACATTAATCGATCCCGATTTTACCTTTTCGTTTATTGGTTTAGAATGGTTACAACCGCTTCCTGGAAATGGTATGTATTTCTATTACGGTGTAATGGGACTTTTAGGCCTGTTTATTATGGTAGGTTACAAATACCGTTGGAGCACCATTGCTTTTACCTTGCTTTGGGCGGGCTCCTATTTTATGCAAAAAGCATCCTATAATAACCATTATTATTTATTGGTCCTTTTAAGTGCATTAATGGCCATACAACCTGCAAACACTTATTGTTCTGTAGATGCTAAATTAAACCCAAAACTAAAAGCGATTTCTATGCCGCGTTGGTGTAGTTTGGTATTTATCGTGCAAATGTTTATTGTATACACCTATGGGGCTATTGCTAAACTTTACCCAGATTGGCTCGATACTACCGTAATCACCCTTTTAATGAAAAGTAAGGCGAATTACTATATTGTGGGCGAACTGCTACAACAAAAAGCAGTGCATTACTTTTTAGCCTATGGCGGTATAATATTCGATGGTTTTATTGTCCCGTTGTTACTAATAAAACGCACCCGCAAATGGGCGTTTATGGCATCTATTTTTTTCCATTTATTTAACTCCTTTATATTCCATATCGGTATTTTCCCGTATTTATCTTTAGCGCTTACCTTGTTCTTTTTCGAACCAAAGACCATTCATAATATCTTTTTAAAAACAAAAAAACCGTTTTATGATGCGGCCGAAGTTATTGTACCGACATACAAAACAGCCATGTTAAGTGTTATGTGTGTTTATTTTATAGTACAATTATTATTACCCATCCGGCATCATTTTTTTAAAGACAATGTGCTTTGGACAGAAGAAGGCCATAGATTATCGTGGCGAATGATGCTACGCTCGAAAAGCGGATACACCACCTATACCATTAAAAATCACACCCAAAACACCTCAAAAAAGTAAACTTAAAAGATTATTTAACACCCAAACAAATACGCTTGGCATCAAGCAAACCCGATGTGATGTGGCAATTTGCACAGCGTTTAAAATCTGAATATGCTGCCAAAGGCGATTCCATATCGGTGTATGTTAAAGCCCGTGTTCGTGTAAATGGTAAGCCCGCAAAAACACTTATAAACCCCGAAGTAGATCTAGCACAAGTAAAGTGGTCTCCTTGGAAACATAGCGATTGGATATTACCATCAAAATAGGTTTACATTTTATTTCTTTCAACCTAAAATCTTATTACTTTTGCCGGTAAGTAAGTTTCACCCTGCGTTAAGGATTGCAGCGGCATCCTTTTTTACTTTTCGATTTTAAGCCAGATTACTATAAAGTTCGCAACTTGCGATTTATAACTAAGTTCAACTTAAAACACAGTAAAAAAGATACAGCGGAAAGCCTGGTCTTGTTGCAAACAAGAAACGCCCAAATTATAACTAAACATGTTACAAATACCTTTTATAAGAGACCATAAAGATCGTGTAATTGCAAATTTAGCAAAGCGAAATATTGATGCAACCGACATGATTTCTGAAGTTCTTGACCTTGATGAAGCGCGTAGAAGCACACAGGCTCAATTGGATAATACCTTGGCCGAGGCAAATGCCTTATCGAAAGAAATTGGTAGCTTATTTAAAAGCGGAGAAACACAAAAGGCTAACATATTAAAGGAAAAAAGCGGGAATTTAAAGGAATTATCTAAAGAATTATCTGATACTTTAAATGAAAAAACAGAAGCTTTAAGTCAGTTACTTTTCAAAATTCCGAATGTACCAAACGATACCGTTCCTGCAGGAAACACCGAAGATGATAATGAAGAGGTTTTTAGAGCTGGAGACATCCCTACCCTTTATGACGGCGCTATGCCTCACTGGGAATTAGCCAAAAAATACGACATTATAGATTTTGAATTGGGTAACAAAATTGCAGGCGCTGGATTTCCGGTTTACAAAGGAAAAGGAGCTCGCTTACAACGTGCCTTAATTGCTTACTTTTTAGATAAAAATACAGCTGCTGGATATACAGAATATCAGTTACCACACTTGGTAAACGAAGCTTCTGGTTTTGGTACCGGACAGTTGCCAGATAAAGAAGGGCAAATGTACCACGTAACGGCAGATAATTTATATTTAATCCCGACCGCAGAAGTACCAGGAACCAACATTTTTAGAGATGTGGTTTTAAATGAAAGCGAATTACCTATTGGAATTACAGGTTACACCCCTTGTTTTAGACGTGAAGCTGGAAGTTATGGAGCGCACGTAAGAGGTTTAAATAGATTACACCAATTTGATAAGGTTGAGATTTTACGTGTAGAACATCCAGATAATTCTTATAAAGCTTTAGACAGTATGGTGGCTCATGTAAAAACTATTCTTGAAGATTTAAAACTGCCATACAGGATTTTAAGATTATGTGGTGGCGATTTAGGATTTACATCGGCATTAACGTTCGATTTTGAAGTATTTTCTACAGCTCAAGATCGTTGGTTAGAAATTTCATCGGTATCTAATTTTGAAACTTTCCAAGCGAACCGCTTAAAATTACGTTTTAAAAACAAAGAGGGTAAAAACGAATTGGCACATACCTTAAACGGAAGCGCATTAGCCTTACCTAGAGTTTTGGCTGGAATTTTAGAAAATTACCAGACAGACAAAGGTATTGTTATTCCTGAAGTTTTAGTGCCTTACACAGGTTTTTCAATTATAGACTAATCCTACCAAAATACTATTTGCCCTACAAAATAGTACGGCAAAACCATATTATAGTCGTTTAAATGCTAAATAAAACGGTCGTTTGTCGATTATTTGGCTTAAAATTTTGTAGTCTAAATATTTCTTTTGAATTTCGTATTACCAAATTTAAGAACCTACGACTTTGAAAAATCTAACACGCCTGATTTTGCTTGTAGTGCTTATAATTATTGCAAGTAAAGTTTTAACAACAGAGATTGAAATATGGACTTCGGAAAATCGCGAGATTTTAACCGTGAGTCGCAATTAAAATATATTTACAAGAAACCCAACAAAGTAATTGAATCATACTTAGATTGACAGTAGATTAATAGCACTTTTATTTTGGTTGGTATGAATGCCTGATTTATCAGGCATTTTTTATGTCTGTATTTTTCGTAGGTTACTACGCCTTTCCTATCTTTACAAGAAGCTAAATACTATGAGATTTATATTTTTTTGTTGCTTCCTTTTTACGCTTTGCGGATTCTCGCAAGAGGATCTTCTTGCCAAAGAATATTTTAAAAATGGCGATTTTGAAAAAGCTTTAATCTCTTACCAAAAGTTACACGAAAAAACACCAACAAACGTTAATTACACCTACGCTTTAGTTGAAACACAGCAGCAATTACAGAAATACGACGAGGCACAATTGGTTTTAGAAACCGCTTTAACCAAAATGCAGTTTCCTGCCTTTTATGTAGAATTGGGATATAATTTTCAGTTACAAAACAATATAGCCCAAGCGAACTCTTATTACGAAAAAGCCATAGAAAGCATAAACACAAACCCGAATTATGTATATTCTGTAGCGCGACATTTTCAAAACCATTCCTTGTTAGATTACGCCATTCGAGCGTATGAAAAAGCGACGAGTTTAAACGAAAAATTAGACTTTAGCATGCAATTAGCTCAAATTTATGGCGAGCAAGGCGATATTGAAAAAATGTTTGTTAGCTATGTCGATTTCTTAGAAAAAAATCCAATTTATAGCAACGATTTAAAACGGGCCTTTGGCGATTTCTTAAACGAAAACCCGAGTAACGACAACAATATTTTACTAAGAAAAACACTACTGAGAAAAATCCAACAAAATCCAGATTTAATTTGGAACGAATTATTAAGCTGGTTATTTATTCAGCAAAAAGAATTCCCTAAAGCATTTCAGCAAGAAAAAGCGATTTACAACAGAAGACCAGAAAGTTTAACCCGTATGGAAGAATTGGCTTCTATTGCCACCCATGAGAAAGATTATGAAACGGCGACCAGCATTTATAACTATATTATAGACACCTCGCAAGACACCAAAACGGTGTTAGATGCGCATTATAATCTGCTTCAATTCAAAACTAAATTAGCTTCAGAAAAAGAATATAAAAACATTCAGTCGGAATATTTAAAACTATTCGAAATTTACGGCGCACACTCGCAAACCTTAAAGCTTCAAATAGCCTATGGTCATTTTTTAGCCTTTAATCTGCATCAACCTAAAACAGCCGAGGATTTTTTAAAACAGTCGTTAGAACAAAATTTAAACGATACTCAAGTTGCCGAAATAAAATTAGAACTCGCAGATATTTTAGTGCTTCAAGAAAAATTTAACGAAGCCCTTATATACTACACTCAAATACAACGCAATTTAAAAAATAGTACCATTTCGCAAGAAGCACGGTTTAGAGTAGCAAGAACAAGTTATTATAAAGGCGATTTTAAGTGGGCAGAATCGCAATTAAATATTTTAAAACAATCTACATCGCAACTTATTGCCAACGATGCTTTAGATTTAAAACTTCTGATTTCTGATAATAAATATGAGGACTCTACACAAACAGCCTTAAAACTTTATGCTAAAGCCGATTTATTGGCTTACCAAAATAAACCTATAGAGGCTATTTCTAGTTTACAAACCATACTAGATCTGCACAGCACAGAACCCATCGCAGAACAAGCGCTTTACAAACAAGCCCAATTATTTGAAAACCAAAAAGAATACAGTAAAGCCGAAAACAATTATCAGTTACTAATTTCAAATCACAAAAAAGGCTTGCTGGCAGACGATGCGTATTTCGCCTTAGCAGAATTGTATAATCATGTGCTAAATCAGCCCGAAAAAGCGCAACCGCTGTACGAATATATCATCTTTAATTTTGCCGATAGCATCTATTTTGTTGAAGCCAGAAAACAGTATAGAACCTTACGTGGCGATAATTTAAATCAATAACTTATGTCCATAGCCACTACAGAGCGTTTAGTTATTGAAGCTATAACTATTGCCGATGCCCAATTTATTCTGGAATTAATGAACACCCCACATTGGTTGGCATATATAGGCGACCGCAATGTTAAAACATTACATCATGCAGAACGTGCAATAAAAAATACACATCTAAAAAGCTATCGCGAAAACGGATTTGGATTTTATAAATTACTTTTAAAATCTGAAAATCTAATCCCGATAGGTGTTTGCGGGTTAATAAAACGAGAAGAACTCGATGGTGTAGATATTGGCTTTGCGCTGCTTCCAGAGTTTGAAGGTAAAGGTTTCGGGTTTGAATCGGCGACAGAAATTTTAAAGCTAGCCGAAAACACATTCCATTTAAAAGAGGTGATAGCTATCGTTTCTCCAGAGAATTCCAATTCTATTAAATTACTCGAAAAATTAGGTTTAAGCTATCAAAAAAAGGTAACGCCTTTTCCCGACAAAAAAGAATTATTATTGTTCTCTAAACGCTTTTAAAGCCTTCCTCACCATTTTAAAATTCGATAAAATTTTAACCTTTTAGTAATTTACTAATTCGCACTTAGCGTAAAATTCTTAGAAATTAGAACTAACTTACCAAAAAACAACAATTCGTTTTGCCAATGCCCAAGCAATGTTGTTATTTGCAATAAAATATAAATGCAATGTATATTTATAATGTAACCTCAAATGTAAGCGATGCCGTCCTCGAGGATTGGTTAACCTGGATGAAACACGTACATATCCCGCAGGTGTTATCTGTTGGTACCTTTTACGAAGCCAAATTAACGCGGGTCCTTGTTGAAGAAGAAATGGGAGGCCAAACATACTCTGTACAATATCGTGCAAAAACACGTGAAGACTTAGATCGCTATTATACTCGATTTGCTGATGTATTACGAAATGAAGCTTTAAGAAAATTTGGCGAAAATGTATTAGCTTTTAGAACAGAACTCGAAGTTGTCGATATTTATACAGTTAAAAAAGACTAATTATTATGACGGTAAAAGCAAAAAAACATTTAGGTCAGCACTTTCTAAACGATGAAAATATTGCAGAACAAATTGCAAATTCATTATCGTTTCAAGGCTATAAAAATGTCTTAGAAATTGGTCCAGGTATGGGTGTTCTAACTAAATATTTGCTTGACAAGCCAACAAAAACCTATGTTATAGAAATTGATAGTGAATCTGTAGATTACCTAAAAGCAAACTACCTAAATTTAGCCGATAGAGTTATTGAAAAAGATTTCTTAAAATACGATATAAATGAGATTTTTAAAGGCGAGTCCTTTGCTGTAATTGGCAATTACCCATATAATATTTCAACACAAATTGTTTTTAAAACCTTAGAACTTCGCGATCAAATTCCGGAATTTTCGGGCATGTTTCAAAAAGAAGTCGCTCAGCGTATTTGCGAAAAAGAAGGCAGTAAAACCTATGGTATCTTATCGGTGTTAACTCAAGCCTTCTACGATGCCGAGTATTTATTTACCGTTCCACCGCAAGTGTTTAATCCGCCACCTAAAGTAGATTCTGGGGTACTGCGTTTAACCCGCAAAACAAATTACACCCTGCCTTGTAACGAAGACATGTTATTTAAAGTGGTAAAAGCAGCCTTTCAACAACGACGAAAAACACTTCGTAACAGTTTAAAAACATTCAATTTGTCCGATAATTTAAGAGAAGATAGTATCTTTGGCCAACGTCCAGAACAACTTTCGGTTGCTCAATTTATAGAGCTAACACAACGTATAGAAAACGACCTTAAAACACAACCTTAGTGGAAGAAAACGACGACAATATTCAGTTTAAAATAAGCGACGAGCTTATAGAAAACGTGGAACAATTAATTGAAGCTAAAGATGACACCAATATCTTAGCCCTTTTAAATGATTTCCACCACGCTGATATTGCCGAAATTTTAGAAGAAACAGACATAGACCACGCCACCTATGTTATAAAACTTCTCGACAGCGAAAAAACCTCCGATGTTTTAATGGAACTTGACGAGGATACGCGTGAAAAAATCCTTGCCACCCTATCTGCAAAAGAAATTGCCGAAGAAATTGAAGAGCTTGACACTGATGATGCTGCCGACATTATTTCCGAACTCCCTCAAGATCGTCAACAGCATGTAATTTCTCAAATCGAAGATCAAGAACACGCCCAAGACATTAAAGACTTATTGCGTTACGACGACAGAGTTGCAGGTGGACTTATGGCGAAAGAATTGGTTAAGGTTAACGAAAATTGGCGCATTACCCGTTGTGTGAAAGAAATGCGTGCCCAAGCCGAAGACGTTACCCGCGTACATTCCATTTACGTGGTAGATAACGACAACAAACTAATTGGTAGGTTATCGCTTAAAGACTTATTAATTGCGCCTACACGCGACCATATTTCAGATATTTACATTCCTAAAGTAGACTATGTTTATGTCGATGAAGATATTGAAGAGGTCGCAAAAATTATGCAAAAATACGACCTAGAGGCCATACCTGTAGTCGACAAAAATAAAACCCTTTTAGGCCGTATAACCATCGACGATATCGTAGATGTTATTCGCGAAGAAGCCGAAAAAGATTACCAGTTAGCGGCCGGTATTACACGCGATGTAGAAGCCGACGATAGCATCTGGAAACTTACAAAAGCCCGTTTGCCTTGGCTACTTATTGGTATGTTTGGCGGTCTGGGTGCTGCAAGTATTATAAACGGTTTTAGTTATGCCATGACCGAATTTCCTAAACTCCTAATCTTTATTCCTTTGGTGCAAGCAACCGCTGGTAACGTGGGGGTACAATCCTCTGCCATTGTGGTTCAAGGTCTAGCCAACGACACCGTAAAAGGCGAAATTTTTAAACGGCTTCTTAAAGAGTTTATCCTCGCTTTAGTTAACGGTGTTGCCATAGCAGCCATCGTATTAATTATTAGTCATTTTATATTTCAAACCTCATATTTAGTATCTGCAACCATATGTATTGCTCTAATTTCGGTAATCGTAATGGCGGCCTTAATTGGTACTTTTATCCCTATTTTCCTAGATAAACGTGGTATAGACCCTGCTGTTGCAACCGGACCCTTCATCACCACAAGCAACGATGTTTTCGGAATATTAATTTACTTCCTTATCGCAAAATTTATCCTAGGGTTTTAATTTGGGCGTTCCCTATCGGGCAGGCTTTCGCGACTCGCTTTGTTGGGCATTATGCCCAACAAGAGCTCAAACAAATCGCTCAATCCTTAACGCAAAAGTTCGTAACTTTGACAATCATTATTCAAACTTATGAACATCCTACACCTAGACAGCAATCACCCTCTTTTAAAAAATCAATTATCAGATTTAGGATTCACCAATCACGACGATTTTACATCCTCAAAATCAGAAATTGAAGCTAAAATACATCAATATCAAGGCATCATCATCCGAAGTAGATTCACAATAGACAAACAATTTCTAGATGCTGCTACCAATTTAAAATTTATTGGGCGTGTAGGCGCTGGTCTAGAAAATATAGATTGCGAGTATGCAGAATCTAAAGGCATCTACCTCATCTCTGCTCCAGAAGGCAACCGCAATGCCGTTGGCGAACATACCTTAGGCATGCTACTCTCTTTATTCAATAAACTCAATAAAGCCGATCGCGAAGTACGCGAAGGAAAATGGTTGCGCGAAGACAATCGCGGACTGGAACTAGACGGAAAAACTGTTGGGATAATTGGTTACGGAAACATGGGGAATGCCTTTGCTAAAAAGCTTCGCGGTTTCGATGTAGACGTATTATGTTACGATATTAAAGACGGTGTAGGCAACGAAAATGCCAAACAAGTATCTTTAGAAGACTTTCAAAACAGCGTCGATGTGGTAAGTTTACATACACCACAAACCCCACTTACCCTAAACATGATTAACAGCGACTTTATTAATAAGTTTAAAAAACCCTTTTGGTTTTTAAACACCGCAAGAGGCAAAAGTGTAGTTACAGCAGATTTAGTCTCGGCTCTAAAATCGGGACAAATTTTAGGTGCCGGTTTAGATGTTTTGGAATATGAAAAATCGTCGTTCGAGAACTTATTCAGAAAAAATACCACCTCGAGTGCAGTCGAAATGCCCGAAGCCTTTCAATATTTAATTCAGTCAGAACAGGTATTATTAACCCCACATGTAGCGGGTTGGACTATAGAAAGCAAAGAGAAATTGGCCCAAACCATTGTCGCCAAAATAAAAGAAAAATTTGCGTAACTTTAGGCTAAACTAACCTTTAGCTATATGACTTACGATGCCGACACTCCAGAAGAGTACATTAGCCAACTTCCTGAAAACCGCAAAGAACCCGTTAAGGCATTAAGGCAAGTTATTTTACAACATATTCCCGAGGGGTTTCAAGAAACCATGAACTATGGTATGATTGGCTATGTCGTACCGCATAAGCTATATCCTAACGGGTATCATTGCGACCCAAAATTACCCTTACCATTTATAAACATAGCATCACAAAAAAACTTTATTGCTTTATACCACATGGGTATTTACGCAGACGAAGCACTACTTCAATGGTTTAAAACAGAATACCCTAAACACTCTAAATACAAACTCGATATGGGAAAAAGCTGTATCCGATTTAAAAAACCGGAGGACATCCCCTTTGAGCTTATTGGCCAGCTTGTTTCAAAAATAAAAGTTAATCAGTGGATAGACACCTACGAGAAAACGATTAAAAAATAAATGTATACCATGAAAAAACGTGTAACAGGACTAGGCGGCATTTTTTTTAAAACCAAAAACCCAGAAGCTACCAAAGCGTGGTACGGCAAACATTTAGGACTGCCCGTAGACGATTACGGCTGCACCTTTTGGTGGAAAGACAAAACCGGTAATAATTGCTCTACCCAATGGTCGCCTTTTAAAGAATCTACCAACTATTTCGACCCTAGCGATAAACCTTTTATGATGAATTTTAGGGTAGAAAATTTAGTTGAATTACTAGCCGTTTTAAAAGAGGAAGGCGTGACTGTTGTTGGCGAATTAGAAGAATACGAATATGGTAAATTCGGCTGGATTCTAGACCCCGAAGGCAATAAGATTGAACTTTGGGAACCTATAGATGCTGCTTTTTTGTAATTCAATTTAATTTTTTTATTACCTTTATTTCACTAACCCTTTAAAACCAACCGTCTTATGGCCGATAAAAATAAAAATCTAGATGATAAGTTAGATGATGCTAAAAATGAAATTAACAAAGAGGCAAATGCATTCACCGAAGACACGCGAGAAATTATTGACGATGCTGAAGTAAAAGCTTCAGAATTTAAAAACGATATAAAGGAGGGTGTAAACGACCTTAAAAATGAAGCTTCAGAGTTAAATGATGAAGCTACAAAGGCCTTTGATGAGCTCTCTAACGATAGTAAAAAATCAATTAACAACGCAAAAGCTAAGGCCGAAGACTTTATTGCAAAGTCGAAAGCCGAAGGTAAAAAATTAGAAAACGACCTAAAAAATGAGGCCTCAGAACTTAAAAAAGAGGCTTCGGAAACAGCAGATAAAGTAAAAAAAGAGTTTGACAAACTTTCCGATGATAGCAAAAAAGCAGCAAACGAATTTGCTGCCGACACTAAAAAGAAAGTCGAAGAGGTTGAAAATGAAATTAAAAAAGATGTTGAAGATTTAAAAAAGGAGGCTTCTGAATTCTCTGAAAAAACTAAAAAGAAATTCGATGAGTATTCTAACGAGACAAAAGAAAAAGCAAATCATTTTTCAGAAGAATCCAAAAAGAAAGCCGATGAGTTTTCTGAAGACGCAAAAAAGTCTTTTGAAGACGCCAAAGGAAAAGCTTCAGACTTTGCCCAAGAAAGTAAAAAAGCAGCAAACGAATTTGCAGAAGATGCCAAACATATTTTAACCGATGGTAAAAACGTAGCCATTATTGCGCATTTAACCATTATTGGATTTGTAATTGCATTAATATTAAGCAATCAAAATAAAACACCCTATTCTTCTTTTTATATAAGACAAACATTAGGAATAGGAATTATGGGACTATTAAGCTTTATCCCACTTATAGGATGGTTAATTGGAATTTTCGCTTTTGTATTGTGGATTATAAGTTTAGTTAATGCCCTTGGCGGAAACATGAAACCCGTATTCGCAGTAGGAGATAAATTTCAAGAATGGTTTTCTTCAATCTAATAGCAAAAAAGGCCTTCAGAATTAATTTTTTGAAGGCTTTTTAAATATTTAACTCCTTTTCTTACTCTGATTCTTTACGCGATTTAAACAGGCCATTTAATAAATTATCGGCTGCCTTTTTTATACGATCTTGGCTCACGGAATCTTTAGATTTATTGGAATCCGTGGTTTTATCACCATCTTTTTCATCACTACCTTTTAAGAAACTATTTAAAGCCTCGGTAACTTTATTTGCACCTTCGTTAAGTAATTTATCTTTTTGCATGTCTACTATTTTATTAGATAATGCAGAGACAGTAGCATTTAAATCTGTAGAAATCGACGGGCTATTCACTCGCCCACCAATATCGGCGGTTACCGGTACGGTTATATTTTGAGCTTCGGTATCGTCTAACTTAGTCAACAGCTTTTGGGCCTCTTTTCCTAAATATTTTGCAGGCACATCAAAAGTTGCTCGATAATCTATAGACTGGTCAAATCCGTGACGCCCAGAAACCTGAACGGCAATATCGTCGAATTTAAGGTTAAACGGTGGTACATGAACCTGACCATCGCTAAAACTTAAGGTAGTTTTTATGGTTTTGGTTTCGCCTTCTTTAAAATTTAAAAACGTTAAGCGATCTACTAAGCTAGAAAGCACCTGGTTTTCTTCTGGAGTAACATCATTGACCAAAACTTCGGCCAAAGCAGTACCCGAAATGGTATTTAAATTTGGAGTAAAATCTGAATTTAAATCGCCATTAAATTCGAATTTAGAATTTAAAACACCCTGAAACGCTTGCGCTATTGGGGCTATTGCTTTTAACATGTCTAATCCTTTAAAAGACTTAGCCATATCAAGTTGATTCATATTCAATTTAAAATTAAATGTTGGAGTCTCCGACTTTGTAGCGACCATCCCATCTAAACCAATCTGGCCATCAAAAATATTCGATTTAAAATTTGAAATCTTTACCGTTTCATCCTTAATAACTAAGATTCCGGATGCTTGCTCTAAGATTAAATCGTCGTAAATAACCTGTTGTGCATTGGCTACAATAGTTGCATCTAAAAAAGCGGGAATTTTAATATGTTCTGCACCTGTAGCTTGCTTAGATTTTTCTGTCTCAAGGTCTCTTGGGGTATCTGTTTTTGCTTCGGAATTATCGTCTGAAATAGCTTTCGTCATAAAATCATTAACTGCAAAAGTTTTGGAATTCAGCTTAAAATCACCTTTTAAAACCTCGTTGTTAAACATATAACCCAATACATTTTTAATTGTTCCGGTAGCCGACAAATCGGTACTACCCGTTTTGGCTTCAAAAGCATTCAAACCAACATCTTCGCTATTAAAACTTAAATCTGCTTTAGAAATTTGAATAGGATGAATCTGTTCTTCAGAATTAATTTCGAAATTGCTTAATTTTAAAGATCCCTTGTTTCTTGTATCTTGATACCTGCCCTCTTCTACAGATTTCATATCGAAAGCCGTATGAATATCGGCATCTAAAATCCCTTGTAATTGCTGCTCTACCGAAAATGGGTAAGCTTGCGATAGTTTACTTAAATTTATGCGTCCTTTTAAATTGGCATTCACCAATGGATTACCCATTAACTCCTTGATACTCGCATTGGCATTAAACACATCTTGTGCTATTTTAAAACTAAGGGCATTAATATTAACATAAGTATCTTCTTTCACCCCAGTATTGTTAGCAATTTTTGTATCGATTGTTATTTGAGATACCGATTCTGGCAAATCTGGATATTTAAAAGATGCATTGTTTGAGGTTATGCCAATATTGAACTTAGGTATATGTGTTTCATCTAGCGTTCCGTTTATCTGACCATCAACCGCAAAATCCCCTGTGGTTTGCACCTGATCAATTTCTTTAGAGTATGCTTCCGGAATTAGGGCTAAAAAGTTTTTAAAATCTGTCGAGGGCGTTTTAAATGTAAGATTGATATCCTGACTGCCCTCATTAACTTTTACAACCCCATCAAAAACCAATTCTAACTGATTAATTAAAGCTGTATTTTCTAGAAATGTATATGTATTTTGCTCTAAATCTACACCTAGTTTAGCGTCTAATTTAATAGGAGTATTTTTTAAATAATTCGTACCTCCCATATCTAACGATAATTTCCCACTTGTTTTGGTGTCTAATTCTGAAACGATTGCCGACAAATCACCAGTTCCCGAATGGTTAAAATCGTTTAGTTCCACATGAATACCGCCTTGTTCGTCAAGGTATTTAATTTGTGTATTTGTGATTTCGTAATGTTGAATTGAAAGCGCTATCTCTGATGTTTCGGTATTGTTTTGCTTTGGAGCTTCGACCTCACCTTTTTTAGCGATGTCGTAATTCACATTGCCATTTTTATCTACAAGTATATTTAAAACGGCACCATCAATACTAAATGCATTTACTGTATATGGCTCACCTTCATCCTTAAAAAGCTGATTTAGAGGTACTGTAATATTGGCGGCTTTGGCTGATACTAACGTTTGCCCAGAAAATGCGCCTGTATTAACAATATGCATATCGTTAACGGCTACGCTAAGTTCTGGAAAACTACGAATAAAACTAATATCGGCATCGGCAAAATCGAATTCTGCATCGATATTTTTGTTAATAGTCTGCTTTACAATGTTTAATATTTTGTCTTCAAATAGAAAAGGAGCAGCAATAAGAAAAACCAAAAGCAATCCGATTACAATACCTATAATTTTGAGTGTCTTTTTCATATTTATTTTATTAATAAACCGCTACAAGGATCTTATAAGCTTGCAAAAATGATATTAAATTAGCAGACGTGAGTAGAGTTTAATATAAGTTTAGTGTTTGCTAGCAATTAGACCTGGAGCAGATTCCTTTTTAAATAACTAGTCAAAGAAACTTAAAGTTAATAAGACTTAGGAACGATATCGCGAGGAATATTAACGCATTTAGAGAACCACGAGCATACCGTTTAAATAGGTTATGCATGTTTTTGATCGGTTATGATTTTTAAGTCGTAATCTTGAAGCTCCCTACAAACAAAAAAATGGGGTTACCAAAATATGGTTAAAGCTTAATTTAAATATAGCAGAACGATATGGGGTTTCATTTCAGAAATCAAAATCACAGAAGGTTTGCTCTCGCTAAAGCAAGCTATAAAACCCAAAAATGATGTTTATTTAAATGCTTTTAAAAAAAATCAAGATTTTAAGCAAACATCATTCTTAGATTATCTTGTATTAAAATTTTAGGTATGCTGTGGTGGTTCGCCTCCATTCCCCGAGAATCTGCGTTCCAATTCTTCTTGAAACTCTTCCATAACAGGGCGTACCGTACTTTCTGGTAAGTCGGCTATTTTTATATACATCAAACCATCTACGGCATTATTAAATAAGGGGTCCACATTAAAGGCCACTAACCTTGCATTCTGTTTAATATACTTTTTAAGGAGTACTGGTAATCTTAAATTTCCTGGTTCTACCTCATCAATAATTTTATCGAATTTATTTAAATCGGCTTCCGTAGAATCGAAAACAAAATCCTTATCTGCATCTTTTAGTTTAACCTTAAACTCTTTTTTAGGATGCACATATTGCGCCACATATGGATCGTAATAGTGCGATTTCATAAATTCGATCATCAAGGATTTCGAAAAATTAGAAAACTGATTACTAATACTTACCCCGCCTATTAAATATTTATGCTCTGGGTATCTTAATGTGGTGTGCACAATTCCTCGCCAAAGTAAAAACAACGGCATCGGTTTTAATTGAAATTCTTTAATTATAAATGCGCGACCCATTTCTATAGATTCGCTCATCATTTTATGTAATTCAGGCTCGAATCGGAATAAATCTTGAAGATAAAATCCGTCTATTCCAAACTTTTTATAAATTTCGGAACCAAGTCCCATTCTATAGGCCCCCGCAATTACTTTCTGCTCGTCATCCCAAAGAAACATATGGTGATAGTAACTATCAAACTTATCTAAATCTATAGATTCGTTAGTCCCTTCGCCAACTTCACGAAATGTTATTTCACGCAAACGACCAATTTCACGAAGGATATTAGGTATTTCTTTTGCTGATGCCAAAAACACCTCGTAATTCTTACTTTGTAGCAAACGACAATCTGAAGTTCGTAAATGATCGACCTCTTCATTCATTAAAATAGAATCTACCGGAGTTACAATACGTGCTGGAGGCTTTGTAGACTTTAAATTTAAAGTAGACGTTAAACTGTCTAGAATTTTAGACTTTTCCTCGAAAGCATTGGCTAACATATAGGTTTTTCGTCTTAAAAATTCCGAAAATTCAGGTAAAGTGGCATGCTCCTTTTGGTCTGAAACCGTAATTGCTTTTCCAATACGCACTTTAATTATACGACGTTTTTGGTTAAGTAATTCCGAAGGTAATTTTGCCGTTCTTAAGGTATCGCTCATTTTAGAAAGTTCGTAAAACAACTTACTATTTTTAGCGTGAAAATAAATTGGCACTACAGGTACTTCGGCACGTTTTACCAATTTTAAAGCCGCGGCTTCCCAAGGGCGATCTACTACCAATTTCCCTTCGCGGTAGGTAGAGACTTCACCTGCAGGAAATACACCCAACGGATGACCGTCGCGTAAATGCGACAAAGCATTTTTAAAACCAGCAACACTAGACTGTATGTCTTTCCTGTCTTCAAACGGGTTAACAGGCATAACAAATGGCTTCAAGGGCTCGATACGGTGTAACAAGAAATTCGCCATAATTTTATAATCGGGGCGCTGTTCTAGCATTAATTTTAATAATAAAATACCATCAATCCCTCCTAACGGATGATTAGAAACTGTTATAAACGCTCCGTCTTTTGGCAAGCGCTTTAAATCTTCTTCAGGGATTTCGAACTTAACTTTAAATTCGTCTAATATACTGTCCAGAAACTCAACATTAGATAAATGTTTATTCCGTAAATAAATTTTATTTAATCTAGAAATTCTAAGGAGTTTCATCAATCCCCATCCGGCAAAAGTCCCAAAAAACCCGAATTTATCGGCCTTAATAGCTTTTGCTATCTCCTTTGGAGTTACTAATCCTTTTTCTATCTTTTTAGCCATGCAGCAAATGTAGTGAATTGTTTAAATAGTTACTATTTGAACCGTATCTTGAGTGCGTTGTTTTAGTAAAATATCTTTATTTTTTTCAATTAAAGCAATGGCTTCGGCATTATAATGCCTAACGGTATAAAGTGAAACGTTTTTAACTAGTGTTACTTTATATTTAATTTGAAAATGTTTTACAACCTGTTCTATGTTATGAAAACCATCTTCTACACATACAGAAAAACTAATGGCTGAATTCTGAATAAGATCAACTTTCATTTTAAAAAGATGTAAAATATTAAAAATATCGCTGATATTCTCTTCTACAATGTATGAAAAATCTAAAGAAGTTAAACCAATTAATAGTTGATTTTTCTTAACTATATAACACGGAATCTGAGGTGTATTGCCATTTTCTGCTTGTACTTTAGTGCCTTTTGCTTCCGGATTTAAAAATGATTTTACAAATAACGGAATTCCTTTTTGTTGCAAAGGTTGCAGCGTTTTAGGATGAATAACACTGGCACCGTAAAAAGCTAGCTCTATAGCTTCGCGATAAGACAATTGTTCTAAAAGTTGAGCTTCTAGAAAATGTCTAGGGTCGGCATTTAAAACCCCGGGCACATCTTTCCAGATCGTTACACTTTCTGCGTGTAAACCATATGCAAAAATCGCAGCACTGTAATCGCTACCTTCTCGCCCTAAAGTGGTGGTATGTTTTGTATGACTTCCTAAAAATCCCTGGGTAACTACCATCGAGGAGACGCTCTGCAAGGGTTCTATTAAACGAGTGGTGACTTCCCAATCTACTGTGGCTCGCCTATAATTGGAATCGGTTTTTATAAAATCGCGGACATCTAACCATTTGTTTTCTACACCAAAATCGTTTAAATAGGCACTTACAATGGTAGTAGACAGCAATTCGCCGAAACCAATAATTTGATCGTAAACAAAATCGAAATCGGTAGAATCGTTAGTGTTTAAAATAGAAGTTAAAGCGTCAAAATGTGTTTGTATGGCTTTAAAAATTGGATGATTTAAATCTGAAAAAAGGTCTGAAGCTATCGTATGGTGATACTGCTGGATAGCCATTATAGAGGCTTCTAAATCTGAACTGTTATTAAGATAATTATCTATAAGGCCTTCAAAAGCATTCGTCATTTTTCCCATTGCAGACACGATAACCACTGTGTTTTTGTCTGCATAGTGTTTTAAAATCTGTGCAAGATTTTTAACACTAGCAGCATCTTTTACAGAAGCGCCTCCAAATTTAAATACTTTCATGTTACAGCTTATCGATATAAGATTTTATAGCCGCTTCATTTAATTGCACCACATCCCAGTCGCGTAATACGGTAGCCCCTTTACTTTCGTAAAAAGCAATGGCTGGCTGGTTCCAATCTATAACTTCCCAATTAATACGTTTGGCTCCACGACTATGGCCATATTTCACAACTTCGTTAAGCAAAGCTGTACCCATTCCTGTTCCTCTAAAATCTTTGTTTACAATTAAATCTTCTAAATGAATTATAGGTCCTTTCCATGTAGAATACCTATTATACACCAATGCAATACCTTTTACTTCGCCCTCAACTTCGGCTACAAAACACTTAAATAAAGGTTGTTCTCCAAATCCATCACGTTCTAAATCGCTTAAAGTGACTTCTACCGCATTTGGCTCTTTTTCAAAAATTGCTAATTCATTAATTAATTGCAATACTGCCGACATATCTTCAATTTTTGCCGGTCTAATTTTAAAATTCATAATATTTTTTTAAGACTTCAAATATATGTAAAATGTGTGGATTATAATTTTAACTCAAACGTTGTAATTTAACAAAAAACACGATATTTGCACAAACAAACGCTACTCATACAATGTCAAAAAAGAACAAAACATTAGGTGAATTTATTATCGAACACCAACACGCTTTTAAATACACCACAGGTGAATTAACACGATTACTTAACTCCATCCGTTTAGCCGCAAAGGTTGTAAACTACGAAGTAAATAAAGCGGGATTAGTAGATATTATAGGATTAGCCGGCGATGTAAATATACAAGGTGAAGATCAGCAAAAACTAGATGTGTATGCTAACGACACCTTTATTCAAACCTTAACCAATAGAAATATTGTTTGTGGAATTGCTAGTGAAGAGGAAGACGATTTTATTTCAATTAACAGTTTAGATTCTAATAACCAGAATAAATATGTGGTATTAATAGACCCTTTAGATGGCTCTTCTAATATCGATGTAAACGTATCTGTAGGAACTATTTTTTCTGTTTACAGACGTGTTACTCCTATTGGAACTCCTGTTACTATAGACGATTTCTTGCAAGAAGGTAACCAACAAGTTGCTGCCGGATATATTGTTTACGGTACTTCTACTATGTTAGTGTATACTACTGGTGCCGGTGTTAACGGTTTTACGTTAAACCCTGCTATTGGAACATTTTACTTGTCGCATCCAGACATGTCTTTTCCTGTAGATGGAAATATTTACTCGTGTAACGAAGGAAACTATATTCATTTCCCTCAAGGTATAAAAGACTACATTAAGTATTGCCAAAAAGATGAAGGCGACAGACCTTATACTTCTAGATACATTGGATCGTTAGTATCAGATTTCCATAGAAACATGATTAAAGGAGGAATTTATTTATACCCTAAAAGTTCTAAAAACGAAAAAGGAAAATTACGTTTACTTTACGAATGTAACCCAATGGCATTCTTGGCCGAACAAGCTAACGGAAAAGCTAGCGATGGTTTTAATCGTATAATGGATATAAAACCTACAGAATTACACGAACGTGTTCCTTTTATTTGTGGAAGTAAACACATGGTTGAAAAAGCTGAAGAATTTATGCGTAACGCAAAGTAATTAAAGCCCATAAAAAAAAGCGATCATTCAATATGATCGCTTTTTTTATATCGTAAAAACAGACTTTATTATCTGTTCATTAATTTTATTTCTTCAATAAAGGTGTCTAAATCAACACCATCTGTTACCAGTGTTAAAGCTTTATCTACAATATACTTTACATTTTCTGGAGAAAACCCTAGACCTATACCAATTTTACGAATTAGTATTTCCTCGTGATCTCCTTTAATATGATCTACAGCGACCATACGCGCCAAATCGTATAAACGCTCTAATCGTCTAGTATAATCTACTGGTGGATTTATAGGGTGCGATTTATAATCCTTTAAAATTTGCTCGTAATCGTTATCATGTATGTGTAAATTTCTAGCCAATCGATCTAAGAATGCTTTTTCATCATTAGAAATTATACCATCATCCATAGCTACACGAACAATAGCCGCAAAATGATCTTTATTACGCTCTGTAAATCCGCTATCAAATAATTTTGAATAAGACATATGTTTTACTTTTTAAAATATCTAATAAAATTAACGACACATGCCTAACATGTTTAAATATCATCAATTTTTGAGGCTAAATTTAATAAAATTCAAAATATTTAAGCACTTTAAATTCATAAATCGTTAACATTTTTTCTTTTCACATACATTATATTTGCACAAAATAAATTGTCTTGAGTAAAAACAATCTCTTGCAAACATTTGCACAAACTTTGCAAACGCAAAATTTGCAAAATGCTATTGCCATAAACGAAAACAAAACCGTTGTTAAAGGGCTTGTAGGGTCGTCATTTTCTCTAGTTGTTGCCGAAGTTTTTAAGTATGCCGAAAAACCTTTTCTTCTTATTTTTAACGATAAGGAAGAAGCGGCCTACCATTTAAACGATTTAGAACAACTATTAAACACAAAAGATGTTCTTTTCTACCCTGGAAGTTACCGTAGACCATACCAAATAGAGGAAACCGATAACGCCAACGTACTCTTACGTGCCGAGGTTTTAAACCGTATAAATTCGCGTAAAAAACCAGCCATAATTGTTACCTATACCGATGCCCTATTTGAAAAAGTTGTTACCAAGAAAGAGCTAGAACGCAACACCTTAAAAATTGCCATAAACGACAATTTATCGATAGAATTTGTAAACGAAATGTTGTTCGAATACAAGTTTAAACGTGTAGATTTTGTTACAGAACCTGGCGAATTTTCTGTTCGTGGGGGAATTGTAGATGTCTTTTCTTTTTCGCACGACGAACCTTATCGTATAGAATTTTTTGGAGATGATGTAGATAGCATAAGAACCTTCGATGTAGAAACCCAACTCTCTACCGAGCAAATCAAGAAAATTAGCATTATTCCTAATGTTGAAAATAAATTT
This sequence comes from Formosa haliotis, assembly GCF_001685485.1. Classification (NCBI taxonomy): domain Bacteria; kingdom Pseudomonadati; phylum Bacteroidota; class Flavobacteriia; order Flavobacteriales; family Flavobacteriaceae; genus Formosa; species Formosa haliotis. Next base: position 2,867,756 of record NZ_BDEL01000001.1, on the reverse strand, counting down.
TTAGATGAAAGTCGAGAAAGTTTTCTAGAATATATCGCAAGTAAAACAGTGGTGTTTTCTAAAAACAGTCAGTTGCTTTTTTCTGGAAGCGATGTGCTATTTGGCAAAGCAGAAGATGCTTTTAAAACCCTTAATTCTGAAATTAAACACCATACTCCAAACGAGTTGTTTTGTAATTCGGAATTACTAAAAAAACAACTTTTAAAATTCACGGTTGTAGAGTTTGGTAGCGGATATTATTTCCATAAAGACACAGACGAAACTATTGTTTACCACACCACACCGCAACCCTCATTCAATAAACAATTCGATCTTTTAATTGAAGATTTAAACAGCAATCACAATAAAGGATTTACCAATTATATTGCTTGTGTAAGCGAGCAGCAGGCCAAACGTTTTCACGATATTTTTAAAGATATAGAGCAAGGCGTATCGTACCAAACCTTAGTCCTGTCTTTAAATCAAGGGTTTATAGATCACGACAATAAAGTGTTGTGTTATACCGATCATCAAATCTTTGAACGTTACCATAAGTTCAGTCTTAAAAACGGCTATGCAAAAAAGCAAGCCATAACCTTAAAGGAGCTTACAAATTTAGAAATTGGCGATTACGTTACCCATATAGACCATGGTGTAGGCCGTTTTGGCGGACTTCAAAAAATTGATGTTGAAGGCAAAAAACAAGAAGCTATAAAACTAATTTATGGCGAGCGAGATATTTTGTATTTAAGCATACATGCGCTTCATAAAATAACAAAGTTTAACGGGAAGGACGGCAAACCACCTAAAGTCCATAAACTAGGAAGTAACGCTTGGAAGGTTTTAAAACAAAAAACAAAAACTCGGGTTAAAGAAATTGCCTTTAATTTAATTCAGCTTTACGCCAAACGTAAGCTAGAGAAAGGTTATCAATACAATCCAGATAGCTATTTGCAACACGAGTTAGAGGCTTCTTTTATTTACGAAGACACTCCAGACCAAAGCACCTCGACAGCAGACATTAAATCGGATATGGAAAGCGAGCGCCCCATGGATCGTTTAGTTTGTGGTGATGTTGGTTTCGGAAAAACGGAAGTCGCCATTCGTGCCGCTTTTAAAGCTGTAGATAATGGTAAACAAGTGGCTGTTTTAGTACCCACAACCATTTTAGCCTACCAACACCATAAAACTTTTAGCGAGCGTTTAAAAGATTTTCCTGTTACGGTAGATTATGTAAACCGATTTAGATCGGCTAAAGAAAAACGAGATACTTTAGAACGTTTAGAAAAAGGGCATGTCGATATTATTATCGGGACACACCAACTGGTTAATAAAAGTGTAGTGTTTAAAGATTTAGGATTATTAATTGTCGATGAAGAACAAAAATTTGGAGTAGCCGTTAAAGAGAAACTTAAAACACTCAAAGAAAATGTGGATGTGTTAACCTTAACCGCCACACCAATTCCTAGAACACTTCAGTTTAGTTTAATGGCGGCCCGAGATTTATCGGTAATCACCACACCTCCACCCAATAGATACCCTATAGAAAGTCACGTTATTCGTTTTGAAGAAGAAACCATTCGCGATGCCGTGAGTTACGAAATTCAGCGTGGCGGACAAATTTATTTCATTCATAATCGTATTGAAAATATTAAAGAAGTTGCTGGTTTAATTCAGCGCCTAGTTCCCGATGCAAAAGTTGGCATTGGTCACGGCCAAATGGAAGGTAAAAAATTAGAAGCATTAATGTTGTCTTTTATGAATGGTGAATTCGACGTCTTAGTAAGTACAACCATAGTAGAAAGTGGTTTAGATGTCCCTAATGCCAACACCATTTTTATTAATAATGCGAATAATTTTGGACTCAGCGATTTGCACCAAATGCGAGGTCGTGTAGGACGAAGTAACAAAAAAGCCTTCTGTTATTTTATAACACCAGAATATTCTGCAATGACAGAAGATGCTAGAAAACGAATTACCGCATTAGAACAATTTACAGAACTAGGAAGCGGCTTTAATATTGCCATGAAAGATTTAGAAATTCGAGGGGCTGGCGATTTATTAGGAGGCGAACAAAGCGGTTTTATAAATGATATTGGTTTCGATACGTATCAGAAAATTTTGAGCGAAGCCATTGAAGAATTAAAGGAAAACGAATTTAAAGATTTATATCCGGATGATGATAAACCAAAAGAATATGTTAAAGACATTTCTATAGACACCGACTTTGAATTGTTATTCCCAGACGACTATGTAAATAACATTGCCGAACGTTTAAACCTATACACCCAACTAAATAATTTAAAAACGGAAGCTGAGTTAATTACCTTCGAAAAAGAATTAATAGATAGATTTGGTGAATTGCCAACGCAAGTTGTAGATTTACTAAACAGTGTACGTGTTAAGTGGCTTGCCATACATATTGGTTTAGAAAAAATCGTGATGAAACAAGGTAAAATGGTGGGCTATTTTGTAAGCGATCAGCAAAGTTCGTTTTACCAAAGCGAAAGCTTTACCAAGGTTTTAAAATTTGTTCAATCCCATCCTAAAGCATGTAAAATGAAAGAAAAACAAACACGTGCAGGCCTTCGATTACTCTTAACTTTCGATCATATAAAAACAGTAAAACAAGCCTTATTAGCGCTTCAACCTATATCAAATTAAAATTATGAAAAAGATATTATTCGCCTTATTTATACTTCCAACGCTCATGTTGGCTCAGCATAAAATTTCAGGAACCTTTACACCCGCAGCGAGTTACAAAGCTGCCATTTTGTACAAATTAAATCCGTCGAACAATGAATACATCAGTAATGCTGATATAGTAAATGGTCAATTCGAACTCGATCTAGACGCTACTTTAAAACCGGGTATGTATCGTATTGTTTATGCCTTACCACAAGAACAATATAACTTCAATTTTATTTATAATAATGAAGATGTTGTTTTCAATTACGATCAACAAAAAGGAGTTTCTTTTCTAACCTCTAAAGAAAATCAGATTCTAAACAAATACAAAAGTGACATGTTCGCTATAAAATCGAAAATCAATTCATTCTACGGACAACCCAATCAAGATGAATCGGAATATATGGACTGTATAGCAGAACTAACTGCTGTTCAAGATCAAGCAGAAAAGGAATCCAAAGGTATGATTGCGAATCATTTTATTGTTGCAGAAAAACCATACATCCCTACAACCTTTGAAGATGCTCCAACCTATTTCAACAACTTTAAAAAACATTATTTTAAACCAATTAATTTTAGCGATCCGGTATTACAAAATTCCAGTTTTTTAATGGACTCTGCTATGAGTTACGTTTTTATTTTTGTAGATAAAGACGACAAAAACACTTCGTATAAAAATAATATAGACGATGTGGTTCGAGTTACTTCAAAAGAAAAAGTTATACAGAAATCGATTTTAGAAGTATTATGGACACAGTTTAAAGAACGCCAAAACGAGGAGGTTGCCAATTATATTGCATCAAAATATCTTCAAAAATTATTAGACCCCGTAAAAGACGAAATGCTAATTACAGATATGAAAGCATTTCAAAATACAGCTATTGGCGCAACGGCTCCAGACTTTTCTTGGCCCTCTAAAGTGGGTAGCACAAAGCTTAGCCAGTTGAGTGGAAAAGATTTTTATATTGTTACGTTTTGGAGCAGTACTTGCTCGCATTGTTTGGCAGAATTACCTGTTTTAAAAGCCTATTTAAAAGACAAACCGAATATTCAGGTACTTGCTATTGGTCTAGAAGATGAACGCCCTAATTGGGAAAATACCATTAAAAACTACACCGAGTTTACACAAATTTATGGTCACGGTAAATGGGATAACCCAATTCCTATTGCTTATGGAGTTTCAGGTACACCGTCGTTCTTTGTACTGGACAAAAACAAAAAAATTATCGCTAAACCAGACGATGTAGAAAAATTAAAGGCGTTTTTAGATACGAAACTTTAATTTTTAAACACCTGTCCTTTAATTAATGCAAACCAAAAGACACCTTGAACTCACATTCAAGGTGTCTTTTGTTATTTTATTTTTCAGTTTTATAGCTTTTCAAGTCGCAAGGATTAACCAGATCGCCTTAATTTATACACCCATACTACCCAACTTCATGCTGCGGTTTAATTTAAAAACGATTCAAAATTAGACACGGCAATCTGCATACATCGGGAGCGTGCTACTATAAGTGACCAAGCATAGGCAACAGAACAAATATCTACTCGGGCCCAAAAAATCTATATATTAAGTTGCTAAACTTTACACCACTAACTACAAAACTTCCAAAGCATAAGAACACCTTCTAGTTAGACCTTATTTTGAGCCTTTAATCACCCACGATTTTAGGCTTTTATCTGTGGTCTTTCGAGACTGCAACGTTAAAGATCTCGACATATAAGGTCCTGCATTGCTGCTTTCACTTCCCGCCGCAAGACAAAGACTAGGTTCTTCTTTGGGGCTAAATTCTCCCGTTTCCTTAGTGTAAACAAATTTTTGATTGGAAGATTCCGGGTCGCTTTTAACCAGACTTATAGTCAATCCAATTTTTGGTCCACCAAGCATAGCTGCACAGTAGCCTGGATAGGTCGCCGAACAAATTTGCTGAGTGTCTTCATCGTAATAAAATAACACATCTTCACCATTTGGTTTGCAGGAATGTACATGTAACGTATCGTTAAAACCTTTGCTCATGGTATCGATACAATAGCCTAACTTGTCTTTCTCGTCTAGATTATCTGCTAGATAAATTATAGGTTCTGGCGATTGAATTTCAGGTTTAACACTGCCATTAATTTTATTGGTTTCGGGGTTTTGATTTGTAGCTTCGCTTTGATTTTCCTTTTTATAAGAATTACAACTCAAAACCAAGGCTAACAGCCAAAGGGTAATTACATTTTTCATTCTGACGCTTTTTTTATCTCTCCAGTAATAGAACAAGAAGATTTTACCGTATTAAATATAGTCCCAAATTTTTCGATATTCTTTTTAAGTAAGTTAATATTTAAATTATCGTCTTTACTATAAATGGTTAATTCATAGTTTATGTCCTCCATTCTGGGAGGTTTCTCTAACCGGCTAGCATTAACTATTATTTCAGCTTTCGAATATTCAAAATTCATAATAGCAGAAAAACGCTCCACATTTTTTAGTATACAAGCCGAAAATGATCCTAAAAATAATTCGGCTGGATTTGGTAAAAGATCTGCCGACTCTGGGGTAATTCCGAAGCCAATGTCTGATTCCTTTATTTTAATTGATGCGATATTCTTAGAAGCTGATTGTGCTTTCGTATAATATTTCATAATCATTGAGTTTTTATTAATTCGTCGGCAGCAATTAAATATTACCGCTCACTAAGGCTTAAATTAGTTATTATTCTTAATCATCCCGATTTTAAAACATTGAAAAACCCTCGGTTCACATTCATCTTAGCTTTGGCTCTAGATTTAGGCTTCTAACTTAGTGAGTGTCCTTCAAACTACATGCTGAGGTTTATCATTTAAAAACGATTCAAAATTAGACACGGCAATCTGCATACATCGGGAGCGTGCTTCTATAGGTGCCCAAGCAATATGAGGTGTAATTATACAGTTTTTTGCTTTCAACAAGGGGTTGTCTGAAGTGATGGGTTCTTGAGAAACCACATCTACTGCGGCAGCTGCAATCTTATCAGAATTTAAAGCCTCGGCTAAATCGGCTTCAACAACTAAGCCGCCTCTAGAGGTGTTTATTAAAAATACCTCAGCTTTCATTTTAGCGATAGTTTCCGAATTTATAAGTCCTTCGGTATCTTTTGTTAAGGGACAATGTAAACTAATTACATCTGCTTCAGCTAATAAAGTATCTAATTCAACAAAAGTTAAGGTATCGGTTTCAAACTCCTTATAAACGGTTCTATTATAAACCAAAACTTGCATGCCAAATGCCTGGGCTAAAGCCGCTGTGGCTTGACCTATTTGACCAAAACCAATGAGTCCCATGGTTTTTCCTTCCAATTCAATTAAAGGTGAATTCCAGAAACTAAAATCTTCCGAATGCTCCCATTGCCCTTCTTTAACAGCACGATTATGATCGCCTACATGGTGACAAAGTTCTAACAGCAATGCCATGGTAAATTGTGCCACCGATTTGGTGCTATAAGCCGGTACATTGGTTACCACCACACCTTGCTTTTTGGCAGCTTCTATATCGATGATATTATAACCCGTCGCAGTTACACCAATATATTTTAACTGAGGTAACTGTGATAATACTTCTGCCGACAATGGAACTTTATTTGTTAAAACTGCTTCGGCGTCGCCTATGGCTTCAATTATAGAATTGGTGTCTACAGCAATCCGGTCGTAAATAACTATATCGGCAATGGCTTTTAAAGCATCCCAACTTAAATCTCCTGGATTTAGCGTGTATCCATCTAATATTACAATCTTCATATCTTATTAAGTATTGTTTTAAGCGAATTTAAAAATAATAAAATGCGTCTTCTAAATGTTCTATTTCAAATCCTTTAGCGGTTTTTATAAGTGCAATAATATCAAAACGCACCTCTACATCTAAATTATGAGCTAAAACATAGGCATCTACGGCAGTCACTAAGCGCTGAATTTGCTTTGGCTTTACAAAATCTTGTGGATTTCCAAACTCTGAAGTCGATCGTGTTTTTACCTCAACAACGGCTAAGATCTCATCTTTTCTAGCCAAAATATCTACTTCAGCTTTTTGGTATCTGTAATTTTGCTCTAAAATTTGATATCCATTTTTCAGAAGAAAATTCATCGCAATCCCCTCACCTTCTTTACCTAAATCGTTATGTTGTGCCATGATTTAAATTGTAGAATACATATTCCCTACAAGTTAATAATTTATCTCTTAAAAATATAATTCAGAAATGCTGTAATAAAGCTCTAAATAAACCGAGTAAATTCGCGAGAAACCCTATACTTTATAAAAACTTTAATAAATGAAACCCTAGTAAAACCGTATATTTGGCATCTTTAATATCCTAAAAATGAAAAAACTAATCTTAATTTTAACCGTATTGATTACCAGTAATTTAGCAAGCGCCCAAAAAGTGATGAATCCCGAATTGCTTTGGAGCGTAAAACGCATTAGTGTAATGGGAATGTCTAACGATGCTT